>JAHQVL010000330.1 GCA_019634345.1 Rhodothermaceae bacterium
AGCCGAGATCGCCTTTATAACGGCAAGATCCGTAGACTTATCTGCACCAACTACCTTGGCTTCAAACTGCCGTTTATCATCCAGGGTTACAATAATATTTTCAGCCCCTTCTACCACATGATTGTTCGTTACTATATATCCTGATTTATCGATGATCACTCCACTGCCAACACTTTGTCGGTTATTGTTAAACCGGGGAAACCAGCCTTTATCGGTACTACTCGAAGAAAGTTCGACCCGAATAAAAACCACCGCAGGAGTTACAGACATCGCGACTTCCTGGAAACTCTCACTGAGCATTTTCGCCGTAGAGAGCCCATTCGTATTAACGGATGCCGTATCATACGAAACTCCCGTTCGCTCGGGATTGCTTCTGAGTTCCACTCTTTCTACAACTCGAGGTAAATCATCTGCTAGATTTGGCTCCCCATTTATAAACAGCATCAACAGTATCCCGGAAAGCAGGCCAACGATGAGGAGACCAAGCCCCGCAAAGAATCGAATTGGAAATGGTGCTTTAGATTCGTTCATAAGTATAAAAATTGAACAGGGTGATTCTCACTAAACCGTGAAAGCGATGCGGCTAAACAATGTATTAATAAGGAGTGATTATCATTTTTTTATTATTCCGTCACGAACTGCGGCTTATGTAGGTTCCCCGTATTTAGCCGTTAAAAGAGTTTGCCCATCAATTTTGGCTGGTTGCACTCTTATATAGGACGGATGTAAACATCTATCGGGCATGCCTCAAAAAGCAGCCTTTATATGGTAGACTTAAAGGAAGTCTCAGAATTATTATCGGGGAGGGACTCTTCATCCCCATTGGGCAGTTCGACATACTTCACAGGAAATATCACGGTAAATGTACTTCCCACCCCTTTCTGACTATCGACCTCAATCTTCCCATTCATCATATCGACCAACTTAGCAGAAATAGCAAGCCCGAGCCCACTTCCATCTGAATGTACTTCAACAGAAGGCTCTTGCTTAAACTCATCAAACAAGTACGGTATAAATGCCTCATCGATACCAATGCCAGTATCACGCACATGAATGGATACTTTATCAGGTTCAGGTTTGATCTCTACATCTACTGAACCAGCCGGGGTAAACTTGATTGCATTACCAATGAGATTGTACAGAACACGTTCAAAGCTGTGTTCATCAAGCAGAACAAAAACTCGGCCAGGTGACTTCGATATCGTTAATGCAATAGACTGATTTTTTGCAAGCTGAGCCAACAAATCTAAAACCTGCTCCACTTTGGCGTTTACTTCCAACGGCTTCATGTCCAGTTGGATTGTGCCAGCTCTCAGCTTCGCTAAATCCAGCAACGAATTGATGGTTTTCAGAAGCCTTTTTCCATTCTCATCGATTAAGCCAGCAAATTCTTGATGCTCATCGAGGAGTTCCTCTTTCAGTACAGACGTAAATCCTAAAATAGCTGTTAGAGGAGTACGCAGTTCGTGCGAAGCATTTGCAAGAAACTCGTCCTTCATTTTATTGGCCTGCTCAAGGCTTGAATTAGCCGTACGCAACTGATTGTTTGCCAACCGAATTCGATCATACCACTCTCGCTCTTGCTCCAAAATGGATAATCGTTTTTTTGCATTCGAATAACGCACCATGAACAATACCCCCAACAGCGCAAGACTCACATAGGCAAGCTTCATCCACCAGGTTGCATACCAGGGAGGCAAAATAGAAAAAGGAAGCCTCGCTTCCGTATCAAAGTATTCATCTCCTGAACGAGCACGCACAATAAGCTCGTGATTCCCTGGATCCACGTTCCTGTAGACTGCATGATTATCGCTGGTCCACTCAGACCAGCCCTTTTCAAAACCATCAATTTTATATCTGTATTCTATTTCCCCCAATCGATAAAAATCGGGCACTGCAAATTCAAACTGAAGGTCGTTATCTTCGTAGACCAACCGAATATCCAACTCACCCTCAGCATCTTCTCCCAATCTCTCTTTTTCACCTGCATACAAGACTGAATCGCTCCAGGCCAATGATACACTTCTGATTATCAAATCCTGCGTATAAGATGTTTCATCTAGATGTGCATACTTAGGCTTAAACTTCAAGAGACGATCCTTATCACCCAACCAGATTGCTTGATCATTGTCTACGAATACATGGTCAATTTTATTCAAATTTGAGAACTGCAAAATCTGAGGAGACCTTCGTTCTATCTTCCCATCTTCAGATAATGTGTTTAAGACCAGATTATTGGGATAGACGGTCCAGTAGTTTTGAGGATCAGCAGAAAAAGCGTATAACAATGTATCTGCAACAGACCCTGTTAGTGTTGAATCAATGCCTAACTTATAGGCTCCAGTACGGTCTGCCCTGGCTCGAAAAATCCCTAACGGAAGAGCAATTACGCCGATATCTCCAGCAATAAGATCCACCTCAAGTTCTGCGGCGTTAAGTTCTTCGTGATCTGCAATACGTTTTTCATCCGCCACCCGTCCTTGATCATCAAACTCCATCCTCCACACTTCACTATTGATCCCTTTCCGACTAAACCATAAGGCTCCATCAGGGCCTTCAACCATGGACGTAACAGGTTGAGTATGGGTATCGACCTTTTCCCAGTCCCACACTCCATTTGCATATGTCATGATTCCCAGGCCCGTTTCCATTCCTACATACACACGGCCAGGATATGCATGCGAATCGATAAATAATTTGGGTTTATGCAGATAATCAAACGCCACCAAAGATGCTTCATCGTCTACCATACTATAGATCCCCATCTCTGTAGCCACGAGCAGTTGATCATCAAATGCATGCAGGGAGAATCGCATCTTTGTTGTGGACTCCACTTCTACAAGATCAAATCGATTTTCGGGATCAGACTCATCTAAAGAACGCCGATCCTTGAGTGTAAAGAGCCCTTCATCGGTAGCAACAAATAACTTACCTTCATAGCGAACGATATCGTTCACCAAACTACCTGGCAAGTCGTACTCAGACAGGGAAAACGGAGCGCCGATGTGAGTGATCCCATTGGTATAATGAGTGATCCAGAGCCCTCCCTGGAAATCTTTGTAAACAGATGTGACATCACCTGGTATGGTTCTATCGCTTCTAAATGTTTCTACCAGGCGTCCATTTGCGTCAACAATAAATACCCCGTCATACAAACTAGCTATTGCGTAGTAGCCGTCTCTAATTTTTGTGCCCCCATAGTACGTGTATACTTCATCGACACTTGTAAGATGAGGATCTGTAATAAATTTCGTCAGACCAGACTCAGAAAACTTAAACAGGTTGAGCGGTCCATCTACACCTTCCTGTGCCCCAATCATGATTGAACCATCGAGCATGGGTTCCATCATGAAGACTCTTTGATCGGCAAACTGAGCCCCTCCAGACACAACATGCAGTGAATCGCCAATGAGTTCAAGAAGCCCCACGCCGTCTTTCTTCACGAAGAACCGATCAAACAGACCAAACGAAGTATGTAAGCGGTCATCAGAACTCAAAGACCATATTTGATTCCCATCCCACCGGAAGAGATAGTTATTTGCCTGAAAAACTACGCCGCTTGAAGTTACATGCACCCCCCAGATATTTCGAAAATCTCTTTCTTCTTCCCGAACGAGATCCAACATCGACTCAAATTCAAGCATACCGACAGCATTTGGCACCAACTTCCCAAAGTCTCCTCGGGCCCCAACGTAAATGCGTCCGTTCTCATCGATTCCAAGGGCAAATACCGAGTTTTTCCCTGGTAATTCGATCAATCTCCAATTATGACCATCGAATTCTAGCACACCGCTTTGATTCGCAACATATAACAACCCATTAGGATGTTGCACAACATCCCAATTCTCGTTGCTAAATTCAGGGGATTGGTCAATAAAGTGTTGCGTATTAAATGGCTTTCCTTCAACTTCATGCAGAGGCCGATCCTGGCCCAAGAGTGGATTTTGAACCAGTACAAAAAGCAAATAAAAGAGGTATGTAACACCCGGTTTCATAATTGCTTTAGTAATCCATCTAAAAGTGAGTTGCGCAAGAAACTATTTTGTAATCAAAAACTAAAAGATGTCCGCGATGTGAGTTAGCACAACGCTTGTTCATTTCTTTTCAACCTAGAACGGAATAGCGATACTTTTTGTATATAACGACTTACTGATAATGTACGTCTTCGTGTAGTGAAAAGCATATCCAATTGACGAAAAAGCAACTCTAAGCGAACAACAACCTGACACGTTTTAACTCCCCCCTTTTACAGAAAGGGCAAAAACACGTGCTCTTAGCCAGGATCAAATGCATATTTCGTAACTATTTGCTATATTTAGCGTTACTAATAGTACAGTTTCCCAAATCGTATTTCGCACTTCCTCTCTTAGCGATCCTTTTGTTTTAACCTGATACACCAGCAGTACTAAAACTAAATTGCATCGGCTACAAGCTTAATTCTTGTATACACGCTATACCAATACGGACTAGAAACTTTTTTTCACTTACACTACATTTCGCTACTTCATAGCTCTGTCACGTAAATCCAGTTTCTAATCTTTAAAGAGATTTTGGTAAGCATCCACCAACTAAGAATAGGCTGATGTTTGCAATGGTTCAGTTTGTATATGCTGTAAGCGCCTACTGAAGATCGCTACGACCCTTTTGCCTTAACTTTTGTAAATGTGCTTTGACAGAGCTATGCATCTACTAAAAAATCTACTCAGTATCTCGTTTTTTATTTGCCTGGGCGGTCTTGCTTTTCACTTTTCAACGCCACCGCCACACCTTCAATCAAGCAGTGTCGTCAAGGTGCCTGTCTCCTTGAACAAACTTGCGGCAAACCAAAACCCTTACAACCTCAGCGAAGCAGAAAACACATCCCTGATTTCGCTATCTCCAAAAACTTCCACTCTTACATCACCTTCTCTGAATAGGACGGCACGGACTACACACAACCTGTAGCAATAGGTGTGCTGCCCTACATCCGAGAATCACACGCATTCTATGATCTTCATGGACATAGAATTGCTACATCATACCCTTTTTTAAAACAAAACCTTTTGAATCACTATGAAAAACTTGATCGCACACTCAAAGTCTCTCCTTCTCGTTTCCTTATTCGCTCTTACCGCAGCGCTCGCTGGGTGCAGTGCCGATTCGCTCACTGGCGTCCAGGACGATGAAGCACCTGCTGTCCAATCCGAGTGCCGTGGCTCTGATTGCCCTAATGGACATAACCTCTAAGTCCTCTCTACATACTCTCATTCTTTCTTCTAAAACATTACTCTTTCTATATACCATGAAAAATTTCATCGCACACTCAAAGTCTCTCCTTCTCGTTTCCTTATTCGCTCTTACTGCAGCGCTCGCTGGATGCAGTGCCGATTCACTTACT
>JAHQVL010000331.1 GCA_019634345.1 Rhodothermaceae bacterium
GAGGTGTAAATTGTGTGGATGCAGTGCTTGTCAAGCAACTGTTGCAGTCCGCCAACGTGATCCTGGTCGGGATGGGTAAGAAGAACTGCATCGATGCAGTCGATCTGATAGCGATTCAGATGGGTGGCGATCACATGGGCGCCTGGTTGCCACGGAGCATCCCCGGTGTCGATGAGAAGTCGCCGGCCGTTGGGCATCGTAACGAGGGCAGCGTCTCCGTGGCCGACATCAAAAAACAAAACCTCAAGACCAGGGTGGTTTGATCGATTGATCAAAGAGATCCACTGAACAAGTACGGCGAAAGACAGGATTAGGCCGAGGTACCGCCATCCAAGCCGAAGATTAAAACTAGGCACCAGAAAGATCATCAATCCCACAAACGCACAGAAAAGAGACCTTGTGGGTGATGGAGGGAGGGAGAGTGAAGGAAGGGACGAGGCTCCGTATTCAGTCATGAATAGAAGTGCCGAAGAGCAGAAGTCTGCCGAGAAACCAAACACGTAAGCCAGTTCTTGACTAATAGGCATGCTCACCAACACCAGCAAGCCGGATAACAAAATGCCCGTGGTTGCTGGGATTGCTGCAAGATTCAGTAACAACCCTCCTGGGGATGTCATGTGAAAATAGAACAGGCCGATTGGAAGGACTCCAATGGTAGCAGCGAGGGATACATTGAAGGAATTAACAGCATAGCGCGTCATTGCTTTCAAGTGCCCTGATCCTGTGGAGACTGACGGTAGACGAGGGTAAAAATGAATGATACTGGCTACCGCTGCAAAGGAGAGCTGGAAGCCCGGCTGGAATAGATGGGTAGGATTGATTAGCAAGAGCACAAAAGCGGCCACAAACAAATTATTGATGGAGGCAGCAGGCCGCTGGAATAAAGGTGCCAAAACAAAAATTGCTGTCATCACCGTGGCCCTAAAAACGGCGGGCTTGAAGCCTGTGATACACACATAGGTGAACAGTAGCAAAAGGGTAGCAACAACCCGGGTGAGCTCCATCGATTGCCAATGCATGCCTAATCGCAAGCACATGGGGCAGAGCAAGGTATACACGATGAGCCCCACACAAGCAACATGTAATCCGGAAACAGCCAACAGGTGAGACACGCCGGCCGTTCTGAAATGCTGACGGGTAGAATGTGGGATTGCATCCTGTTTGCCGAGGATAAGGGCTTGTAACAAGGCGTTCGTGGACGACGAGGGAGCTGCGTCCCGAAGGGATGTGCTTATCGTTCGGCGCAGTGTAGAGATCACGGTTCTAAGTCGTGAGTAGAAGGGGGGTGGATGGTTGAGCTCAATCCATTGATCACCATCCAGTTGTGCATGAATGGTTGAACGGGCTAAATACGATTGGTAATCAAAATCTCCAGGATTGCGGGGCCCTTGTATGGGGTTTATCTGGCCAGCAATGAGAAGATGTTGACCGGGCATAAGGAGGGTGTCTACGCGAGAAAGCCGGACGACGATTTTGCCATAGGTAGCCGTGTATTGGGTATCTGCATAGATTTTTTTCGCTTCTAGATGGAGTTCCGTCGAGGACGCTTTATGAGATAAACCAATAATTTCGCCGGCAATTGTAACAGGAGAATGATAAAGGGCAACCAAGGAGATATGTGTGTCATTGAGGGCGGTATGCTCCATGAAGGTGTAGCTTCCACAAAGGAATGATGCTGCAAAGAGAAGGCAAGATTGCCTCAATGAGTGAAGAGAAATAAAGCGAACGGGCTTAAAGAGAGAACCTACACAAAAAATAAAGATGCAAAAAAAGCCCGAAACACCGATGAATGGAATGACTGAATGAGAAATCTGAAGGCTATTTGTCAGTACAATGCCAGTTGCAAAGAGCAGGGTAGAGGTTCGAATGGGGGGCATGGACTTGAGTTCGACTATTGTCTCAAACTAGACGCTTTACCCGGAGAATTCATAACCTGCTTGATATAACGTGTATGTTTTTTCGAACTAGCAGTGAATCCTGTTATTTAGAGAGAACCAAAAGAAACTTGACGAATTGTAAATCTAATTTTACATTGGGGCCTTCTCCTCCCAGCATTTTGTTCGCAATATTAAACGATTTTATAGAATTTTTAGATATCGTAAAGCGCTATGAGTAGCCGTCGTATAGTGAGAGAGCGCGTAATGCAAGCGCTGTATGCGTATAAGTTGGCAAGTGGAGATCCTCAGCATTATATATCAACGATCATTAAGCCTGATCTAGCAGAAAACAAAGCCAATCTGGATTTTGCGAAGGATCTGTTCATAAAATCACTTGATTATATTGAAGTAGCTGACAAGATCATTGAGAATCATGCGCAAAATTGGGAAGTGTCGCGGATTGCATTGATAGATAGATTATTATTGGTAATGGCAATCTGCGAATTTCTATCCTTTGAAGACATACCGCCTAAAGTATCGATAAATGAAGCAATCGAGGTGGCTAAGAAATACAGCACTTCGCGAAGCGGGAAATTTATCAACGGAATCCTGGATGCCGTATTGATCGAGTTGCAGAAAGAGGGGAAAATCAAAAAATCCGGGCGAGGCCTTATTGGTATGGATTCGATCGAGAGTCGAATATCTTCTTAATGCAGAAATTCCCACCTTTTCGTTTAACGATACGGAGTAACTGGACGTAATGAGCCTCATTGCAATAGGAGATATACATGGTTGCTTAAAAACATTAGATGTGTTGCTTGAGCGATTGAGCCCTGGGGCAGACGATACGCTGGTCTTTGTTGGGGATTATATCGATCGGGGGCCGGACTCGAAAGGTGTGATCGATCGCATGCTGGAGCTGGATGAAACCCATGATTGTATCTTCTTGAGAGGAAATCATGAAGTCTTTTTTCTGAATCATCTCAACGGAAATAATCACGACTCCGATGTGTGGCAACTCAATGGTGGAGTGCAAACGCTTGAGAGTTATACCGAAAGCAGTGGGCAGGTGGTTATCCCTGAGGAGCACATCCACTTTGTGAGAAACACACAGATGTACCACGAGACGCCCGGCTTCTTCTTTGTCCACGCTGGATTACAGCCTGGGTGGACGGTGGCTCAGAATCTCAAGCATCCATCTGAAAAGACCTTTCTCTGGGATCGGAATCATTTTAACGCCCGCTACTTGGCCTGGGAAAAGCCCGTCATATGTGGCCATACACCGCATCCTGAACCGATCAACCATCCGCAACTCATCAGTATCGACACCGGCTGCGTGTACTACATGTATCCCGGCATGGGGCGATTGTGCGCCGTGCGTTTGCCGGAGCGTGAGTTCATAATGGTAAATTATGTCGGATAGTTCTTGCTAAAGGAACATTTCACACCTCCCCCTCGTGGCAGCGGTTGTTTTTTCCATCCTCTAATAACCAGTGATCAATGGCTTTACGCTGTGGTATTGTAGGGCTGCCTAATGTCGGGAAGTCCACGCTATTCAATGCTTTGAGTAACGCGGGTGCAGAGTCCGCCAATTATCCATTCTGTACCATCGAACCCAATGTGGGTATCGTAACCGTGCAGGATGAACGCCTGGATCGGCTGGCACAGATTTCGGATTCAGTCAAAGTCATCCCCACGTCGATTGAGTTTGTGGACATTGCCGGCCTGGTTGCCGGTGCATCGAAAGGAGAAGGGCTCGGGAATCAGTTTTTATCCCATATCCGTGAAGTGGATGCCATCGTGCACGTGATTCGATGTTTTGATGATGAGAACATCACCCACGTAGCCGGTTCGGTGGATCCGCAGCGGGATGTAGGGATTATCGATACGGAGTTGCTGTTGAAGGATGTTGAGACGATGGAGAAGCGCATCGAAAAGGGGGGCAAGGCAGTAAAAACGGGGGACAAAAAAGCGAAGGAAGAGCTTGCGTTTTACGAGCGATTAAACGAGCACCTGAACGAAGGCAAGCCGGCCCGGTCTTTTTCGGTCCGCTCTGATGAAGAAGTCTGGTATCGATCGCTGTTCTTGCTGACGTCCAAGCCACTGTTGTACGCAGCCAATGTCAGCGAAACAGATCTGGCTGAAGGCAATAGCTACGTGGAGTCGCTGCGTGAATTGGCTGAGCAGGAGAATACGGAAGTGATTCTTGTGTCGGCTGAGATGGAGGCGCAACTCATCGAGTTGGACGAGGAAGAACGCGAAGAGTTTATGGCGGATCTCGGGGTAACAGAAACGGGCCTTTCGCGCCTGGTGAAAGCAGCCTATAAACTATTGGGGTTGATCACCTTCTTCACCACCGGCCCCAAAGAATCCCGGGCATGGACCATCAAACGTGGATACAAAGCACCTCAAGCCGCTGGCACCATACACACTGATTTTGAACGAGGCTTTATCCGAGCAGAAACAATCAAATACAACGATTTCAACCGATTGGGATCCGAAGTGGCTGTGAAAGAAGCGGGCTTGATGCGGTCTGAGGGAAAGGAGTATGTGATGGAGGATGGGGATGTGGTACTTTTTAGGTTCAATGTTTAACGTTCAACGTTAGAACAGCCGTCCAAACGTAATACTAATCGAAGGGGTGCCGAAGAATTTGGCGGGGTCGACTTGTTCGGAGGTTTCGAGGAGTTGGATGGGATCGAAGAAGTAGTTGAAGGTGTAGGCGATGCGAACGCCTTGAGTGAGTCGGGTATTTTCTCCGAAGTGGGCGCCTAGTCCGATGGTACCGCCGACGCCGAATTGAAAAGAGCCTTTGAAGAGAGAGCCGAATCCGTCGTACCGCCGCTCTTCCCGGTCGTAGGATTCATTGCCATTTTCGTCATCAAAGTACGGGTAGACCCAGCCGAGTGTGGGGCCGCCACTGAGTTGCACGTAGGGCCGGAAGTTATCCTCGATGTATTCTTCCCAGATGCGCCGTTGAACCCCGATGCGGATCGGCATTCTCAAGAAGTAATTCGCCTTATCCGGGATGAAGCTTTGCCCGAGCCCAAAAAACTTAACCTCTCGATCGCTCTTCTCCGTACCAATCGAAAACTCCGCAATAAACGAAGCCTCCCTGGTTACAGCTCGCGCAAAATACCCCCCCAACCCAAATCCACTATTGGTAACCACCACCTCAAGCCCCAATCCTGACCCATACGGATTCAGCGTAGAATCAACAGCCGTAGACTGCCCATGCAGGAGTTGAGAACAAAAAAAGGAAAGCGTGACGAAAAGAACTGTTTTCATCCAAAAACAAAAGGATCGTAAAGGTAGTAAGTAGAGCCTCTAAGAGTGAGAACTAAATATTGGGTTTCTAGTTTCTCGTTTCTCGTTTCTGGTTGGTTCCTCGTTCTATAGCCAAATAACCAGAAACCAGACACGCAGATGGGTATGCCCATCTAACTGATTGCGAAGCAATAAACCAGAAACCAGAAACAAAAATTGGATAGAATCCAATTTTATGGATTACCGCTACTACATAGCCCGCCGCTACCTCATCGACTGGAAGAAGATCTCCATGATTTCATTGATCTCTGGGATTTCTTTTATGGGTGTGGTGATTGGTGTGTTTGCGATGGTTGTGGTGTTGTCGGTAATGAACGGATTTGGGGATGTGGTAAGGGGATTGTTGGTGGATTTGGATCCGCATATCCGGATTGTTAGTGCGAATGAGCGTGGATTTAAGAATGCGGATTCCCTGCAGGCTCAGCTAGGGACGTTAGACGGTGTTGTTAGTACATCCGCATATCTCGAAGGCAAGGCCTTGTTGGTACGTGGCGGTAATGTGGATGCAAATCGCGTGGTATTGGTGCGAGGGGTAAACCAGAAGCAATTGGCCGGCGTGAGTTCAGTCGTTGACCAAACGACAATCGGGGAGTTTGATGTAAAGCGCAATGAGGGGCGTGCAGGCATCGTGATTGGATCCCGGTTGGGTCAAGAGTTGTCCCTCTTTACCGAGTCAGATACAGATTTGCTCTCAGGCACCGAAGACATGGTGGCGAGCCAGGTGCAGTTGTTATCGGCTCCGGGTATTGAGCGGATGATGAACAGCATCTTTTCATCGCCGGCAGCCAGCCTGTTTGATGTCCGCGGCTGGTACGATATGAACACCGTCCCAGAGTACGACGAGACCAACGTGTTTATTGACTTAGCCGAAGCGCAGCGGTTGTTTCGAACGCCCGGCGAAGTATCGGGGATTGAGCTTCGGTTGGAGGACTCCAAGCTGGCATCGAGAGTGAAGGGGGACATTCAAACGATGTTGAGTGCGGACAAGTATGAGGTATTAACCTGGTACGATATCCGCAAAGAGTTGTACGACGTCATGGAGTTGGAGAAGTGGGGTGCTTCATTGATCATTGCCTTGATCATCGTGATTGCCGCGTTTAACATTGTGGGTTCGTTGACGATGGTCGTGATGGAGAAGCGGTATGACATCGGCGTGTTGATGAGTATGGGCGTCTCACGGGAGGACATTCGGAAGATCTTTTTATTGCAAGGCGCTATCATCGGAATTGCCGGTACAGGGGTTGGCTTGATTACCGGACTTGGTTTGTGCCTGTTGCAGCAGCAGTTTGGACTGGTCCCCTTGATTGGATCCGATTCGTTTATTCTTGATGCTTATCCTGTTTCCATTGAATTTCTGGACGTAAGCATTATCGTAGTGATAACTATAGGATTGTGTTTGTTGGCTGCCATCTACCCAGCGCATAGAGCTTCCTTGATCAAGCCGGCTGAGGCTGTTCAGATTATGGATTAATGGTTGATTATGGGTAGCGCATTGAGAAAAGGGGTGTCTATACACTAAATTTACAATCAAAGTGGTTTAGACGCGAAACATTTTCAAAAATTGGTACTAAAACACATTCTGTCTAAAAATTCGAACAGAGTGACGTAAATCATGGCACGTAGAGATCAACTTACGGGAAAAGGGCCGATGTCCGGCAACCATGTGTCACACGCGCACAATAAAGTGAAGCGTCGCTTCAATGTAAATTTACAGAAGAAGCGGTTCTACATTCCTGAGGAAGATCGTTGGGTAACGTTGCGGGTGACGGCAAACACGATTAAGACTATAAATAAGAAAGGCATCTCCGCTGTATTAAAAGAAGCGAGAGCCCGTGGCGTAAAGGTGTAAACAAACACACCTGATTCGCCGATAAATCATTGAAGCGACTATGGCTAAAAGTAAAGACGTCCGCATCAAGGTCATACTAGAGTGCACGGAATCACCCGGTACTTCGCGGTATTCTACGATTAAGAATCGAAGAAACACACCTGGGCGTATGGAGCTGAAGAAGTACAATCCAGTTTTACGGAAACATACCATTCACAAAGAGATCAAATAGCTGATTTTTCGAAGGCAGCTAGCGATCTTCAAAACGTAATTAGGTGACTTATCATGGCAAAAAAAGTAAGTAAGAACCAGCGTACCGACCGTGGTAAAAACAAGCAATCTAAGAAAGTTGCGAAGATTGTAGTGGCCGAGAAGAAAGAGAATGGTCAATACCGTTTTGTTCAAAAGATTGTACCTGTAGACCAGGTACAGGAAGAACTAAAAGCATCGAAAGCTCTGTTATAAGGGCGATCGGTACGACTCGGGGTATGGCGCAGTCCGGTAGCGCATCTGCTTTGGGAGCAGAGGGTCGTAGGTTCGAATCCTGCTACCCCGACTAGTTTAGTTCTTTGACCTGCGCCCGTAGCTCAGTTGGATAGAGCAACGGATTTCTAATCCGTAGGTCGCAGGTTCGAATCCTGCCGGGCGTACTACCTATTGAAGGGCCTTCTCGCCTTAGCAAATAACACACAAGGTGACGTGGCCGAGTGGCTAGGCAGAGGTCTGCAAAACCTCGTACGGCGGTTCGAATCCGCCCGTCACCTCCAGAGATGCAAAAGACCGTTTATGACGGTCTTCTTTTATAGGGGGGATATCTACTTTCTTTAGAGAAAGTACGAAAGAACCTTTCCTATCAAAACCCACACATCTATCTCCGTCCCGCTTGCCGAAATTCATTCCGTCCGGTGGTAGTGCTATTCTGATTCGTGGGTACCGTGACCTGAATGAATTAAACGCTTCGATAGCTGCAGCCTCGCTAGGGCCAGTGATAGAGGGAATAATCTCGGAAGGGCAATGTGGGGCTGGCTGGACGTTGTGAAAAAGGTAACTTGAGTTACTTTATGCATCTAGCGCTCTCTAAAGCCGAAAGAAAGTAGAGTTTTCTAAAGTTTGATAAGGTTTATATCTTATCGTAACCGATATGTGCGCCTAAACCCTATAAAAGTGCGATTAAAGGCAATCTAGGCCGTTAGAGGCGATCCAGACAACTGAAGAAAATGAGGCGAGTCCCCTTCTCAACTTAAAAAGATTCAATATCCAGCAATGCACATATGGGGGGACTCGCACATATATTGTTTATTTTTGTAGCCCTATTCTTCGCTTTAGCTCTTTAAGGTCAATACCCATTTTTCGGAAATAGCTATCAACAATTCGGTTTTTATACTTTTTGAAAAATTCTAGCTTATCAGGCATCATGCCTGTAAAGAAAAAGACAATAAGTGCAAGTAAGAAGAAAAATGCCTGGACAACATACGCAATAGGTTCTGCCTTGTCCCAATTAGTAATCGCCCAATAAGCAGTCCATACAGCAACGACAATAGCAGGTATAGATACAGAATAAGCCACACGTCGCTGTATCTTGTTTTCCACTAGCGTTAGCAGTTTTTCGATGTTTTCATTCGCAAACGTTAAATCTTCTAGCTTTTGGGACATTGGGTGCTCGTTCATAATCACCAGATAAGCTTTGCCTAGAACGAACGTGTCGATCAAATCTGAGGCTTCTTGCAATGCGCTACCGAATAACTCAGTCCAGTTTTCAGGGGAGGAACCTTCAAATAGATGCATTGCTATCTTGTCGGTGGCATTTTTAGGTTCAGGAGGTGTAGTACAATACCCCCGGAACTTTGTACTTAACACGAAGAAATCTCGGGTGGAATGATTGTTACAGTAAGTTTTTAAATTGCCCTTTTCCGCTTTGGGATCACTTAAACTAATTGCAAATAGCTCAATCAAATTATTGGCGTAATGCATTCCCATTATGGGTTTTGCCTTCCTGATCCTTTCAATCTCTGATTTTTTTGATGGAGATTCTAAACAAAACTGAGATAGGCATATCTGTTGAATTTCGCTCAAATCTTCATCTAGTGGATAGGAGATCGGTTTATCCGTTAAAAACAGATAGAATGCTTTCTCTTTCAGACTAGCCTGATCTAACAAATTCTCCTCTAAGGCATTGAGCTCTCCTCGTATAAACATGTCAAATAAACCACAGTTTGTCATTCAGTTTATTTAGAACAGCTACATCCCAACCAGGCACCTGGCTAAGCTCACTTACTAATTTGGCC
>JAHQVL010000332.1 GCA_019634345.1 Rhodothermaceae bacterium
TGCGTTTCGGTTAGGTGTTTGAGGGCTCGCTCCAGTTCGTTGTTAGTCGCTTCGATGGCTTTGGCCTTCTCGCGCTCGGCGCGGAGGCGCTCGCGGGATACGATGCGGTTGCGTTGGAAGCGATTCACTCCGACTATTCCAACGACAAACAACAAACCATAAACAACAAACGCCCACACAGTGCGCCACCATGGGGGTAGTATAGTGATTCCTATCGATGCTCCTTCCTCATTCCAAACCCCGAGACTGTTTGCCCCTTTTACGCGAAATGTGTATTGCCCTGGATCAAGATTTGTATAAGTGGCCGTCCGCCGAGTACCGGCTTGTACCCAGTTCTCATCATAGTTCTCCAATTTATAGGAGTAGGTGTTGGCTTCTGGGTTTTCGAAATCTAAGACAGAAAACTCTAAGGTTATATCTCGTTCTTCAAAGGATAACCTTACGTTTTCAGCTAAAGATATAGGTTTGCTCAAAGGAGATTCACCTGTTATATCAACAGAAAGGTTATCTATGAGTAAGTCTGTTAACACAAGAGGTGGTACTAAGGAGTTAGGTTCAAAGAGATCAGGAGAAATCTGTAGCAATCGCCCCAGGCTTGCTATATAGAAATGACCCCGTGAGCTTACCAACGTTCTGTTAAAGGCTGTCGAAAAGGGTTTTCCATCAAACTCTCCTGGAAGGGACAAAAAAGTCATCGTCTCATCATTAGGATCCAATCGGACCAGCTTACTCGCTGTCCCAAACCAGAGGTAACCTTCATGATCTAGAAGTGGACCAGTTACATGATAGTTGGGAAGCCCTCGATCTAATCCAAATACTTTTTCTATCTCCTGTTCATTTTTAAGTTTAATTAGTCCTCCCTGAAAGGTACCCACCCAAAAATCACCATTTTTATCTTCAACCCACCAATCTGCCCTATGACCATTCGTTGTATAATATGACAATGTTCTTTTCTTCACATCATACCTTGCCAGGTATATGCTATCATCGGTATACGTATTAAACCATATACCTCCATCCGAATCTTCACCAAGGATACGACTGACCTGTCGATCATCAAAAGTGTAAACGGACTTGATCGTTCCACTTTCAGAATCGTACTTGCACAAATCATTACAGCTAAACCAAATATTGCCTAATCTATCCTCGAAAGGATCCGATCTTAACTGAAATCCATCAGGTACTGTAATTTGCTTCTGTGCATCAGTTGTGGGATTAAAGTATATCCACTCTTGATCCTCCATTACAAGTAAGATAGACGTACCCACTACGAACGCTTCCCTGAATGAGGATAGGTTATAGGGCTTTAGTCTTTCTCTCAAATTTGCTCTTTCAATTATCTCACCTTTTGCTGGATCCAGTAGATCGTAGGTATAATCAGAATAGTGCAGCCGAATAGTGCCATCCTCATTCTCTCCAAGTACACCTATTTGATTTTGACTGAGTCCCCTATTGGTGCCGCCCGGTGTGTAATGTGTCAGCCAAGTTTTTTTAAATCGAATTTTATGCGCTCCTCCACTAGTTGAAGTCGCCCAAATCACCCCTGTATCATCTTCAGCAAAACCCCATGATTGTTGGTTCTTCAAACGAGGCATGGAGCTCGCGCCATCGTTGTAGAAATTGAGTTGATGCGAAGTGAGATTTAAACGAAAAAGCCCAATAGTTGAACTAATCCACAAATGCCCTGGATTTTGTTTTGCTTCGAACAGATGAAGTGTAGCCCATGCTGCATCTGTCCAAGATTCAAAATTGTCTGTTTGGGCTCTCAAGATACCCCCGCTTTCGGCAGGATCCAGGTTAAATCGCTCAAATGACTCAGTGGCTTCGTCAAAGCGATGAAGTACCCCTTTTGCAGTTGTAATCCAAATATCTCCCCGACTATCTTGAAGTATATAATGAACGCTGTTGTGATATAAACTTTTAGGGTCTTCAGCATTGTGTGTATAGTGAGTAAAGGACCCTGTTTGGGGGTCATACCTGAAGACACCCTTGTTATTCTCTGTTCCGATCCACAACCGCCCAACCTTGTCCTCGACAATACTCACAATCCAACTGTCTTTAAGTATCGAAGGATCATTGGTAGGGTGTACATAATGACTAAACGTTCCGGACTCAACATCAAACTGATCTAATCCTTTTTGGCTGCCCACCCAGAAGGTGCCCCTTCGATCCTCAAACAAGACACTAATTTGCCCTATTGAAATACTTGTTTCATCCTTAGGATCGTGCTCAAAACGAGTGAATGTGTTCGATTCTCTGTTAAATCGGTTTATTCCATCACTGTATGTACCAATCCAAAGATCACCTCTACTATCTTCATAAAACGTTTCAATCCAAGATCCAGAAATGGAAGTTGAGTCATTAGGATCATGCACAAATATTTCAAACTCATACCCGTCGTATTTATACAGGCCGCTGAAGGTACCAAACCACATATATCCAAAGCGATCCTGAAAAACGGCCCCTCCCCCGTCCAGTTCTATTCCTCCCGCCTCGTTGAACCATTCTATTTCGATATCTGGACTTTGTGCATAGGCTCCAGCAGTGGATAGAAATGCCAATAAAACCGTTTCAAGAATTAACCGGGACCAAATCTTTTGCATGTGGGATATTTCAAGATGGAATTACTATGCACCGTAATACTTCTTATAACCCTCATTTTAGCACATCCGGATCACCTTCGCAAAGAGGTTTATAGCTAGCTTGCAGGTTTTTAACATTTAAGGGGTTATATCTACTCCGCTCAAGCGTCTATTGGGTAAACAATTCTTTTTTTACTTCGTAAATACAATCGTATATACTCTTAGATGGACTTTGTCTTGTCTTTACTGAACGCGAAGAACGTATCCGAATAATTTCTGCCCGGCCAGCAAGTAAATCAGAGCGAAATCGGTACTATGAAACGATACGATAAAGAACTTACCTCCAAAGAGCTCGCTGCTCTATCCGATGAAGAGATTGACTTTTCGGACATACCTGAACTCGACGATACGTTTTGGGAAAATGCGAAAGCTTTTGAACCCAAAAAGAAAAAGTCAATCTCACTCCGCATCGATGAGGACGTACTCGCCTTCTTCCAACAAGACGGCCCTGGATACCAATCGCGTATCCATGCCGTACTAAAAGCTTACACCCAAGCAATGCAAGCCAAGCACCCAAAACCTTGAACCCAAAACCTGGAACCTGAAACCCTAAACGGTAACCTCCTCCCCCCACTTCTCATCCCTGAGATACACCGTTCGCGTCGGAAAGGCCATCTCTAGACCTAGTTCCTCTACCAAATCCATTATTTGAAGCATGAGATTTTCTCGCGCCTTGAGCCATTCGACCCATACCGATGTGCTGGTGAAGCAGTAAAACTGGACGTTGAGGCTCGAATCGGCGAATTCTACAAAATGGACAAAGTGGAAATTCTGATCGATGACGGGGTGTTCTTCCAACAGCTTTCGCGCACCGGCCAAGAAGTCTTGCATCTTACTTGAACTGGTTTCATAAGAAAGTCCGACGGTCATTTTGATGCGGCGGATGGATCGCTGGGAATAATTCCGAATCGGGGTTGTGGTGAACATCTTGTTGGGAATGACCACCATGGCCTTATCAAACTGCCGAATGCGTGTTGTGCGAAACCCAACTTCTTCAATCGTCCCCTCTACCCCATCCAGCTCAACCCAGTCCCCCACTTGAAACGGTTTATCCGTAAACACGACCACAGACCCAAAGAAATTGGACACGGTGTCCTGCGCAGCCAATGCCAGTGCCAACCCACCAATTCCCAGGCTGGCGACGATGCTGGTCACGGAATACCCCAGGTTTTGGATGATCCATACACCAGCGATAATCGCAAGGAATAGCTTCAAAGATTTACGCAGCATGGGGACCAGCAAGTCATCAATCTTCGACTCCGTCCCTGCTGCTCGGCGGGACATGCCGTTGCCCAATACCTCGATCAGCGCAAACCCAACCCAAACGAGCCCGATAGCAACGGCAGCACTTAATCCGTTATAAATGTATCCCCTGATGTCGAGCGGCTCTGTGGGTAAGTCTAGCAGAAGGACCGCTCCATGCCAGAGAATTATTTGTGCAACGAGGGCGAGCGGACGCGGGACGTAGCGGGCGATATCGTCGTCCCATTGATTCTTGCTTTTATCTGCTCGTCGCTTAATAATCCCGTTAAAAATTCCTGTTATGATCCGCCGGCTCAAGAACCCTAAGAAAATGATCACCAGCGCAGCGCCTAATTTCCAGACGGATACGCCCCATAATATCTGCTCGCTAAGTATGCCCAAATCCAGTTGTGAATCCATCAGATTAGTTTAGGAATGATGTAAGAGATGAGCCGAATTAAACGGGTAGATAGATCTAATGCAATTACTATACATAAAAATCCTGTTATCCTTCTAAAAAGGTGGTGTGAAGGCCCCTTTCCTTCGCTTTTCCTAATGCACACCTACAAACAAGACAAGAGGAGAAGAGACCTGGCCCCTTCCCCTCTTGTTTGTTTAACCTACCGAATTGGGACACCTAGTTTTTCCAATTGCCCCGGATCGTTCTTTAAAACGGCCCGGGCGATGGTAATGAATTGAAGTGCCCAGTCATCCAGCCGCGTCATGGCTGCTCGCCGCTGTGAGGTCATCGCGATGGCCTGGCCGGTCTGCCGTTGCTGAGCTTGAATGGCCTGGTTCAGCACATTCACTTCAGCCAGTCGGGCCTGCAATACGTCTGCAGTCAGGCTGACATCGGCAAATCGATCGAGTACATCGGGTTGCTTCATCGCTTCGCTGTAGAAGTGCTGGGCCTGTAGGACCAATCGATCTCTGATTGTCTCTGTTTGTTCATTTAAACGGAGTTTCTCAAAAAGGCCCGGGACTTCTTCAAGAACCAGTTTTGCAAACGCGCGGTCCTTGCGTAGTACACGTACTACTTGCCTGTATTTCGCATTCACTTCCCCGGTAGCTTCTATACGCGTTCCGTATTCGACTTGCTGAGTCATCCAAAATGCCCGTGCGGCATCTTCAAGGCCCAGCCCTTCCGAAAGGCGGTCTGCCGAGTAGCCTACATCGGCAAATGCTTCGGTCAATACAGCGTCGCTTTGTACAACCATTATGGCGTCTTTGATAAACCCGAGTCGTTCGGGTATGCTTAGTTGTTTGTAGTTCATGGTTTTTCTCCATAATTAAAGGGTTTGAGTTAATTGATCTCATCGTGTGCTGTCCGGACGCATTCAGATGAATATGAATGTGCACCTACGGCGTCTATGCCGGTGTACGCGTATCATTATACGAATCCAATGGTATGCCCATATAGTACATCTGGAGCAATTTATTTCTTAAGTCTGCGCTTAAAGAGCAGTTTCGGGTGCGCCATGCTAGAAAAAGAGCGCAATGGGACCCAAATCAGAGCTACTACACCTGTAAATGTCTTGAACTGGTCTGATTTTGCGACATTTACTGATGTAAAAACCTCGGATTGATGCTGGGATACGATTTCTACGGTCGTAAATGTCTTGGATTGATGCTGGGATACGGCTTCTACGGTCGTAAAAGTCTTGGATTGATGCTGGGATGCGATTTCTACGGTCGTAAAGGCCTTGGATTGGTCTGATTTTGCACCATTTACAGTCGTAGAAGCCCCGGATTTATGCCGGGTTAAGACGTTTACGGGACTTGAACTACTCCTACTGCTTCATTTCCATAATTACACAACACGTCAAACGCAGTTATCTCTGGCTCAAAGCCTTCAAAGTGCTGCCGGTATCGAGGCTCATTGTATTCAAAACAGGAAATGGACGAAAGACCTTCCTTATCTTTGTCAAATGATTCTCTGGGTGACAGGTAGTGGTCAAAATCAAACTGCTCAAGAATGACAGGCAATGAGTCGCTTTTTCTCTCCAACTGTGACGCCCTCATCAATCGACATTTTATGCTGAACAGTTCATGAAAGAGCTTGATCGTAGACCAGGTTAAATCGCCCAACGTATTCCATTCCGATTCGTATAGTGACGTAATGCGATCTTCGAAAAAAGGAAAATAGACCGTATTCCCGTAGTTGTATTGAAACGCACGCCGGTGCTTGGATTGCCATGCGGATCTGTTGTCGATTTGGGTTTTGCAAATCGGTGTGCCATGTTGCCGCCCCACGAGGGGAACCGATATCCAACTCCAACCGTGTGGGGTGCGGATACGTGCTCGATTTTGAAAGGATTGCCGGCTGTACTGAAACGTATCCGCCACCACGAAAACATCAACATACTTCATTAAAGCTACGTAAGACAGGCGAGGCATGTATTCTGGAGGACGAACGGCAATTCTCATTAGCTTTTAGTGTACTTCATGGGTTCACAACTTGCCCTCATTGTAGCCAGTATACACATAGGCTTGTTGGTTATCTTTTTTTCCAACCTGTTGTATCTTCGCCGGCGTCCACGTCCGCAGCCGGAGAAGCCCCATCCCTTTGTTTCGATTATTATTCCGGCACGCAACGAAGAAGACAATCTGCAACGCCTCCTCCCTTCTATCCTGAGCCAAAATTACGAGACGTTCGAGGTCATTGTTTACGACGATGACTCAACGGACGGCACATGGAACGTTCTATCTTCATACAAAGATGCACGCGTACACATTTTTAAAGGCAACGGCCCTCCTGATGGATGGGTTGGAAAAGTCCACGCATTGTATCAGGCCACAAAGCATGCTTCAGGGACCCATTACCTTTTTTTAGATGCGGACACAGAATTGGCGGATGCAGATGCTTTGTCCCGGCTTGTCGCTCAATATCAGCAGTTGCCGGCCAATAGCGTTATGACAAGCTTGCCCAGGTATAAGGGCAACGGATTGTTGGTAGTCAGCCTTTTACCTAACGCAATCATGGCTGGCATTCCCTGGTACCTCGTCCGCCCCTTCCCTGCTTCTTCCCTGGGAGCCCTCAACGGCCAATGCTGGATGATCGACGCAGACAAGTATAAAACCCATGAACCTCACAAGGCAGTAGCTAACGAAATTCTAGAAGACGTGCTCATCGGCCGGTATCTAAAAAAGCTCGGGATCACACCTACCCTGGTCGATCTGCGTAGGGAATTGTCTGTTTATATGTACTCCAGTTTCCCCGACGCCTGGCGCGGATTCAGGAAAAATGCATTTCTTTTGTCAGGCGGCCATGTTTTATCTTTTCTATTCATTGTTTTCTTTTTCTCGATTGTCTATATCTTTCCTCCTGTCATTGCCCTCTGGCTACTTCCTTTCGTTTTCTTAAATAAGTGGGTTACGGACCGGCATAGTATGTTTCCTTTTTGGCTTACCTTGTGTGCTCCGCTTTCGTTTATCCTCGGGCTGACTTTACAACTAGACTCTGCCTGGCATCATCTTAGCGGAAGAGTATCATGGAAGGGGCGATCGATACGATAACCATTAACACGAAATACATTATGTCTACCATCACACTATCAGTACTCCTTTTTCTGTGCTTTTCTCTGTCCATGTGTTCAAGCTCTAAGGAAGAAAACATGGAGCCTCTGAGTGCTGCTCAGCAAGCAGACACCTCTGACGTCCCACCTATGCCGACTCCTCCAATTCCAATTGCACCAGGAACAGCCCAGATTACAGCGACTATTGTCAGCACGGAAGAAACTGAATCGGGTATGCACTGCGTTCTCAAGATCGAGAAGGTGCACAAGTATGGCTCAAGCACGCCACCTCTGCCCTCGGGAACAGAGATAAAGGCCCTCATTGCGGCTCAACTCGTCGAAAATGATGACACAGAGCAGCCCATGATTGCCGCTGAAAACACCGTTGAAATCACATTAAGGCACATGGGCATGGCAAAAATGGCAGGTACCGACTCACCTGATTGGCAGGTATCGTCCATCAAACGCTAGCTCTATCCCCTGATTTTTTATTGTTTTCATGACCGCAAAACGGATTCCTTATACCAACATCATTGCTGTTGGTATGAGCGTACTTATTATTCTGGTCTTCTTGGGGCAGAGCATTAAACAGGATTCTCTTCGTGATCAGCAAGAGCACTCTGCGATTTCCTATCCCGCCAAGAAGGCTCGCGCCGACTATTTCCACCGGATGCTCAAGGATCCAGCAACTGGGGAGATCCCCAAAGGGATTCGTAAAAAGGAATTAGCCTACGCCGCTACGCTTCCCGGCCACTCAAAAGCACATAAAGCGGCAAGCCGTTCTAACATTTCCTGGACGGAAGCCGGCCCCAACAACGTAGGCGGAAGAACCCGGGCACTGGCAGTAGATCGTACAAATTCGAATACAGTACTGGCTGGTGGAGTGGCCGGTGGCATCTGGAAGTCTACGGACCGTGGAAATTCATGGGAATTAACGTCAGACCCTACTCAGCTTATCACAATCACCCACCTCTCACAGGATCCTAGAGAAGCGCATACATCCACGTGGTACGCGGTTACAGGAGAGTTTAACGGGTCGTCCAATGTAGACCGCGGGATTCGGGCTCCGCGGTATGGAGAAGGGCTCTATATGTCAACAGACAATGGAGATAGCTGGACGCTTATTGAGTCGTCCAGAAACCCTACGCTACTGGACTCACCGTTCGACATTGGCCTAAAAGTCCTTGCCAGCCCAACAACAGGCAGCATCTTTACCGCGAGCCAGGCCTTTGGTATCCAGCGATTACAAACGCCTGCGTCTGAACGAGAATGGGTACTCGGCACAGAATCCCTTCCCCGATGGTCCGACTTTGATATCGCATCAGATGGGTCGATCATAGCCGTCACATCAATCGGGGTTACTCCAAGCCCTACAGATGTGCCGGGTGTTTTTTACTCAACGGACAATGGAGACCGTTGGCAGTCTATTACACCACCGGGCTTCCCTGGTGCCCCCGAGCGTTCGGTTATAGCATTTGCGCCTTCTGACCCAGGCCTTGCCTACCTGTGGACCTTTACTGGTGAAACGGTACCCAGTACAACTTCATCCTTTGGCCAAGATGAGGTCATGAAGTTTTATGTGATCACGCTGCCATCTGGCGCGAGCGAGGATCGTTCGGCCTTTCTTCCTATGTTTGGGAGAGGCTTCGGGGATTTGTACACACAAAGCAGCTATGACATGGTCCTGGCCGTAAACCCCAACGATCCCAACGATGTGTTCATCGGCGGCACGAACCTATACCGGTCCAGGGACGGGTTTTCGACCGCATTGGACAATAACGACATTGCCAAAACGTGGGTTGGTGGATATGCGATAGCGAACAACGGCGATGAATACCTTCGCCATCATCCAGATCAGCATGCCCTGTTCTTCGACCCGCTCGAAGCCGGCGTTTTATGGTCGGGTCATGATGGGGGGCTCAGTATGGCCCTAAACATAGATTCCACGACCAACCTGATCGACTGGAAGGACAAGAATAATGGCTATAATGTCACCCAGTTCTACCACGTGTCCCTGCCCCCAGAGGCGGGTGATGACCGTATCATAGGAGGCACCCAGGATAACGGAACCCACTTTTTGCGTTTTGACCCGTCCATTGCAACAGGAACGGAGTCAATTCAACGCCTTACCGGCGGCGATGGCGGGTATACCTACTTAGGATCTGACTATGGCCTTTCTTCGACCCAGATGGGGCAATTGTTCGAACTGCGATACAACAGCTTTACGGGGAGTATTTTATTAGCCAATGCCCTCCCCATCCAACCGACGGGAGCCAGCAATCAGTTATTCATTAACCCTTTTGCGGTAGATAAGACGAGCGAATCGGTTGTCTATTACCCCGCAGGCGGGGAATTATGGCGTGGTGGGAATATACCCGGAGCTCCTGGCAGTTGGTCTCGGCTCTCAAACGTATCTATTCCATCCGGATACAGTATCTCAGCTTTGGAAACAGGGATACGAGACATCGGCCAACAGTCCACTTCAGTACTTTATTTTGCCGCATCCGGTTCAGACAGAGCGCCAGCTTTATTCAGGCTCGACGAAGCCTCTACGTCTACAGAAGCCCCTGTCAACATCTCACTATTCGATCTTCCTATTGATGCCTACATTCACAACATAGCCGTTAACCCACTGGACGGCAACGAGTTACTGGTCATCGCCTCGAATTACAATATTGTGGGCATGTATCATTCTATCGACGGAGGTGCTTCGTTTTCGCCTGTTGAAGGAAACTTGACGGGAGACGCAGAACTCCCGGGGCCTTCCCTCCGAGCAGCCACTATCCTCCCCGTTAATGGTACTCTTCTGTACATTGTGGGCACAAGTACAGGGGTCTACTCGACCTCGTTTTTGAATGGGCAGAATACAGAATGGGTTCAGGAAGCTTCTTCCGAAATAGGCAATACAGTCGTCGAATCAGTCACGTCACGTACCGTTGATCAGCGAATTGCTGTAGGAACGCATGGACGGGGCATCTTTGTTGGCCTCCCCTTGCCAACCGTTTCCATAGACGACCCGCCTACCGCGCCTTCCTTAGCAGGCGCAGCACTGGCTCAAAACTATCCAAACCCGTTCCGCCTCAACACAACACTGACGTTCTCGCTGAGAGAAGCCGGCCGGGTCACGTTGCGCGTTTTTGACCCGTTGGGGCGTCATGTTAAAACGCTTGTTCGTCAAAAATTGTACAATCAAGGCACATATTCCTTGCCTTTCAATAGTGGTACTTTACCCAGTGGTACGTATATTTATGCATTGGAAGTCCATCCATCCCGTTCCGCTAGTCAGGTTTTCAGAGAGCAGAAACTGATGGTTCTTCACTAGCAGAAGCCTGGCCGGCCCCGTATTTATGTACCACTGATCCCTCCCATACAGACTGTGATAATTACTCTTCTCGTTGTTGTTGTGCTAGGCGGCCTTGCCATGCTTGTTGTTTCTGAAAATACGCAAGACATCACCATATTTGTCGCTTACTTCGAAATAACCACTCAAATCGGCATAGCAGTGGTTGCCGCGTTTGGTTTTGGGCTTCTAACCGGGCTGTTTGCCGTCTTTGGTAAAGAGATGTTTATACCCCCAGAAGTGGGTGGAGATAAGAAGAAGTAACAACATGCATGGAGAATTTTTGTCAGTATCCAGAATAAGTTAATAACTGAGTAACAATCGATATGTGGAGCCGTTGACTTGAAATATAGGGGCAAGGTTCTCTATTTTATCTTAGTGTTATAATAAATAATAACTTATACCCACAGTCATGCGCACGGTCTTGGTTTTAGTATTTCTCCTACTTATGGTGTTTTTTGCATTGGAGAATCAGTTGCAGACTACAGTGATTGTAGGCCCTTTTGCAATAACTCAATCCGTTGCGATCATCGTTATCAGCACGTTCATTATAGGGGTGATCATTGGAAGGGCTGTCACATTGCCAAGAGCAATACAGGGTAGAATTTCCAAATCCTGACTTCACCGTACCGACCCATCGGTTTGAGGCCCCATTCATTTGCGTCCACCAGCTCTCCACTCTTCTCAGCACACCGTTGGAATTGTATCACCAGCCAGCGCAGTATCTGATGTACGTACGCTGAAAGCGGGCATTGCCTATTTAGAATCCCTTGGGTTACACGTTGTTACCAGGCGCCCTCCAGTAAAGACGGATCATTACTTAGCTGGCGACGACCATGAACGCGTCGAAGAATTGAATTCTTTTCTTCGTGATCCGAATATTCACGCTGTTTTTTGCGCACGAGGTGGCTACGGCTCACTCCGCATTCTCCCTTTTATCGATTATGAGGCGATCCGTGCTCATCCTACATTAATCATTGGCTACAGCGACATCACAGCCATTCATCTGGCCGTTTATGCCAAAACAGGCGTTCCAGGTATTTCAGGCCCCATGGTAAGCACCGAATGGGCCAACTCACATCCTGAAAGCGAGCACTTATTCTGGGACATTGCGCGAGGAGGTACCCCTTCTCCCCTTCTAGGTCCCACCGGACAGTCCTTACAGGAGCTTCGTCCAGGCACCGTTTCCGGGCCTCTTTTAGGAGGTAATCTTGCAGTTATTACACGCCTCATAGGCACCCCTTATTTACCCTCTTTTGAAGGAGCCATTTTATTTATAGAAGACGTAGGAGAACCGGCCTATAAGGTTGATGGCATGCTCGCTCATCTCAAACTCGCGGGTATTTGGGACGCATTGGGGGGGCTTGTGATTGGTGAATTTACAGAAACAGGCTCTTCAAATAGAACAAGTATGGCTGTTGCGAGTGTGTTTGAAGATTATTGCAAATCAGCCCCCTTTCCCGTGGCAAAGGGACTGATGTACGGCCATATTCCTAAGAAAAATGCGATGCCAGTGGGGGTTAAAGCTCGATTGGAGGTACATAATGGGCAAGCGGATTTATCCATTATAGAGCCGGTTGTTACACATTACGAGGAGTAAGACACCAATGAAGACGGAGCAGCTTCACATGAATATTGCGATCTTTGCGTCAGGGGGCGGCTCAAACGCAGAAGCTATTATCCGTGCTGTGAAGAGCGGACAGCTTAATGCCCAGGTGTCTCTGATTATCAGCGACAAAGATCACGCAGGAGTTCTCAATCGAGCTTCTAATCACGGTATACCTGCTTACACCGTACATCCAGCCTCTTATGCTTCTCCAGATACATACCTTGAAGCCCTCTTCGCCATCCTTGATGAGCAAGACATCAATTTCATTGCCCTCGCAGGATATTTAAAGAAAATCCCAAGCCCTCTCGTTGATCGGTTCCAGGGGCGCATGACCAATATCCATCCTTCACTACTGCCCTCATTCGGCGGCCCAGGTATGTATGGCCGTCATGTTCATAGCGCTGTACGAGAACGAGGTGTGCGTTGGACGGGAGCCACCGTTCATTTTGTTGACCACCAGTACGACACCGGCCCGATCCTTCTTCAAAAGCCAGTGCCTGTTCACCAGGATGACACGGCAGACGACATCGCCCAGAGAGTGTTGCGCGTCGAACACCAAATTTATCCCGAGGCCCTGCAGTTGATCGCAGAAGGCCGAGTAACCATTGAAGGGCACCGAGTACTTATTGAACCTCAGATACCGCATTCACCCAACCACTCATGATAAAAGAAAAAAGTTTACCAGAACCGGATAATTTGTACAAGGTGCACCGCGCCCTATTATCTGTATCTGACAAGACGGGGCTTGTACCCTTTGCGCAGCGTTTGCATGCCTTAGGGATTCAACTGATTTCTACTGGAGGCACGTCCAGAACCCTTAAGGAAGCCGGCTTGCCTGTCAGCGACGTGTCCAGCATCACTGACTTTCCGGAAATCCTGGATGGCAGAGTAAAAACGCTTCATCCGGCCATTCACGGGGGCATTCTGGCTCGCCGAACGGACTCAGAAGATTTAGACACCCTGGAAGCGCATAAAATCGAATCGATTGACCTGGTTGTCGTTAACCTCTATCCGTTCCAGGAAGCCGTATCCCAGGATGAGGTCACGATCGGGTTTGCTGTAGAGAATATAGATATAGGCGGCCCCACACTGATTCGCTCCTCAGCGAAAAACTTCTTTTTTGTAGGCGTTGTGACCTCAGCTGCTGATTATGATGCTGTTGCAACTGAGTTAGAACAGCAAGATGCCTCCCTGAGCATGGCTACTCGACAACGGCTTGCGCACCAGGCGTTCGTTCATACTTCTGGATACGACAAAGCCATTTCGGCGTTCTTCCAAGCGCACCGCAATGGTGCATCCGTTAAGGAATCGCCCCTGCACCTGGAAGCTCCGCATGCTCAGTCGCTCCGATACGGTGAAAATCCACATCAACAAGCATCTCTGTATGGAAATCCGGAACGCTTCTACGAGTGCCTTCATGGCAAGGCCCTTTCTTTCAACAACTTGATCGATGTTAGTGCCGCCCTTTTTCTCATCGACGAATTCATCGATGCCGCTCCTACCTGTGCAATCCTGAAGCATACGAACCCGTGTGGCGCTGCCTCAGCCTCTAGCTTAAAAGAGGCGTACGACAAGGCATTTGCTACCGACCGGCAGTCTCCATTTGGTGGGATTGTGGTCGTAAATCAGCCGCTTGACCTGGAAACTGCAAAAGCAATCGACCAAATATTTACTGAAATCATAATTGCACCCGATTATAGAGAGGGAGTATTAGATTTTCTAATGACGAAAAAGAATCGCAGGCTTATTCGGTCTTTAAAACAAGCCAGGCATTCCAGCGTGCCCGACATTCGAAGCGTACCTGGTGGATACTTGATCCAAGAACGGGATCCTGTTCTTCCAGGGCATGACCTCTTTAAAGAGCAAGTGACGGTAGTTACAGAGCGCCAGCCAACCGAAAGGGAATGGCTGGACATTAGCTTTTCGTGGAAAATCGTAAAGCACGTGAAGAGTAATGCGATTATATATGCTAGGAATCAATCGACCCTGGGTATAGGTGCTGGACAGATGAGCCGGATAGATGCTTCAGAGATCGCTATACGAAAAGGCCAGAAATCGGAACTTGATTTTAAGGAATCAGTGGTAGCATCCGACGCTTTCTTTCCGTTCGCGGATGGCCTCATTGAAGCGATTAAAAACGGTGCAACCGCCGCCGTGCAGCCTGGAGGTTCGATACGCGATGAGGAAGTAATCAAAGCCGCTAACGATCACGGTATAGCCATGGTGTTTACCGGAAAGCGACACTTTAGACACTAAATATAGTGTTCGGCGTTCTGTGTTCGGCGTTTGGTGTTGGACCCGTTCAACCCTGAACCACGAACGCTTAACTCTGAACCGATAAGAATTGCATGCCATTTTTTAAGTTTTCTCAAGACGTAGCTATAGATCTCGGTACGGCGAATACCTTGATTCATATTGCAGATCAGGGCATTGTTCTCAATGAGCCTAGCATTGTTGCTGTAGATCGAGCCTCCCGGCAAGACATAGCCATCGGCTTTGAAGCACAGCAAATGCATGAGCGTACCCATCCGCAGATTGAAACGATTCGCCCCTTAAAAGATGGTGTTATTGCCGACTTTGAAGTGGCTGAGCAGATGATCCGTGGATTGATCCGCAAGGTGCAAAAAAACTGGTACAACTCAATCCGCCGCATGGTTGTATGTGTCCCGAGTGGGATAACAGGTGTAGAAGAACGCGCTGTACGGGAATCGGCCGAGCGGGCGGGCGCGAAGCAAGTCTACCTGATCAAAGAACCCATGGCTGCGGCTATTGGAATTGGGATGAACGTAGAGGAGCCCGTAGGCAACATGGTCGTGGATATTGGTGGAGGTACTACGGAAATCGCAGTTATTGCCCTCTCAGGTATAGTCATTGACGAATCAATCCGGGTGGCAGGCGATGAGTTGGACAATACTATTTTGACTTATTTTAAGCGCAATCATAATTTGCTTATTGGGCTTCGTACTGCCGAACGCATTAAATGCGAGATCGGGAGTGCGGTAGATCTTGAGCCTGAGCTTGAAATATCAGTCAAAGGGAGAGATCTTGTAAGCGGTATTCCGAAGATCCGATCGATTTCATCTGAAGATGTACGTGAGGCATTGAATGAGCCAATTGGCCAGATTGCAGCAGCTGTATTACACTGCCTGGAACGTACCCCCCCGGAACTTGGTTCGGATATACTGGAACGCGGCATTATGCTCACAGGTGGAGGCGCTCTATTAAAAGGATTAGATACGCTGATCCGAAATCGAGCTGAGATTCCCGTATATATCGCAGAAGATCCACTAACGGCTGTTGTTCGCGGTACAGGCAAAGTACTTGAAAACATAGAAACGTACGAGAAAGTACTAACTTAAGACTATGCAATTCAGACAATGGGCTCGAATACGAGATTGGGCACTGCTCGTGGTGCTTCTTTCTATATCAGCTATTGTCATGTTTACTCAAAACCTCACCATGGTGCGCGCATTGCGTGCCACTGCTCTAGAAACGACGGGCCACATGGAAAACTCATTGAGTTGGATTGGTCGTTATTTCAGGGCCCTTGACGAGAATGATTTCCTGCGGGAAGAAAACATTCGCCTCTCCAGTGAGCTGGCTAAATCCAGAGAAGCAGGTATAGAAAATGAACGGCTTCGTGTGCTTGCAAGTTTTGTGGACACCGTCTCTTACAATGTGCTTTCTGCTCGGATCATCGAGAAGGAGATAACCAAACAAAAGAACTACATAACACTCAACGTAGGCTCTAAGCATGGGGTTGAAGAGAAAATGGGTGTTATTGATGAACGCGGTATCCTGGGTAAAGTCATCCAGGTAACAGAAAATTATTCGCTTGTGATGTCGTACCTTAATATGGATTTCAGGGTGCCAGCTAAAGTACAACCCTCCCAGGCACAAGGCATCATACAGTGGGAAGGGGTTCATAGAGACAAGCTATTGCTTCAGCATGTTATTAAGACGGAGCGTGTCGCTATTGGACAGGTCGTTGTAACCAGTGGATTCAGCAGTTTTTTCCCCCCAGGCTACCCTATTGGGCTTGTTCAATCCGTCGAAGCACAAACTGGAAAGAATCAATTATTAATAGATGTTATCCCGGCTTCCAAAATCGACGACGCAGAACACGCCTTCGTCGTGCTAAAGGAACAGGATGAGGAACGATCGGAATTAATTATTCCTGAATAAACAATACGCTCAGATAATGGATTATCTGAGCGGTTTCGGGTTTCCGGTTTCGGGTTATACGTTATAGATTATCAACGGCCCTTAAACCAACAAGAAACACATACCCGAAACCCGAAACCGTTCTAATGAATTCAACTCATTCATTAGAACGCTAAAAATCCCCTCTATCGTGTATCGCTTTATATTTATTGCTCTCGTTTTAACATGCTCGTTGACGGCATCAGTGTATGGTCAGAGTGCTTCTACGGAGCAAAGAGCACTTATTGAACAAATTGAAGCGTATCTTGCTGAAGATACCTTTAAGAATGCCATTTGGGCGGCCAAGATTATTAATCTTGAATCTGGAGAAACGCTTTACGAGCGCAATCAAGAGATAAGCCTGATGCCCGCCTCCAACGCGAAATTGTATACCAGTGCGGCTGTATTGGACATTCTGGGGCCTAGCTTCAGGTATGAGACTACAGTGTATTCCGATGGCCCCATTGAGCAAGGGGTACTGAAGGGAAATCTCATTATCCGGGGTACGGGTGACCCCAGTATAGGAGGAAGGTATAACAAAGAAGACGATCCGAAGCAGTCACTCCGTCAATTGGCGCGTGACCTGAGAAGCGCAGGCATTCGTGTGGTTGAAGGCGACATTATTGGGGATGACGATCTGTTCGAAGATGCCCCTCTTGGAATTGGATGGAGTTGGGACGATGAACCTTATTACTACTCTGCTGAGATAGGAGCACTAACCTTCTACGACAATAGCGTTCAGATTATTCTCAGAGGGCAGCGGCCAGGGATGCCAACGAATGTATCCTGGTTGCCAAAAACCTCGTATGTCACCGTCAACAACAAATCATTGACTGTGCCGGCAGACTCATCGAAGGACAGTGAGTTTGCCCGAATTCGGAACACCAATGCAATCGACGTACTCAGTGAAATACCTGCAGGGGTTATCGACACATCCTACATTACGATCTCTAACCCGACGTTGTACTTTGGGCATCTATTTAGAGATGTGCTTGTTGAGGAAGGAATTGCAGTCCAGGGAGCAGTGCTCGATGTAGATGATTTAGCCAATCAACCTCGTTATGAAATGAGGCGGTATCGTAAACAAGCAACACTGACCTCCCCTCCCCTCGAGCAGCTTGTCGAAACCCTTAACAAAGAAAGCCAAAATTTATATGCTGAGCTATTCATCCGAACGTTAGGGGTTCACCATCCTGTAAATGACCCTGACGTCGAGCCAGGATCCGCCGAGATGGGTCTCAAAGCGGCCATGGCTACGTTTGCACGTGCTCAAATTGATACAAGCCGGATTCAGTTGGTTGACGGTTCAGGGTTATCAAGAATGAACCTGGTTACCGCAGATATGACGGCAAACTTGCTTTCCTATATGTGGAATCATCCCTACGCAACGGTTCGGCAAGCATTTTACAATTCACTGCCGATTGGCGGAGTTGACGGTACCCTAGAAGACCGGTTTAGATCAGGTACCGGATTTAGAAATGTTCGAGCAAAAACCGGAACTTTGACCGGGGCTAGCTCATTGAGTGGATATGTTTTTTCGAAAGCAGAAACGCCTTATTTATTTGTCTTGATGTGTAGTAATTATACCGTCAAAACTAGAGAGGTCAGAAGAACTCAGGACCAAATTATTAACCTGCTTTCGCAATATTCTGAATAATAGAACTACCTGTTAATACACATCTTAAGGGCAAGCGGGAGCAAAATTGTCACCATCTGTTTTGTTAAGTGAACCGTTTCCAAAGTACTTCGTGTAAGACAGGTGATACAAGGCTCAATGTTGCACGAATCAGAAGAGTATATGGAACAGCCTGGCAAACAAAGGATAAAGTCGACTACCGTTCTTGGAGTCCGGCTGAATGGAGAGGTCGCATTAGGATCAGATGGGCAAGCGACACTTGGCAATACCGTGATGAAGCACAAAGCGCAAAAAGTGCGACCGCTTCATGGAGGTCAAATTCTTGCGGGTTTTGCCGGTTCAACCGCTGATGCATTCACACTATTCGAGCGTTTCGAAGAAAAATTGCAGCAATATGGCGGTATGTTGACTCGCTCAGCCGTGGAATTAGCGAAAGATTGGCGTACAGATCGATACCTCAGGCGCCTTGAAGCTTTGTTAGCCGTAGCATCCAGGGAACGACTTTTGTTGATAAGTGGAACCGGAGATGTTATCGAACCGGATGATGATATTTTAGCAATTGGTTCAGGAGGCCCTTACGCCCTGGCAGCTGCGCGTGGCCTGATGAAATACGGAGTCGATTTAAACGCAAAACAAATTGTACAAGAAGGATTAACGATCGCTGCCGATATTTGTATTTATACGAATCATCAGATACGCATTTTAGAACTACCTACAGAAGAAGAAAATTAAAGGCCTCTGTGGGCACCATCGACCTTTCAGGAAAACCAATCAGTATTTACAATAAAACAAACCTTCATTCATTCGCATCCAGCCCCTCTTATCTCTATAAGATACCGTTCTTTTCTCCTATTTAATTTATGAATTTAGAGTAACAAACTAGTACCAATGAATCATAGCAGATATGACAAGAACCGCACCTGGAGGCAAGGCAACCTCACGGCTGTTCTTGTAGATTACGAAAACTTATATGATCTTCTGGTTGATCATTTGCAGGATGACACTCACCCAGACGAGTTCATCATAGAGATGCTTGAGGAGCTGAACCGATATTTACAGGGCAGAGACCTGTTTCAAATAGCTATCTCAAATGCCTACGCAGATTTTAGCGCCTTGCGAGGAGACGGGCTGTTCATCCAGCAATCTCTTTACAATCAGGGCCTGAGCCCAGTCTTTGTATCCAGTAAAATCGACAAAAACACCTCTGCCTATCAACTTTGTCTGGACGTATGCTCTCTTCTATATACTAGAGAAGACATTGAGTCTTACGTTCTTATTTCTGGAAACCGCGTTCAATTACCCCTTGTTCAGCACCTCAAAAGCCAGGGCAAGAATATTCTTGTTGTTACGTTAGAGGAAGTACCCCTATCTGAACGATCCCAGGTACCGGGCCACGAGACGTTCCTTCACGCAGTTGATCTACTCAGCGAGGGTGCTATCCGGAAGCTTGGAGATATCTCCAAAACCAATCCAGCAGCCCGTAACGGAAATTATGGCCGTCGCTTGTCGCGAACCTCGTCAACCGTCCAGCGAGATATCACCTACAATGAGATAACCGATCAGATTGCCTACGAAACGCTCAGGGTTATTGAAGAGCATTTTGGGCAGTACGATGAAGTGTATCTGACACCGCTCCTTCGTAAGTTATCGGAGTCTCTTGATGACCAGCAAAATGATCCCAAATCTATCATTAATAAACTTGAAGATGCAGGAGCTGTTTGGTTAGAAAAAAGGAGAGGATTTCCGTATGATTATACCGTACTTTTAGTAGATAACGAACATCCTGATGTTCAGCAGATACACCAGGACATCACAGAACGTGGTGGTTTACAATACGGAGGCCGCTTCCACCCTGAAGATCAATATCCCGATGAGAGCATGGATTTCGAAGAAGAAGAACTCTTTGAAACAACCAGGCACTACGGCAATCATGACAAGAACAACGCTCATGATGATGGTGATGAAGTGGATGACTCGAATTACGATTTGGAAAACGAATAGCCTTTTACAGGCTTCATGCTGTACTGGACACTCTTAGATGAATACCGCCAACCCTCATATGTCGGATCAACTTACCCCCCGCCAGATAGTATCTGAGTTAGACAAATATATTATTGGACAAACGGATGCTAAGAAAAGCGTAGCCATCGCCCTGCGAAATCGATGGAGGCGCCAGAACGCCCCAGCCGATATCCAGGATGAGATTATGCCCAATAATATCATCATGATTGGCCCTACGGGTGTAGGCAAAACAGAAATTGCCCGGCGATTAGCCAAGCTTTCTGGGGCGCCTTTCATCAAGGTAGAAGCTACAAAGTTTACCGAAGTAGGGTACGTGGGGCGCGATGTTGATAGCATGATTCGCGACTTGACCGACATTGCAATAAACATCGTGCGCGAAGAATATACGGAAGGCGTTCAGGAGCGTGCGCAAACATTGGCTGAAGAACGCATACTGGATATCTTAATTCCCCCAGTGAAAAGCAACGGCCACGAGCTAGTCTCCGGCCCTGGTTTTGTCATGAAACCTCCCGCAGAAGAACCGGAAGCAGAGCCTTCTTCAGAAGCTGAACTACGGGAACGTACACGTCAAAAATTCAGAGAGAAGCTCAAGCGTGGTGAGATGGACGATCGAGAAGTTGAGGTTGATGTTGCCAATGAACAAACGCCCATGATGCAAGTGTTTGGGCCTATGGGCATGGAGGAGATGGGCATGAATATACAGGAGTTGTTCGGCAACATGGGAGGGAAAAAGAAGAAAAAAAGACGGATGCCTATTGCGGAAGCCCGTGAGATCCTGGCTCAAGAAGAAGCCCAGAAGCTGATTGACATGGACAAGGTGACCAAAGAGGCTCTAGAGCGCGTACAACAGGCTGGCATCGTGTTCATTGACGAAATCGACAAGGTTGCAACGAAATCCCATAAAAGCGGTCCAGATGTATCGAGAGAAGGCGTTCAGCGAGACCTCCTTCCTATTGTTGAAGGCTCGAATGTCATGACAAAATATGGCATGGTCCGAACCGATCACATTCTGTTCATTGCAAGTGGAGCCTTCCACATTGCGAAGCCAAGCGACTTAATTCCTGAATTGCAAGGCCGTTTCCCGATTCGAGTTGAACTTAATAACCTGACCGAAGAAGACTTTTACAAGATTCTCACGATTCCAAAGAATGCGCTCCTCAAACAGTATGCTGCACTATTGAGTTCGGAAGGGGTGTCTATAGAGTTTGAGAATGAGGCTGTTAGAGAGGTTGCTTCGATCGCGGCGAAGGTCAATACGGAGGTCGAAAATATTGGCGCCCGGCGCCTTCACACTATTCTCACCACATTACTAGAAGAAATTCTCTTTGAGATTCCCGATAATATTGAAAGCGAGTCAATTACTGTTGACGCTACCCTGGTTCGCGAGCGCCTCGGTTCTGTTGCAGATAATAGAGATTTAAGTCAATATATCCTTTGAGCCCCCACACGCCTACCAATTACACCGTTTCCCATGGCTCTCTAAGTGATACGCTTTTAGCAGAACGATGGGAATTTTTACGTGCGCACTCTCCCCAACGATCTCCTTTTTCGTCGGCCCCTTTTGCAACGGGTATGCGGGAGTTCGCCGGGTATGATAACCGAGTGTTTATAGTATCTGACGCTCAGCAAGACATTGCGGGGATATTAACATACACTCAGCGTAAAGGCCCCTTCCTCATTGCTACGGTCCCTCCTTTCACGTCATTCTCTTCATTGTTGACGACCAGGCCGCTCCAAACGGTAGCTACTTCAGAAGCAGGAACCCCGTACGCATTGTTGCTGCACAAGCTCCGGGAACAGTTCGACCATGTTTTGCTTCACCATCATCCCACATTAAAGGACGTTCGCTTATTTCAATGGACCTCATGGAAAGCGACACCGCTCTATACGTTTCATATTGACCTTACTGATGCAGCGCAACTCGAATCCAACTGGTCTACAAGCACGAAGCGTACGTTCAAAAAACATGCTTCTACCTATTCTTTCCAAGAGGATGCCAGCGCCCTTCAATCGGTCATAAATCTTGCACAAGCCAGCTACGGGCGGCATGGGCGCCCTCTCCCCTTACCTGCTGAACAGTTAACCGGACTAGTATCACAGCTCCAAGAAGCTGGAATGGTACGCATATTCACCATTACCTCAGATAGCAGCCATACACCCACTGCTGGTTTAGCGCTTTTACACGATCAAGAAGTTGCGTATTATTGGCTGGCTGGAAGTGTACCAGGGCATTCTATGACTGTACTGCTCGGTCATTTATTCCCGTTGCTTGCATCCGAAGGAATTCGACTGTTTGATTTTGTGGGCGCCAACACACCGTATATTGCTGAATTCAAGCGTAGATTTGGGCCAGAACTCGTCCCTTATTACGCGACTCAATCCTCACCCAGTAAATCATTTGCATCCCTTCAATCGTTGAAGCGAGCACTCCGTTCGTGGAGATAAGAAGGACGTATGTTGTAATACATGATTCAAGAGACTCATACACGTTCAACGAGCTCTAAAATCCCTATTCATCTCCTTCTGGGTATATGGGGTCTGTACCTGTTCAGGTTTGGTTATGCATACGGCTTCAGTGATCAGGATGAGTTTTTACCCTACCTGATGCACCTGTTAGACGCTTCTCTATTCACTCAAGACTGGTTCGTCGGCACTCAGCTCTCTTCATTCAGCATACGGGCGTATTTTGTATACCTTCTCCTAATCCCTGCTAAGGTAGTTTCAATCCCAATTGCCACTGGCTTGTTGTACGTGACATCCTGGTTTGCCACAGCCAGCGGAATATATATACTGGCGTTGCATCTATCAAAAAACAGGATTGCTGCCATTGCAAGCGTAGCCCTTGCCCTTGTCATGACTCCGTTTTGGACACTGGGTGGCAATGACCTGGTACACAGCATGTTGGTACCCAGCATGCTTGGATGGAGCCTCGGTATTTGGAGCGTTGTGTTTTTTATTAAAAACCGAGTGGTATACGCTGCCTTGCTCCTGGGCCTTGCTACCCTCTTTCAAGCACTCGTTGGTCTTCAGTTGGGATTGTTGCTGGGTGCAGTGATGAGTGTACAATTCATGGGAAGGAATGATCGTCCTTTTAGAGACATTTATACCTTTAGTATCGTGTATCTAGTTAGCGCTTCTCCCGCTCTAGTCCCTTTGTTCTATCAGCAATTCAATGCTGCCTCTCCAAGTATGTACAAAATGGTAGGAGCTCCTTCTTTATACTACATAATGGCAGAGTTCAGAAACCCTCACCATTACTTGTTTCATTCCTTCGATATGTTGCGAGCGAGTCAGTTTGCACTGCTAAGTGCTTTGGGGCTCATTGGCCTGTTTTTTTGTGCGAGGCGGATTAAGGTATTCCCAACGTATTTAGTGTCCTCTCTGCTCATCATTATTGGCCTCATTTGTATTATTGCTTACTTCGGTACAGAAACATATGCGAACCTTACCGTGGCTAAGCTGCAGCTTTTTAAGCTCACTGTTTTTGCAAAAGTGCTTCTTATTATATCTGCATGTGCGGCTCTTGTGACGTTCATACCCAAGAGCTACCAATCTTACATCGAACGATACGTATGGGACTATCCTGCAAGGTTTATCCTTATTTATCTCACCGTCTATGCTTTACTGATTATTGGACAGTCGCATAGATATCAGTCTAAAGTATATCCGTTTTCAGCTACAAACGACCCATTCAATGTCGTATACGATTGGGCACGGACCAACACTGCTGATTCCTCCGTATTTGCTGTTCCTCCTTCATGGTCCGGGTTTAGGTCTTCTGCCCAACGAGGCATCGTTATAAATCATAAAGCCTTTCCATACAAAGACGGAGACATCGTACAGTGGTACACGCGCCTTGAGTCTATCGCTCCAACAAATCGACCTGCGAGGACGGACCGTTCGCTAATGGCTAAACTTGATAGTTCATATGAACACAGGTCTACTAATCAGATAGAAAAATACATCAATACCTATCACATAGATTACCTGGTGCGTGGTAGCGCATTAGACGCTCCCTATTCTCTCGTCTTTAAAACCCGCGATTGGTATGTTTATGATGTCACTTCTCGGCTAGATGAGCAGGTGCCGTGATGTTAGAAAAGTTTATTCGCAAGATTCTACCTGTGGATGGATTCACGTCCTCTGTTTTTACGCTTCTATCGGGAACGACCCTGGCACTGGGAGTGGCTTATCTGGCACAGCCGATCCTGACCCGTCTATACACGCCCTCTTCATTCGGTCTTTTTGACGCGTTTTTGTCTATAGTTACCATCCTTGTCCCTTTTGCGTCGTTCAGATATGAAGATGCACTTATGCTTCCCGAAGAAGACGAGGAAGCCTCTCACGTGCTCGGCCTATCGATTGTCCTTATTCTCGGTGCCAGTGTACTCAGTTGCGGGTTAATTTTAGCCGGTCCGTCCCTCTCAGCATGGTTCGGCACACCCGAGTTGTACAAATGGCTGTACTGGGTGCCTCCCGTCCTGGTGGCGATACGCATGTCAAAGATATTTGAGTTATGGTTAACCCGTAAAAAACGATTTAGCCCTATATCTGCAGGACAGGCCTCTCAATCTGGACTTATTGCAGGTACGCGCATTGTTATGGGCTCTTCCGGTACTCCTACAGGCCTGTTCACTGGATACCTGGTAGGCCACATCGCTACAGCGATTGGGTTTGGATTCCTGGTCATCAAACGGGAAGGCAAGAAATTCTTTCAGGGGTTTAGCAAGGCCGGTATGTCATCGGTGCTGCAAAGGTATAAACGGTTTCCTGTATATTCGATGCCAGCAACCTTACTGAGCGCATTAATAACGCGCCTGCCGGCTCTTCTCCTCTTGTACTTCTTTACCGATGCCGTGGTTGGCTATTTCAGCCGCTCGTACACATTGTTTGCAGTACCGCTCAGTTTGTTAGGCGCTGCGATTTCCCAGGTGTTTTTTGTTGAAGGTGTTGAGGCGTATAGAAACAACGAGCTGCCAAAGTTCATCCGTAAGGTGCATACTCAACTAATATTAATCGGCCTATTCCCCACCCTGGCTATCATGATTACCGGCCCGCAAGTATTTGGGTTTATCCTCGGCCAGGAATGGACAACGTCTGGCCGTTATCTGCAATATATTGCGCCGTGGCTCTATTTAGCGAGTATTGCGTCTCCTCTTACTCGCGCATTCGACATATTAGAACGGCAGCGATTGGACCTTGTAACCAGCCTGATCATGTTTTTTATTCAGACCATTGCATTTATTGCAGGCGGCTTGTCTGGGGATCCTCTAACGTGCCTGATCTATGTTAGTATTGGAGGTAGCATAGGGCGGCTTCTCCAATTGGTGGTCATCTTTTCTATTGGCGGCGTCTCGTTTAACTCGATCCTAAGCGACTACACCACGCCTATCTTGGTCTCCATTCCCTTCCTTGCCCTGTTGTTTTATATCAACAGCTTGGAATCTCCGCTTTGGATTACCGTAGCCCTGGTATTGAGCGGCCTAGGGTATCTGGCAGTGAGTATACGAACCATCTACAATTAGAAATGGGCCTGGCCCAAGCAAAGAGATACTTGAGCAAGGCCCATTAAAAAAACGACCTGTAATCCAATAACGCGTTCTTATCGAATAGATTTAAATGTAGGCGGCAAGCCGTTTGAAGACTGAGGCATTTCAGGCATTTCGGGCCGTTCTGGGCCTCCTTCTGCATTTTCACTCGTGCCGCAATACTTCTGGTATGCATTTACTAAGTCCATAGCGATGGCACTGGCGCTTCGCCCTTCGATATGGCGGCGTTCCAGGATAAACACAGGATCACCGTCTTTCAACAAAGCCATAAATGGAGATGAAGGCGGAATGCCTCGAAGATACTCACGGGCTCGGGCTGTCGCTTCCAAATCTTGACCGGCGAACACCGTCACGTAACGATTCGGCTGAACGGGGGATTGTTGCGCCATAGCAACAGCCGGCCGGGCATTGGCAGCAGCGCATCCACAGACAGAATTAACGATCAGCAAAGTCGTTTCTGTTTCAGCAGCTTCAAAAGCGTCATCCACTGCAGTAATATCGAGAAGCTCTTGAACACCCAGGCGGGTAAGTTCTTCTCGCATAGGGCGCACTAAGGGTTCTGGGTAAGGCATATAATTAATGTTCTAGTTGTGAACAGTAGAAACTCGTGCGTACTGATATCGCTCGTTTACTACGACCCACACAAACTCTTGATCCTAATTCCCTTATTCCAGATAACGAAACCAAGTGAATGCATTACTTACGGGTCATATTTCTTAAGTCTTTCACCATTTCCTTCTCTGCTCCTTCGCTCCAATTTTCCACGCCGTCTGCGATGTCAGGAATGTACTCGTCTACGGCATCATGAGCAGCCTGGCGTATTTTGCCAGTGATCTCCTTACCCGTTTCCTGAACACGATCATTCATTTCTGCTAGCTGTTCTTCGATGGTCTCTAGCTGACTCTCCACTGCTTTCAACTGGCCGCGCGCTTCATCAGCTATGCGCCTTCGTGTATTTTTTCCTGACTGGGGTGCGAATAATACACCCGTAATAAAGCCCGTTGCCAAGGCCATTACAACTACAGTTGCTTGTGATAGGGAGGATTTCATCGTAGCACCAACAATTTCGAATGGTTAGGAATCAAATTAGCCCAATCGGGCATAGTGTTAGTAGATTATAGGTTAAAGAATGCAGGTTAACAATGTTAAGTTGCGTTTTTTCACTAAAAACCTTCGTTTATCATCTTTTCTTCAAGAAATAAATCATTTCATACACTGCCCCTATGACTTCTTCTCTTCCCACAAGGGTGTGTATTGTACTCGTCACTTTTTTGCCGGCTTTAGTTATGGGTTGCATCTATACGCAACCAACACAATCTAGTGTACAAGAATCTTACGTAGAGAATACCGCACCAGATTCAATAGCATCAGAAATCTATGTTTCGAAGGAAGAAGTCGCAGATTCATTAGGGCGGCCTGATGCTTTAGAAGGAGAGAACGAAGCAGAACTATCACGAAAAGAACGCCTCATGATTGAGGCAGACAAATGGATGGGCACACCGCATCGTTGGGGTGGAACGTCCCGTTCAGGGATTGATTGCTCAGCCCTGGTGCAGGAGATTTATGCAAAAAGCTTCGAAACCCGGTTGCCCCGAACTACAAAAGAACAGGTTCGAGTAGGAGAAAAAATACGCCCTTCTCAATTACAGCTTGGTGACCTGGTCTTCTATAAAATTAATGCCCGTACCCGGCATGTAGGTATTTATGTAGGGGACAACTCGTTTTTACACTCTTCGAAGAGCGAAGGAGTCGCAATTTCATCACTTGACGAACCCTACTGGAGATCTCGATACTGGACAGCGCGTCGTATTTTACCGGTCGATGCAAATCGAGAAGACCCAAATATTGAGCAGAAAAAGGTTCAAATCACCTGGTAATTCTTCTTACTTAATTAATATTGGGATCATTTTCCGTGCTTTTCGCGTGGAAGAGCAACTTATAAACATACGGAAAACACCCCCTATGTGATTTTATCGTCGCGCGCCTTCGGGTCGTGGCGCATTTTTTATTAGTTCGTTTTATTCAAAAAAGCGTTTGACAACGCTCAAGGTTTTACCAGAATATGGCGGAGAATAGAGTTTACCTAACAAAAGAAGGTCTTCAGAAACTCAAAGATGAGCTTCACCACATGAAGGCCGTTCAGCGCCCTCAGATATCACAGGATATTGCTGATGCGCGCGCGCAAGGCGATCTATCTGAAAACGCAGAATACGATGCAGCGAAAGAAGCCCAAGGTCTTTTAGAGGCTCGTATTGCAAAGATGGAAACGACCATCAGTGAAGCGCGGCTTGTAGATGACAGCAAAATCGATCCAAGTAAAGCATACATTTTGTCCACTGTCAAGGTGAAGACACTCAGCAATAATACGGAACAAACGTATACGCTGGTGTCTGCTGAAGAAGCCGATATATTCAAAGGAAAAATTTCCATACTCAGTCCTATTGGAAAAGGATTGCTGGGCAAATCTGTAGGTGATGTTGCAGACATCAGCTTGCCTAATGGAAATACAATTTCTCTTGAGTTGCTGGAAATTACACGCTAATTCGTCCACTCCTACACCCTCCTACCGTTAATGATTGATTTACGCAGTGACACTGTCACACGCCCAGACAAGGGCATGCGGGAGGCGATGTACCGTGCAGAGGTAGGTGATGACGTATTCGGCGAGGACCCTACCATTACCCAATTACAGGATACCGTTGCCGATCTTCTTGGAAAGGAGGCAGCACTCTTCGTTCCTTCTGGAGTAATGGCCAATCAATTGGGCGTATTGGTCCATACACAACCTGGCACCGAGGTTATAGTTGAACGCCGATCTCATATCCCTAACTACGAGGGAGCGTCACCATCCTGGCTTGCTAGCGTCCAGCTATGCCCTATTGATGGAGAAAGAGGCATTCTGAATCCTGATGCGGTGCGTTCTGCTATTCGTCCCGGTAATTACGGCCAACCTGCAACGAGCTTAATATGCCTTGAGAATACGCACAACCTTGCCGGCGGCATTGCACAATCTGTTGAGCAACTCCAGGCCATCACGGATGTAGCCAAGGAGTACCAACTGCCCACCCATTTGGATGGCGCCAGATTATGGAATGCAGGTATCGCACAGGATGTCCCGTTCCGCGCCTTTGCCTCCTTATTCGACACCGTCTCCGTTTGCTTGTCAAAAGGACTGGGAGCCCCGGTAGGCTCTTTGTTTTGTGGCTCCAAAGAGTCGATTAACAAAGCACACGCCCTTCGAAAACGGCTTGGAGGAGGTATGCGTCAGGTTGGCATTCTGGGTGCTGCAGGTCTATATGCGATCCAAAACAACCTGGAACGGCTGGCTCAAGACCATGCTAACGCAAAGAAACTTGCCCTGGCTTTTGCAGACTTACCCAATTTCTCGCTGAATCTTGACGACATTCACACCAACATCGTCTACGTTGATGTATTGGCACCTTTGACGGTATCATCCGTACTCAGTGCTCTAGAGAAAGAGCAGGTTTATTTAATCCCGACTGGCCCCAATACCATTCGAGCCGTGACTCACCTGGATGTATCCGAACGCGACATCGACCAAACCATACATGTGCTTCATCGTACGTTTGGTCCACATGCAATTGCTACTTAATTTCTTACAACCGTGCGCCCACCCAGCTTAAAGTCCTCCTTTCAAGTTAATACGTTACTTGAGATTGCAAACCAATTTGGAACGCCGACATACGTTTATGACGAGCGTATCATTCGGCAACAGTGCCAACTCTTAAAGAAGCACCTTACTGGCATCCATACCCGGCTTTTGTATGCAATGAAAGCCAATTCGCATCCAGCGATACTTGAAATAATTCGTTCTGAAGGGTTTGGCATTGATGCAGTTTCTCCTGGCGAGCTCTACCTGGCACAGAAGGTCGGTTTTTCTCCAGAGGAAATCTTATATACAGCAAACAATATCACAGACGAGGAAATGCACCTCACTCAAAAGGCAGGTGTATTGCTCAATGTAGGGGAATTATCTCGGCTTGAACGATTTGGCCAATCCTATCCTGGAGGAGATATATGCATCCGCCTAAACCCTCAGATTGGCTCCGGGCATCATGAACATGTGATTACGGCTGGTAAAACAACGAAGTTCGGCATTCCGGTACACGAGATATCAAAAGTACTTGATATTGCGAATCGCTATCATGTTCGTATAACAGGCATTCACCAACATATTGGCAGCGGCATTTCGTCCATGAAAGTGCTGGGAGAGGCCATTGGTGTCCTGTTGAAGCATGCCGCCGATTTCCCTGACCTTCAATTTGTCAATATAGGAGGCGGATTTAACATCCCCTACCACCCCGATGATACTCCCATCGACTTCGAGAATTTCCATACTTCGATAGTCTCATTACTCAAGGATACGAACGAAAAAGCCAATCAAAAGCTAGAGTATTGGTTTGAACCCGGGCGCTTTTTAGTCGCGGAGTCGGGTGCCTTGTTGGTCCGCTCCAATACAATCAAAGAAGCGAATGGGCGAACATTCGCGGGAACTGATTCGGGCATGAATCAGCTTATTCGCCCCGCCCTTTACCAGGCCTATCATGAGATCTTTAATGTGTCCAATGCCCAGGCCTCTCCTTCGAGCTATGAGATCGTAGGCAATATTTGTGAATCGGGGGATATCTTTGCAAAGAATCGCTCGGTGCAACAGATTCGAGAAGGTGACATTCTTGCCATCTTCGATGCGGGGGCATATGGCATAGCCATGGCCTCTATATACAATCTTCGCCCTTTCCCGGCAGAAGTATTGATTCGAGAAGACCGCTCAATAACCTGTATCCGTACCCGGCAATCACCTGAAGATTTGATTCACACGATGTTTGCCTCCTATTTCGATGATGCTTCTTAAGTACAATCAGCGTCGAGCAGTAACTGATAGTGAAGGCATTCCTTCAATAGAAGCCTCCAGTTTATCGCCATCATGCACAGGCCCCACCCCTTCTGGAGTGCCTGTGTAAATTAAGTCCCCGGGTAAAAGCGTAAAAATAGTTGAGCAATAGGCGATCAATTCATGAACAGAAAAGTGCATATCGCGCGTATTGCCGGACTGGCGCGTGACTCCATTTATGAGGAGTTTAATCCCAAGGTTTTGCGGGTCGTTAACGGCCGACTTGGGTACAAAATCTCCAAGAGGTGCGAAGGTATCAAACCCCTTTGCAACTGACCAGGGGTGCCCTTTTTTCTTCGCTTTCGCCTGGATATCCCTTGCAGTCATGTCCAAGCCCACAGCATAGCCTTCTACATAGTCAGCAGCCTGGCTCTCATTGATATGCTTGCCTTTTTTCCCAATTACAACAACGAGTTCTACCTCATGATGAACTTCGTCTGATTGCAAAGGCAACTCAACTACCCCGTTGTTTCGAATGAGCGCCGTTGACGGCTTCAAGAAGACCATGGGAATTTCAGGCATTGGGCTTTTCATCTCAGCAGCATGCGCTGCATAATTTCGACCAATACAAAACAAACGAGGAGAATGTATGGCAACCTGGCTTTCAGGAAGAACGATTTGTGTGTCCATCTGGGATACGTGTTAAGGAAACTCAATGCGCAGTAATGACTATAAGAGCGAATATTATAAAATAACTCTCGCACAGGTACCCAATCCTGTGCACCAAAGAAGAGAAATTCATGTACGCTATTATTGAAGTTGCTGATAAGCAATATAAAGTAACCAAAGATTCTAAGGTTTACGTCCCCCTCATGAAAGCGGAGGTAAACGATTCGGTTACTATAGAGGACGTCCTTTTGGTCTCAAACGATGGAAAGGTCCAGGTAGGCGACCCAACGGTGAAGGGTGCCAGTGTAAAAGCAACTGTTTTGGACCACGTTAAGGCTGACAAAGTATTGGTCTTCAAGAAGAAGCGCCGCAAGCGTTTTAAAGTAAAACGAGGTCATAGGCAGCAATATACCCAGCTTCAGATCAATGACCTGGTAGTTGGCGCGAAGAAGAAGAGAGCTGCGAAGAAAAAAACAGCTGAGAAGCCTCCTGCTGAAGCAGTAGATGCGCCACCAGCGGAAGCGGCAGAATAACACATTACACTTAAACTCTATTTTAATCAGCGAATTACGTCATGGCACATAAGAAAGGTGTTGGCTCTACTAAAAACGGCCGCGACTCAAACCCTAAAATGCTTGGGGTTAAAGTATATGGAGGTTCTTTCGTGAAAGCAGGTGGTATTATTGTCCGCCAGCGAGGCACCAAGTTCCATCCTGGCCTCAATGTAGGTCGAGGCGGTGATGATACCCTCTTTGCTACCTCTACAGGCCTTGTTCGATTTTCTAAAGGACGTGGTGATCGTACATTTGTAAATGTAGACCCCCAGCAAGCAGAAGCTTAATCCCGTCCTCACAGATTATAGTCCTAAAAAGGCTGTTGCTCACAAGCAACAGCCTTTTTCTTTAATCTCTCTATGTATCTATGTTGCGTGACAGCTATTTCCTCCCCTCTCCCAAGCATGCTGTAGAACTCCGCGCCTTTACTCATGGCTTAATGCCTCGTACCGTGCCTCAGATGATGCACCATTTTGTTGAGGACTGGAAGAGCTTTGGCGTTGATGCATGGAATCACATTCCTAATCACTGGAAGCCGGAATCGGGCGAGCATGTTGGATGGTGGACCCTCCCAGAATATCTCGGAGACCATTTCATCGCCCCCCTTATAGGGGCCCCCAAAGGCACCTGTATACTCCAGCCCAACGTCCATTGGACGGTTCAATGTATTCTGTCTAGCAGGGAGCTACTTTCCGGTACTCGAAATAAAGTCATACTCACAGATGGTGAATTCCCATCCGTATTACACAGTGTGCATCAATGGGCTGATTTGCTAAATATAGAAGTCGATTGTATCCCCGTTACAAAAGGAGGTATACCTAGGGAGCAGATCGTATCGGCCATTGACCACCGGACGGCATTGGTCATGTTAAGTCATGTTGGGTTTACAACGGGCCGAAAACTACCAGACTCGTTCATTTACGAAGTTGGTAAAAAGGTCCATGCGCATGGAGGGCTCCTAGCCATTGATGGCTATCACAGCATTGGGGCTTCAACCGCAACCGTACAAGAGCTAGACGTAGATCTTTATTTTGGTGGACTGTTAAAAGAAGGCAGCGGGTCGTCCGGTAATGCATTTGTTTATATCAAGAATGGCGTTGATCTCACCCCGCGAACGACTGGATGGTTTGGAGATGCAAGCCCGTTTGACTTCAATACCAGCCCCGTTCCACATCCTGAAGTACGCGCTCGGTTTAAAGGGGGCACTTCTGCCATAGCGTCGCTTTATCATGCCGTTGAAGGGGTTCGCCTGCTGCTTTCAGTTGGGCTACGCTCAGTCCGACAAGATTCACTGAGCAAAACGAATTATTGTATAGACCGAGCGCAAAAAGCCGGTATTGAAATTCGTTCCTCGCTTAAAGAAGAAGAACGAAGCGCCATGTTTGTTATGTCTCTTCCACAGGCTCATCAATTATCTGCATACCTTAAATCAAAGCATATCTATACAGACAGTAGAAAAGGCACGTTGTTACGAATCGCTCCATTTGTGTGGAATACAAAGGATGAACTGGAGCACACATTCCACCATATTGAGGAAGCTGTGAGGAAAAAATTACACCTTGAGATGCCTCCGCCAATCACCAGGGGTCCCGTAACCTAAGAATTGTCAGTTCGGCAAGTTTCTTGTTCTTCGTTGGCAAGTACACACGGAGAAACAAGTATTCAGTTTTTCTTCCGGAATAGCAATCTTCTCAGGCTGCCCTATAGATAATGCCTCTTTCTAATTCTTCCCAAGCTCACACGCTCTGCCTTGCGATGATCGTACGCGATGAAGAGAATAATCTTCGCGAATGGTTACCGGAGGCAGCAAATCATGTACATGAGATCGTAGCGGTGGATACAGGCAGTAAAGACGGCACAGTTGCTTTCTTAAAATCTGTTGGAGCAAAAGTCTATCACCAGGAATGGGCTGAAGACTTTTCATTACACCGGAATTATGGCCTCAGCAACGCGACTGCAGATTGGGTCCTGATATTAGATGCCGACGAGCGATTGAAGCGCGTCCATTGGTTTACTCTTTCATCTTTATTGAAAAATGAAGATGTAATGGCCTATTCATTTACGGTCAAGAACTATCATAGTACGCGTGATCTATCCAACTACGATACGATGAAATCGTACCGCTTGTTTAGAAACCATCACGATATTAAGTACACGGGGGCAGTTCACAACCAGCTTGCTCCAGGCATTCAAAAAGCATGTAGACAAACAGGAATGATCACTCAACATTCCTATATCACAATTGAACATTATGGGTATGCGCTCTCGGGAAAAGCCAAAGAGAAAAAGCATGAGCGCATCTATAAGATGGTCAAGAAGCAGTTAGAAGAAAAACCGGAAGATGAATACTACCTGTTTCACAAACTGAGTATTTGCCTGGCAATGGGAAAGTTTTCTGAAGCGAGAAAAGCAGCCGCAGAACTCGAGATCGATCGATTGCGCCCAGAACTAAGGATACAGGCCTACTACAAAGCAGCGCAGGTTGAAATGCATTTTAATATGTACCAACACGCGAGGGCCTATATACGGCATGCGCTATTGATTGCCCCAGACGCCTCCTTTTTGCATTATCTTTTAAGCAATATTCTGTATCAGATGCAACGCTACAGTGCCGGCCTACGATCGGCTTACCGGGCGTTAGATTATGCACGAATAAAAAGCAATGCGACGACACTCATTCATTTACCATTGGATGAGTGCCTATGCAATGTTGGATTGGGCTATCTGCTTTCCATGAACTATGAGCAGGCTGATGAATATTTCAAACAAGCACTGGCTCACAATTCAGAAAACGTCCTTTCTCCCAAATATAGAGAGTGGATAAGGGATAAAGTAGAGCCCTCAGAACTAACATCGCAGAACAAACAGCCTTCAGACTCTACTGCTATTACTTACCCTTCTTAATTGACTACCTCCAGGTTAGAGACGTGAAGATTCAACGCGTGATTCACCCGAAGTCCAACCATGCCATCCGTTCTAATCTCTGAGACCGGTACAGCTGCAACTTCCTCTCCGTTAATACCAAATCCCACTTCATTTTCTCGTACGTTGACGGTTAACTCGTTCAGCACTGAAGCCTCACTTTCAGCTGTATATCGTACAATAGCTTCGTGAGACGTCCAGTCTTGGATTAACTCGGTATCATTTCCAGTACGTCGCTTTATCAGATACTCACCCGAATTTCTGATCAGAAAATAATCATACACCTGGTCGTCCGCATCGAGATTTGCTCCCCCAACAAACAACCCAAAAGCTTCAGTGCGTTCTCCTGGATCAAATAAATGAATACCTGCTTTTGCTGTGTATGTACCAGATGCAGTGCTTGCAGGGTGATAATAAATCGCTGAAGGGCCACTCGTGATATGCCACCCTGGAGTCATATTGACAAAAAAGATATCCGCTGATTCAGCATCAGCTCCTATGGTTACTTCCTCAGAAGGACGATCAAGACGTACGACCCAGTCTTCGGGGACTGCATTGTTTTCACCCGAAGGCACATTGGGATCAGGCCGAGTCAATGTTGAGGATTCTACCACATCTGGTTCACTAACATCCTGCTCCACAGCATCTGCAGATTCTGGATTTGATTGGCAGCTCACCAATAGTAAACTCACCATAAAAAGAACTATCGCTCTCATAAAAAACCTTGTTTGTTACTAGAAATAAATGCAATGCATATAGTTCTAAGGAACAACATGAAGGATATTATTGCAAACCCAGGAGATATGATGATAGCTAGTTGGGACCTCTATTTATCACACTTCGACAAGTTGCATGGCGCCTTCTGTTACATCAAACAGAGCATCCAATGCATAAATGCGATTTGTGACTATATACTTATCGGTCTTTTTACCAGGTAATGGGTCCTGGTGGAGGTATTCGATAATTTCTTGTGGTTTCTCTTTGTACTCAAAGTATCCGTCCATAATCTGCTGATAAAACTGCTCTCGGCCAGCAGGATGGATAATGAGACTTGGTACGCCAAATTCCAGGGCCTCTACAGCAGTTGAGGACCATTCACAAACGTGCCAGGTGACATACTTTAATAGTCGGTATATGGGAAACTTAGAGGGAATAGAGACTTCAACATTGCTCATTTTCAGATCGGAAAATATAGAAGATATTTCCTCTATTTTATTCTCCATGCCACTATGAACGCGTATCCACCAGTGCCACTCGGGTGGTGATTGGCGAATAGCTTCAATGAGGTTATCTCCCAAACAATCCTCCGTATTACTTAATGAAACCAGGATTCTTTTTTGGGAGGAATCGAGCTTGTTCAAAAAGGCCTCGGCATTTTTCCCAGGCATCATGTTTTCATCTTCAGCCCATTTGGACACCCATAAATTCCCGCCAATTACAGGGCGATGTACATCCCCTCCGGCAGCCATACCATCTTGGATATTCTGAACATCAGAAGGGCTCCAACACCAGAAATAATCGGGAAGCAGTGAATACCCTGATTCGGGCATACTCATCCAATGGGTATACATGCCATGATATGCACCAATCGCTTGTTGTTGCATGTCTACCGTAGTAATCCCAAGGGGCTTACAAGCAGCAATCAAAGCCATTGATAGTTCCTCATCGTATCCGGCGAGAAACACCGCTTTAGGCTTTAATATCTTTAATATTCCTTTGAAGTAACGGATGTAATGTAACATCCGCTCTGCCTCCACCATCAGGTATTCCTTAGTCAAAGCCAGATCAAAACGAATGCCTCCGAGGAGCCTTGTTAGTTGATTGCCTTTTTCCAATATCGCGGCATCGCCATTTTTCTGGAACGCATTGATCAGGCTTCGTTGTGCATCACACCGGATGTACTCAAGCGCATCAAGAAAATGAGTATGCTCGTATCGAGGAATAGATTGATTAGTGGCTTCTGTAATAACCTCAACTTTGAGAATCGTAAAACGACTCCTTGCCAGTTCAGCAACAGGATCTAAAAACCTGTTGAAATACTTGCCTTTCAGTTTATCCGAATGATCTTCTCCTTTTGAAAAAATAAGAAGATCAACCGGACCACCTTTCTCAAGTTTGGCCAGGTTTTGCTGATGCCGCTTAGAATGCTCTAAGAAAGAAACATAAAAGTCAGGCTTAAAAAAGCTCTGCGACAGTTTATGGGCGAGATGCTTCAACCCAATTGTTGCAGGAGGCGCAAATTTGCGTGGATGAATCAACCGACGCCACAATTGCATTCGGACCAGCGGCCAGAGTTCAAGCCCCTTGTACCGAATGGTTGTTACATCCATGGCTTTTTCAATTGCCAGTATGCGTTCTATGGACGTCCTGTGATGCATGCACCATAAAGAGTTGACACGTGCGAAATGCTAGTAATGCTCGTATCAGAAAAGTATAAAAGGAATTGTTGCGAGATCCGGTCCTATATGCTGCAAGAAAGCGCATATGAGAAAGTGGAATAAGGAGGATCTACTGAAATCATCAGGAGAAGCTCAAAGGCCACAAGAAGTGTGCATTCAAAGATCTGTTGAGGGTTCAGGGTGGCGGCCTTATGTTTATAGACCTATCGTTCTGTTAAGAACAGGATCACACATGATTTGCGAAGTGTGCTATTTTCATGCCAGCCTATATACACACCACTAACACCGAAGTTGCACTATTTCTGAGAAGTATTTTCCGTTTCCGGGGAAAAGTATTTTCGACGATATCCTGGCCCACTTCATAGTGACGAGGTAGCCACCAGCTACATTACAGACGCTTCGAGTGCAGGCTTGAATGTATCCATAGAGTAACGCTTCACTAAATGGTCGAATCCCTGAACAGAGCCTTGTAATTGCTTAATCAGATGTTGAGACTTTTCATGCTCGCCAAGCTGTTTGAGCGCCCGAGCAAGGTACCAGTATATACGCCATTGCGTGAGCCCTTTGCTAATAGCTGTAGAATAACACATAGCGGCTCCCTGGGCATCATTCAGCCCTTCACAACATAGGCCGGCCCAGAGGTTTAGGAACGGGTCCTCAGGATACAGATTTCGAAACCGAATTACCCCATTTTTTGCAAGCACATATCGACTGTGGAGGATACTTATTTCAGCACGAAACACTTCGTCCATCTGTGTCCCATACAGGCTGGCTTTAAAGGCACGCCCCACATCCACTCCCAATGATTCGATAAATACTTCACTCTGGCTCAAAGCAGCAGGTTGATCTTCCTTTACTGCAGGTTGAGTATGAAAATCTACCCCCCACCGATGTGGCATTTTAGGACGAGCCATGAGCCTTTCATAAAGGTCCTCGTACTGACTTGCTGTATTCTCGATTCCTAAATGCCTGATTACAAATTTTCGAGCAGCAGCTCCTAATCGTTTGCGTTCCTTTGGGTGCTGGAATAAGTATTCAATTGCATTAACGTATTCCTCTGCACGTTGAACGATATATCCATTCTCATTATGCTTAACGGTTTGTGTTACTCCCCCATAAGGAAATACAACTGGAGGTACCCCAGCGTACATCACTTCCTGAAGAACAAGTTCAGTGGAAGCATACGTATCTGGGCACAGAGGATACCCAAACACATCCATTTCGGCAATGACATTTTCTAGCTGTTCCACATACCCCATAAAATGGAATTTATGCTCTGCCTTGAGTTGTTGGACCTGCTTGAGCAAAACAGGCTCGGATAGCCCTCCACAAACCACAAAACGCACATCCGGAATTTGGATCTGATTGCTCATCTCAACATACTCCGGATGCATTTTCACGAAGTTAACCGTTCCGATATACCCCACATTAAACCCATTATGAGGACGCCGCTGTACACGAGGCATTCGGTTAAAATCTGATCCATGGAGGATACATTGAACACGTTCGGCTCTCCAACCGGGTTCAAATTCGTTCAATACCGGGTTCTTCGCTTTGGATAAGATATTTACATCAGCCAACTTAAGGTGTTTGGGTGTAATTACATGCGGCGGTTTATCTCCAGCGACGTGGTATCGAATCACTAACCGGCATAAGGGGAAGGGTTGTACCAGGAATGGGGTGATATACGAAGCATTCCACCATTCTACCTGAACGATATCCGCGTGCTCCATAGCCGCATGAAGCTCACCTGGCGATGGTGCTTCTAGGATTTCTACCTCAGCTTGTTGAGCCAGTTCTCGGCCCTGATCATTCAGCGGAGCTAGCGTGGCAATTGTATGGGAATATCCTTTAGAGTGGCCAAGAAAACGGACCACATTCAGCAGCTCTCTGGCGGCTCCTCCTCCTGAAAGCTCATGTATGATATGCAAGATGTGTGTCATGGACCAGCCTTTTTTTCGCAATCGCCTCTTCCAATAAGCGCTTGCCGTTAGAAAACGAGTAGGGTGTATTGCTCGCGAGGCAATCGATGGCGGTACCCAGGGCCTTGTCATTGGATAATGCGTCGAACCCACTGGTTGTCCATTTTTGTATGTCAACAGGATCCAATCCGAATGAGGTATGCACAAAAGGGGTCTGGCTCACCAGGTAGTACAACAACCACCCGTTCATCTTGTCGGTCTCTGAAACCGATGGTTGTGCCCCATTTTTTATCTGAGTAAAATAGTCCTCAATGGATTCTGCCTTGTGTACAAAAGGCTGATCCGCGTAGTATACATTGCTTTCTACAATGACACGTTTACCCATCATAGCAGCCTCAATGCCCAAGGTTGATGTGTAGGGCAAAACAAGATCTGCCTGTTGAATTAGATGGTACGTGTTTACCTTCTCCTCGCTCGATACAAATCGAAATTGCGGATGCGAACCAAAGCGAGATTGCAAATCCCTGCCTAGCAGAGTTCCTGTTTCAAAGTTAAACTTCTTGAAGTGTACCTCGTGTGGATGCTGCCGCAATACGACAGAGAATGATGTGTTTGAGAGAATATAAGAGACCGTCTCAACCAACCATTCGTAGGGAGAGGCAAAGAAACGATTTCTTCCCAATGCCGAGGTATCCCAAAAAATGTTGAGCGGGATGACAATGTCGTACCGATCAAGTTGTTCGCTTTCTTCGTCCACAGGTTGTGTTGAGCGCTCATCGTGACCGTAAAGCCTTTTTTCGTGATCGCTTCGAGCAGCTTCGATTGCATGCTCCTTATACTCCTCCTCTTTGAAGAGGTAAAAGAGACTCTGCGGGTCGATCAAAGGCAGTACATCGTAAAAATACCCCTGGACATCGTGAAGACCAATCATGCCTCGTCCGTTTGAGGCATCCAGGCAACTCACTCTTATCCCATTTTGGTTGGCAAAATATTTATGTACTCCCCCATTGTTGTTCAAAAGGCTCTGGTGAACGCAATGATCAAACGTATGAGCATCATAGAGATGTTTTATCTTCCCTGCATTGGTGCACATCGCTTCAAAGGACAGGCGCGCATAGAAGTCCAATTCCTCAGTAGGTACGATATTACGTACATTCCAAACTGCATTATTGAGCGCAATTTCTTGCAAGTAAGCTTCGTCTGACGTATCCAGAGCGACTTCTTCCAATCCGCTTAATTGAATGAAATTGATAGTGGAATGCTTGCTGATCGCTTCGACCAGGATACCAACACAGCGATTTTGCGTCTCTCCGTCAGGATCGAGGAATTCTAGATCATCCCAAATGATGGTCACTGGGTATCCGCGAGCTGCATAAAGCAAGGCAATCGCGATATTACAAAAGGGAATTCCTGAATTATTGCGTGGAGACACAATGATTCCTACCGGCGCCTGGTTTGATTGCACAGTGAATGTGTTCAAAGGGACCGTTTTCAAGAATTCAGCGAACTGTTCAAGCATTGGCAAAAACCGGCCAATACCGTAGTTGATATAAACGGGTACGTCGTCTTGCATATATGAGGAATGTTAACTGATAGGCTTATACCCAAGGATGTGCAAAAGGGTATGCATCTTTTCACAGCTATTCAGCCAGGCAATCTCATCAGGCGAAAAGAATGCCTGGTAATTATTGTCTAATTTGATGCTGTCCAGATTTTGGTAGAATGCCCTCTGTATTTCGCTGTTGAAATTAGCTTCATCACCGGATCGGGTTCGGCTAATCTGAGACCGTGGGCCGGCATTACCTCCTAACATTTGATGTTCTTTCTGCTGGAAATCCAGCATGCCGGGCTCAAACGTGAGCCTGAGCTCACGTAGGATATACTGAAGCGTATCAACTGTTTGAGCCACAATATCCTCGTATTTAACGAAGAGTATGCGGTTTCCTGCCCCGATCTTCGAGGAAATAAGATGCTGATAGACAATCTGCTGATACACATCGTTTAAAAAAGCATCGATCATTTGCCGTCGCTCCATCGATGCAAATTCTGGACTCGTGCTTCTATGCATGATGTGAGATGCAAGGAGGCGCATCGGATGTTTTAGCAGATAGATAAAGAGAAAATTCCGAGTAGGATTCAGTGGAACTATGGCTTCGAAGAAGTGAGGACGCTTAGAGGAATCGATAATTACCGGGCAATCCGTCTTGGAAAAGATGACATCATACAACCCTTCTGGTGCCATTTTTTTGTCAAACAACTCTTTCCAGATAAGGTCTGTTTGTAATAATTTCTCACTCTTATCGATGATCTTCTGCACATAACTGCGGTCTTCAGAAAGAAGCCAATGAAGCTCACCTGCCCCAAAGATTTTACTGTGCGACCCTAACAACGCCGTCAGCAGAGTACTTCCAGAATATGAGGGGCAAACGATTCCAGCAATGACCTGTTCAGGCTCCGCATAAGCGACATCCTTTAGTGAAAGAGGGTTCTCTGCCGAGATATTATTTACAAGATCCTGTACCAGGTTTCTTTTCAGTACTGTATCTGTCATGCAGCCAGTACCTCCACTGTTTTGTTGTACTCACCCCATTGGCCGACATCCAGCCAGGATTTTTCAGATACCGGATATACGCCGATTTTTCGCCCCTTCGATCGAATATCCTGAATAAAATGCGTAAAGTCGTATCTCTCTTCGTCAGGAATCAAATCCAGGTATCGCGGGCTAATGATGTAAAAACCTGTATTGACAAGGAAGTCATACTGCGGCTTCTCGGTCATCTCAACCAACGCCCCCTCTGAATCGATTTTGCACACTCCGTAAGGAATACTGAAATGCCGAATGGAGCCAATTATGGATATTGCAAAGCCTCCATTGATATGGAAGTCATAAAACTTGGAATAATCCGTATCAATAATGATATCGCAGTTCGTAACAAAAAACGGTTGGTCAAGCTGTCCTTTTAGCATCGACAGTGCTCCAAACGTACCACGCGGCTCTTTCTCCTCAATGAAATTGATCTTATACGGCTTCTCGAAATCATCAAAGTAGGCCTTAACCATCTTGCCTTTGTCAAAGATCGAGATGTGAAAGTCCTGCATGCCATGCTTAGCAAACCGATCCATGATGACTTCAGTAACAGGTAGATCATGAATAGGTATCAACGGTTTTGGCAATATCCGGGTAAACGGATCGAGACGAGTGCCTTTCCCACCGGCCATGATCACAACGGGTGCGGACAGGCTCCGTACGGGCGATTCCAGATCTATTTTACTGAAATGCGATTGAAAGACAATCTTGTGCAAGAAACCATCCTTTAGTATGGGTATCTGCTGAATGTTTTTGTTTTTCAAAAAAA
>JAHQVL010000333.1 GCA_019634345.1 Rhodothermaceae bacterium
TCAAAATAGTCTGGATTCCAGCTTCTTCAAATGCACACCGGCCTGAAAAGAGAACCCTTTCATCGATACATATACCTAATTGAGGTGGAATGTAGTCGATTTCATTAGGTTCGCTCGCAATCAATTGAAATCCGCATTTTTGAGCGTATTTTTGCCATAACTCTTTCTTCTTTGGCCAACTTTCTTCGAACTTGTCCTGGGTTTCCCTAAACTTGATCTGAATATTAGTCACATCAACCTGGTCATTGATTGATCTCAGAATATGCGAATGAGCATTCATGTGAACAAGCGTAATCTTTAAGACCTTTGTCCGGTTTTTGAACGTATCATAGATATCTGGGATTGAGGATAGCTCCTTCAAGGCTTCAGTTATGAGATTCAGGGAATATTTTAAGGACACACCAACTAGTGCCAGGTCGGATACCTCTATTTTCTCGTCGAGTATACTTAGTTTAATATTCTCAACAATGCTTCTAGGTGCTTCGGGGTCAGTATCCGTGATTGATGGCCAGACATCGACAAATCTACGTTTGGAAGGTCTAATGCTGTAAGCCTTTTTTAGATCATCAAACGTGTAGTTAATTTTTTTCTCTAATTCCTTCTCTGCTTTTTCTTTGGCTGGTATAGATACATCTTTAAGAGCGACTTCTACAGCCTTTCTAAGTTCATTAGTATCAAAGGCTAGCTCAGAGGTAATTACATTGTATCCTTCCAAGACTGGCGAAATTTCACGTATGTCAATTGGTCTTACAGGTGGGATAGTGATTATTATGCGTTGCTTTTTAAGGGTCATCGCAACACCGGCCTCAGATTGACAATAACTTGACCAGCGAAATTCTTGAGAAAGTAAAAAGACCACGAGCCTTGCTTCATGAAGTTTTTCTCTCAGAATTTTTCGGTAGGTTTCTACCGCGGCTGCTCTAAAGTTCTCCTGGCGACAATAAAAACTTTCAAGCCCCCATGATTCAAACAAGCTGTTGAATTGATTTGCCAGTTTCTCTTCATTGCTCTGATATACAATAAAGATGTCGAGTTTTTTGTCTGTATTATTCATAGGTTCATTAGTATGTTTGTGTGATGGAGGGATTGGTTTTTTATAGATATAATGAGATGGGTAAATATCTCTAAAAAATCACAGATGTGGGCGAATGTTATTATGCCAAGTATCCCTTATTTGTGAATAGATAAATATGAGAACACTTATGGTTGTTCCAACAGCCAAAGCAAGTAAAATTATGCTGCTCCAAAACTCTATACTTACAAGGGATCTGAGTAGTTGTTGAATAAAGATTAAAAGATAACTTAACATGTCAATTTCTCCCCTTCATCGAAGGATTTTACTGAAACAGTTGATCTTGCACTCGAGAGAATTTGAAACTCAATAGTATATGTATTCAGATCAAAATTACGTAGCGTTTAGGACAGAACTTTCTCAAGCTGTTTAAAGGATATGAAAGTTGCTCAGTGCTAACCAGTACATAAATATATCATTAGCGGTATATATGTAGCGGTTATTGTATATTTCTACTGGAATAAAATTTAAGGCGAATGGGATTTGTTGTTTATACCAAGACGGCTGAACTTCTGGAGTATCTCAGGAATAATGTGCTGCATGAGTCGATTGACTCCTTTTGCGAGCGACTGGATATTGGTAAATCCACGTATAGAAAGCTTAGGCAGGGGAATGCTAGCCTAGGTAAAAGTGGTGAGTTCATAGAAAAAATTGTAAACAATACCAAGATTCCCCTCGAAGTAGTCCTTCGATTAGCTTATGGATTGCCCACTCTATTCGACATTGAAAGCGGCCAGTTTGCGGATAGCCCTCTGACTATAAACGAAAGTTTGTTTTGGGATAATATTATTAAGTATGGATTCGACAAAATGTCTTTTGATGAATATCCATTGTCATTATATGGGGAATTACGCACACCGAATGAGGCAGATATTGTAGAGATATCCAATTATGTGAAAAATAGATACAGGGATTTGAACATTGGAGATGCCGATCATTTCATATACCGTTCGGTAAAAAGTATGGCTCCGATTTGTAGAATTTTTCGCGATACAAAGGGATTTCATGTCGGGCATTTAATTGTATCAGCCTTCAAGCTTAGAAGCCATGATGATCTCACAATCAACTATAGGAACGAGCTTGATTATATAATGAATGGAGAGGTGATTAATGATAGAGAATTAGCAGTGAGCCCATCTCTAATACACGTATATAGTTTTTATTCAGCTAACTCAAGATATAGTTTTTGGTTGTTGAGGGATCTTATCAATTTTGTTACATATGAACATACAAGGAATATACATCCCGAATCATATTTAACCTGGTTTCCAACAAATAAGAGTTCACTATCTATTGCTGAATATTTGAAATTTAGCCAGGTTGGGCCCTATCAATACGAAAAGATCAAAGGGACAGAAAAACCTCTTGGTCTTTATTCTGTACCTGTCAGAAAGTTTGTTGATACATTTCGTGTGGAAGAGTGGCTGAGACCTTATAATTTGTTTGATAGAAATGAATTGAGGTAGCAATAGGGAATAATTAATTTATTTCGTTTAAATCTTTTTTACCTATTTCTAGGATTTTATGCCACATAAAAGGCCTTTTAAAAAGCCGCTACTCATCTTACTGCTCGTTTACGGAGTTGCGAGCCTGATTCATTTTATTCATAATGCCGAATACCTTGCGGCTTACCCTAATTTGCCAGAGTCTTGGACGCGGAGCGGGGTGTACCTGGCCTGGGTGGGAATGACCTGTGTAGGTGTGCTTGGATGTTTTTTACTCTATCGTGGATATCAGGCAGCGGGTCTGATTACGATTGCTGTATATGCATTGCTGGGCATAGATAGCATCGCTCATTACATCGTAGCTCCGATGTCTGCCCATACAGCTGCTATGCATGTCACGATTTTACTCGAAGTGACTGCAGGGGGGCTGTTGTTGATAGAGACGGTTCGGTTGTTTACTAAACAGATTGCAAGTAAAAGAGTGCGTCATTAAACCACTACATAAACAATGACTGATAAAATTATTTATTGGGCTACAACAGGATTAGTTTGCCTATTCATGCTGTTCTCAGCAACGATGTATTTCCTCAACCATGAAATGGTGGCAGAGACGTTTCTGCGTTTAGGTTATCCCACCTACGTAATCTACCCGCTGGCCATTGCGAAGATATTGGCCGTGGTTGCCATCCTGACTAAGAAATCTGCTCTGTTGAAAGAGTGGGCATATGCCGGCCTCTTCTTTGATTTTGTACTAGCCTGTTCTGGGCATATAATGGCTAACGATGGAGAATACATGGGTTCCGCGGTTGCCATTGTGCTTCTGATCGTGTCGCGCATTTATGATCATAAATTATTTTCTGGGCCTGCAGAATAAGTATCTGTTTGTAATTAGATTGAAACCTCTCGTTCGAGGATTCGGTAGACGGCGTGTATAGAGTTTCCTACCACCATGTACTACACGCTATATGCCCAAAGATTATGGCACTTTGCCCGCCCATGAAGTTCGTCGAAGAGACCGTGCTGTAACGGATGATGCCTGGATTAAAGAGTACTTGAATAAAGCACCGTATGGTGCGTTGGCAACGGTTGACAATGGACAACCCTTCATCAATAGCAACTTGTTTGTATACGATGAGGAAACACACGCCGTGTACATTCACACGGCACGAGTAGGGAGAACGCAAGCGAACATTGATGCTTTAGAGCAGGGTGTGCCTGCTTGTTTTTCAACCTTTAGCATGGGCCGCATGCTGCCTGCAGATGAAGCGCTGGAGTTTAGTGTTGAATATGAGGGGGTGACCATTTTTGGTACAGCCACTAAAGTGTCTGAGCCCAAATTGGCCGAACACGCGCTGCAACTGTTGTTGGATAAATACGCCCCTCATCTTCGCCCTGGCAAAGACTATCGCCCCATTACAGCCGATGAGTTGAAAAGGACAGCCGTGTTTAAGGTGAGTGTGGATGAGTGGAGTGCTAAGAAGAAAGAAGTTGAGGACGATTTCCCGGGAGCTTTTGTGTTTCCTATTGAGGGCTAGTACAAATCTCATGGCTTGAGCCAGTCCCGGAAGCGTTCGTTGGTGACAGAACGGGTGTTGTAAGCTTCCAGGTAAAGCAGGTTGTCAGCATTTAATGGGTACCCTTCGTCGGGACCGTATGGGTATGAGTTCATCCCATTGTACGGTAGAGGCTCGACTGTTTTGCCATGGGCTGTATTGAGGTCGCCGTCTTTGAGCCATCCATTTGTGTATAGGATGAAATGGCGTTTCCAACCGGTAGGGAGAGTAGGGGCCCTGGTTGCGTCGAAGGTAATCGACATGGCGTCCCCAGCATTCATGATGACGTACTGATCATTCGTCGTCTGTAACAACTGGCTTACATCGCCATAACGCGTGTATAACCCCTCCAGGTCGATCCATCGTGGTGCCGTTGAGAGGCTATCGTGATCGAATAGATGCGGACCAAAAGGAGACGTCTTGTACATATGAGAGAACCCCCTGTATTGCAGGTCGGCCGTGTCTGGAGACAAGGTGGTCCGTTCAACAGGACGATCCAGGGATTCCTCGGCAAAGAAGGCATGATCCCAATAGAGTTGCATGTTGGTAACGATACGAACCGAATGGTCGTCTGTAATAAATTTGCCGGCGAGGTCCACCCGGACGGTTTTGTTTTTGCCCATCGGGAAGCCCATGTTGGCAATAACCGTTTGCCAGTCGCCCTCGTTATTTCGTACCTGAACCTGAGGGGGCATGGGCGAATACGAGTCGGATTGGGACATTGCAACGTTGATACTGGCATCCGTTGGGAAGATCCAGCCCTTTAGGTAAAGGACAGCACGCTCGGGGTCGATGGGATGCTCAGGTGTCAGAGTAATGCCATGCGTTGCTGAGAGTCCCTGGAAGCGCGCGAGATGAGGGGGAGGCGAGTAAGACTGGTCTTCTTTAGCGAGGATCGAAGAGATGTCTTCGCCTGAGTCACGGAATGCCTTGA
>JAHQVL010000334.1 GCA_019634345.1 Rhodothermaceae bacterium
CCCTGTATAATCATCACAACGATAAACGAATACATGAGTAGAGTATCCATCCGAAAACTGGAACTTGAGTTCTCCAAGTTGAACAAGGTTAAGAGGAGTAATACCAATTTCCTCTTCAGTCTCCCTTATGGAGCATTGTAAGGGTGTTTCACCCGGATCGAGCTTGCCGCCAGGGCCATTGATTTTTCCGGCTCCTAATCCCCGTTTTTTTCGAATCAGCAATATTTGGCCATCTTGTACAACAAAAACAAGAGTAGCAGGGGCGACGGCGATCCATGTAGACCAGTCGATTTCTTTTAGATTCTTTGGAGGATGGGGCGTTGTCTGTTCAGGGGGATTTTGATCCGGTGTCTCTGGGGTTTTCATGGAATTCAGAACGAATGACGTGGGTTGTCTCCTTGCTTCTATTCGGGTTCGGTGACAGGGGGAGTAGACTCGAGGCTAAGGAATTCTTCACACAATTCATCCAACACATCTCGCCGATGACTGGAAACGACTGTGACCGCACCGTTGGCTTTGAATGTTTGAAGCAAATCGATAGCAGCCCTGAGGCTTTCAGTGTCAAGCCCGCGGAAGGGCTCATCCAATAAGAGTACCCGAGGATTCGCTATCAAAGCAGCTGCAATCTGGGTTTTTTTGAGCATGCCGCTTGAGTACGTGCCAATTAGATTGTTTCGGCGGTCATCAAGGTATAGTGTGTTCAGGAGGTTGTCTATATCACCATCGCTATGTGCCGTCCATTTTGATCTGCCTCTTACGACGTATTCGAGCAATTCAACGGCTGTCATGTACTGTGGGAGAGAGGCTACGTCGTGCACAATGCCCACATATCCAAGGTACTTGTAGGGCGACCGGTTTACATCAAGGTCACCATACATAATTGACCCCCCGGTTGGAAAGGAACTAACGGATAATAATCGCAAAAGGGTGGTCTTGCCGGATCCGTTAGGGCCAATTAGACCAGTCGCAGAACCGGGATTGAACGAATAGCTTAGATCTGAGAGAACAGCCGGTCCCTGTCCGTATCGCTTAGTAATATCGTTTAATACGAGGCTATGCGTAAGCGTTCCGTTCACGTCCATAGGTAATGAATAAGGCGAAAATAAATGAGCACAGAATATCGGCGAGGACCCAAAGCAGACTGTACTGCAAAGAAATAGAGCTATCCAGCCAAATCATTGGTAAAAGCCCGACAAATAACGATAAGGTCCATTTTAGGTTCACAAACCCGCGTGTAATACTCCAGTTCAAAGGCGATTGCATGGCGTGGGAGAGCAAGGGAGCAGCCAGGTCCTTTTTGTTAAAGATGAGTACGGACATATTCTTGCCAATGACTATCAGGAGTAAGTAGGCCGTCAAGGTTTCAAGGGATGCGTTCCGCCAGGAAAGAATCCAGAGGCAAGCAAGAGCCATAGCAACAAATCGACCGAGAGGCACAAGACGTTCGAGTTGTACCAGACTTGCCCAGGTATGAGGTCGCCATCGTGTAGGCACCCAATAAAGGCCTTCATAAGATGTAGTCTCCTTAACCTTAGAAGTGAAACTACCAGTCCGCAGGACTTCTCCGTAAAATGCGTTGGTGTGGTAATAATACCGGTCGAAGTCGGGCTGTATCTTTCGTAGTTTTCTAATACTCCACCCGAGCATCAGAATGCCTGGAACTGGCATCATTAACAGGTGCACATCTCGTTCAACGATCATTGAGATCATCGTTATTAATATGCCCACTCCAAATACGCGTGTAGTTGATGAAATTGCTGGCAACAACCCTCGCGGTACTGAAAGTTGAAGCGCCGGGTTAAATTCATACACCTGGTTCCACCATAGGCCATTAGTGCCCTCTTGCCATAGCTGTGATATCGGCCCAATAGAGAAGTACACACACAAGCCATACAACCCCATCGCAGTTACGGTGAAAAGATGAGAGATAATCCAGACCGATTTAGCCAATAAATCAGAACCTGTAGCCTGTACATCTACCCATCCGATCAGGACAACGGGTAAACTCATGCATAATATCCAAAGGCGCCATCGTTTGAGTTGATTAAAGAGCAACGTGGTAGGCGGGGTATTAAAGAGTTGCTGGCTGCTCAGTAAGGGATCAGGGATTAATGCGGTTGGGAGGGCAGAGGCAAAAACTGCACAGGCAAACAAAACAGCATATACCATCAGGAGCCGGCGTTCTTCGATGGTTGCTTCAGCAGACAGGCTAATGCTAATATAGGATAGTAGACCTATTATTAGCGCAATTAGAATGATGTTGGAGGTGCGTTGCGAATTCAATGTCTAGTGTTTTGTGTTAGCTGTAGCTCCGACCGCTTCATCCACGCTTTGTGAAATCTGCTCGTTTAACGCGTTAGGGGTGACTTGTTCTCTCTCGATGGGTTCAACGCAATACAGCATGGAAGCAAATTAGGCATAAATTGTTCAAGAATGTCGAAACAGGGAAGCCTTTCTGGCTTTTCAAGCTGGTTACAATGGTAATTGTTGAGAATATAAGCAGTTCGCTTTGATGTATATAGCTGGAGATAGTTCGGCATGAAAGAATATTTGACCAAGGAGATTAGCGAAGTATTATCGGGATATGAGGATATACCCTCTGATTTTGTCGTAGAGTTGCAGACGCCCCAACATTCAGATCATGGAGACCTGGCAACAAACTGTGCAATGAAACTTGCACGGCATCTTCGCAAAGCGCCCAGGCAGATTGCAGAAGAATTAACCCAAAAGTTGATCGACAAACCGTTAGCGCCCAACAGGATTGAAGCAGTGGAAGTAGCGGGCCCCGGTTTTATAAACTTTCGCTTTAGTGATGCTTATCTGTATGATGAACTTCAGGGTATACTGGATGCAGGGGATACCTTCGGACGAACTACTCTGGGTGAAGGGAAACGTGCTATTGTTGAGTTTGTCAGTGCAAATCCTACAGGCCCTCTAACGGTTGGCCATGGTCGGAATGCCGTGTTAGGCGATACAATCGCCAATATGTTGGAATGGGTGGGCTACGACGTTACAAGGGAATACTATTTCAACAATGCTGGCCGGCAAATGCGCGTACTTGGGCAATCGGTGCAGGCCCGGTACAACGCCCTGGTAAACCCTAACGAAGGCACTCGGGTACTAACGGATGAGGATGGAACCACGCTGGAAGTACCTACCTCATTTCCTGACGACGGATACCGCGGCGATTACATTATCGATATCGCTCGTGAACTTGTTGACCAACACGGCGAGGGATTGCTAGACGAAGAAGAGGAGACCGTATTTAAGGATGCAGCAGAAAAGGCCATCTTTAAAGAGATTGAAAAAACGTTGCTTCGGCTAAAAATCAAAATGGACACGTTTTTTAATGAGAACTCTCTTTATGAGTCCAACAGAGTATGGGATGTTGTAGAAGAATTTCGTTCAAAAAACCTGGCCTATGATTCTGAAGGGGCGGTATGGTTTAAGACAACAGACCTTGGCCGGGAGCAAGATAAAGTGCTTGTCAAAAGAACGGGCGAGCCTACGTACCGCCTTCCCGATATGGCCTATCATGCGGATAAGTTTGACCGAGGGTTCGACAAAATTGTCGATATATTCGGTGCAGATCATATTGCTACTGTTAATGAGGTCATGGACGGTGTTGAGGTGCTAGGGTATGATAGAAGCCTCGTTGAGGTCGTGATTTATCAGTTTGTTACCCTCGTTCGAAGCGGGGTACAGGTCAAGATGAGTACGAGAAAAGCTACCTATGTTACCCTTGATGAACTGATGGACCAGGTGGGAGATGATGTTACCCGATATTTTTTCTTGATGCGCTCACCGAATACCCATCTTGAATTTGATTTGGATCTGGCAAAAGAGGCTGGTAGCAAGAATCCAGTCTTTTATCTACAATATGGTTATGTAAGAATTGCTTCGATTCTACGTAAGGCCGAGGAAGTTGGCTTTTCTTTTTCGGAGAAAACAAATTTAGCTTTGCTTACACACGAGGTGGAAATTGCTTTGATCAAGCACTTGCTTCTGTTTCCTCAAACAGTACAAAAAGCTGCTGAAGCCAGCGAACCACATAAAATTGCTTATTACTTAACCGAGGTAGCAACCTTGTTTATGAAGTTTTTTGCGGAATGCCGGATTATTGGTGAAGAGCAAGGCATTGCCACTGCTCGTATGCGCCTGGCAAGGGCTACACAAACCGTCCTGAAAAATGGTTTGACGATATTGGGTATCTCCACACCCGATCGCATGTAACGACAAACTACCTATAAACAGGTCTATTTATTTTTATATCACCTCATGAATGTTGCTTTTCAGGGAGAAATTGGAGCGTATAGCGAAGAAGCTGTGCTCGCGTTGTATCCGGATGCCAACGTAGTACCTCAAGTCTCTTTTGATTCAGTCTTTGAATGCACCGAAGCCGGAGAGGTGGAACGAGCAGTAATTCCGATAGAAAACTCTTTATTTGGAAGTGTACACGTGAATTATGATCTCCTCAGCCGGCATGAATTGCATATTGTAGGAGAGTGGTATCTTCGCATTCAACATCATCTACTCAGTATTCCGGGTAGTTCGATGGAGAAGATTCGACGCGTTTACTCGCATCCACAAGCCATAGGGCAATGTCAGGACTTCTTAAAACGTTATCTGCCACATGCAGAAGCGATTTCCTCGTATGACACTGCTGGCGCTGCAAAGATGGTTGCAGAACGGCAAGATCAATCCCTTGCAGCTATTGCAAGCCATCGAGCCTCGTTGGAGTATGGGCTTTCTATTTTACAAAGTGGAATAGAAAGCAACCATCAAAATTTTACACGGTTCTTGGCTCTGAAGAAACTCGACCCCTCAGGCATCTTGCCTGATGGGCTTCCAGCACCAGAACGCGAAGAAGCAGAAATGAAGACGTCGATTATGTATGCGGTGAAGGACAATGTACCCGGAGCTCTTTTTAAGAGCCTGGCCGTTTTTGCTTTGCGTGACCTTGATCTGTTCAAGATAGAAAGCAGACCCCTTATTGGAAGGCCGGGCAGTTATATATTTTACCTGGATTTCAAAGGGACTACGCATGATGAGCCCGTGAAAAAAGCGATTGCCCATTTAGATGAGATAACTGTCGACCTGAGCGTTCTAGGGTCGTATCCACAAGCTGTGATAGCGTGATTTTAAAGAATAAGTGCCGATTTACACAATAAAATTCGTAGATTGGGCACTTCCAGATGACAAGTACATTTAATTTCGTTCAAATCCCAAACATAAACGCATTATCTAAACGTGTCTATTCTACCATATAGCGTTCGTGAAGGCCTCCTTGGATTTCGTAGGGCAAAGTTTGCTGTGTTTACTGCCACAAGTGCTATGGCTGTTGCACTGGTTCTCATCGGGTTGTTTGGAATGTTGAGCTATCAGGCACAACTGGTGACCGATTGGTTGCGAGAAACCGTAGGGGAACTTGAAATCTGGCTGAATGAAGATGTGGATGCCCCTATGGCTCGCGCTCTCCACGACCGTGCATCTGCAACGCTAGGTGTTGAAGATGCCGTTTACGTCTCTCCGGAAGAAGCTATTCAAATATTCCAGGAGGAGTTCGGTGAAGGGGCTGAGGTATTCCTGGAGGAAATGTTCTTACCTGCATCAATAAGAGTACGTGTACAATCCCGGTACGCAAATTCGGATAGCATGTACGCTTTGGTTGATGAATTTAAAAGCTGGAATAGAGTGGATGACGTAGAATTTAATCAGCCTCTATTGGTGAGAGTTCAAGAAAACCTGGCTCTTATAAATACAACGGCTCTATCGCTAGGCATCATTGTTATTCTTGCCTCAATCTTTCTGGTTGCGAATACAATACGCCTAACCATCTATGCACGGCGGTTGCTAATTCGAACGATGAAGCTAGTCGGTGCAACAGATCCTTTCATTCAACGGCCGTTTATCGTAGAAGGAGTATTACAAGGATTACTGGCAGGGCTTATTGCAAGTGGCATTGTATGGGGATTGTTTTCCATGTTATCAAGTTTTCTCCCTCAAATTGCATCTTCTACATTTACGATGGTTATGCTTTCAGTCGGGATAACACTCGCTGGAGGGGCACTTGGTTGGATAGGATCGGCTTTAGCGGTTAGAAGATTCATTAGAAACGTTCAATTGCATTGAATTGCACGTATTTTTAGATGTGCGTAAAAGCCCCATCGAGTGTATTTTAATTAAGGATGTGTGTAACGTGATTCCCTTTGGTGGTGGGGTCTCAACATGCATCCCTGCGTTTCTCTTGCTTAGGGAGGCGAGAGGAGCGTGCTTTCCTGGAACGGCATGGTAGAAGCGGGGAGCCAAGACGTTATGTTGCGGCTCCCTCTACCGTGGTCTCTCACATCTGCATGCGCCCTTGATTCGTTCCCGCTGCTGGTCCCTGGCTTCTGATCACCCACTCAACAGCCCTTCTTAATAATTCCCTTCCATTTTTGAGTGATAACTTCTCTTTGATCCGCTCAACGTGGGACTCTATCGTCTTTTTGCTCAAGCTTAAGTGATTTGCTATTTCCTGATGGGTATATCCTTCGCCAATGTATTGGAATACCTGGAATTCTCTGTCGCTGAGTGAGGCAATGGGTGTTTCTTTGGTAGGTTTTACCAACCCTTTCAAGAGCCTCTTCGACATGGCGTCGCTCACATACACATTCCCGTTAGCAACTTTTCGTATCGCATCTAACACTTTGCCAGGCGCTTCTTGCTTCATGATGTAACCAGCAGCTCCAGCGCGAAGCACGCGCTCAGCGTATAAGTTTTCATCATGCATGGAAAGTACAAATACAGCAGTTTTTGGAAGCTGGGCCTTGATAGTATGTATGAGATCCAATCCGTTAGATGACTTAAGGGACAAATCTAGAATCACAACGTCCGGTTCAGACTCAAAAACACCTGAAATGGATTCACCATCTGATTGGCCGCATACTTCCATGTCAGGTTCTCGATCTATAAGACGTTCCATGCCTTCCCTGAGGATGGGGTGGTCATCTACTACAAAGATGCGAATAGCCATAAAATTAATTAATACACATTTCTAGGACGCTCAATATAGGGGATGGAACGAATAGTACTCATCATTCAGAGCACTGCGGTATAAAATCAATATTAAGAGCGTTTCCTGGCAGATACCCGTGGGTGTAAAGCCTTGGGGAAATCTGTGCCGTATAAGAACAACCGGTAGGGAGAGAATTACTTAAGACTTTACGTGTTCTGACAATATAGGCTATTTTTTGATGTATACCACTACTCTAGAGGAAGTAATTTTAACTAGATTCTTTCTTACCGTTTCTCCGTGTAAGGAATAATACAAGTCACCGTTGTCCCTTCGGAAGGGTTGGAATCGATCGTTAATTCTCCATTTATCATGCGTGTTCTATATTTCATGATCTGCATGCCTTGTCCACCCTCTCTGAATTTTACGGGATCAATTCCTTTGCCATTGTCAATGACTTGCAATATCAAATTGTGCTCATTGTGATGGAGGGTAACAGAAATCAATGTAGGATTTCCATGTTTTACCGAATTAGTAATAGCCTCTTGAACAATCCGATACATTTGGTAGGCCGTTTCATCGCTTATCTCTTCAATCGCTGCATTGCTTCTAAATGAGCAGGTAATGCTGTATAGTTTTTCTGTATGGATCGCCAGTCGCTGCAAACTCGTGATCAGTCCGTGCAGCTCCAGCGTCACAGGGTTGAGTCCTTCAGCTAAGATGCGGGTCTGAGCGATTGATTTCTCGACCAACTCGCTGATCTTGTCCAGATCCTCTTTTGAATCATTGTGTGCTTCAAAATCCTTTTTTAGGCCCGCTACCAGGAATCCTATCCCAGTCAGCAACTGCCCTAACTCATCGTGAAGGTCTTGCCCGATTTTGCGCTGCTGGCGCGCATTCATGTCAACGATGAATTTCTGTAATTGCCTGTTTTCAGTGGTGTCCCTGATGATGCCGACTACTGATTGAAGAGCACTGGCCTGGGTGTCTTGAGTAGGTTTTTCAGGTACAACGATGGCCTGGTAATGCCTCGGGCTCCCATTGCCATTTTGCTCCGTTTCATATTCGAATTCTTGCATAGTGCCTTTGGTGAAGACGTTGCCAAGTTTTGTTCTCCAGAGCGAAATCGTTTTTTTGGTGCTAAAAAAATGTTCGAGGTCAGAGAGGTTTTTTTGCGAGAGCGTCGTTTTTTCCAGGGTTGCCTTGTTGGCAAAGAGTAATTTGTAGTTGCTGTCAAGCCGTATAATCTGATCGGGAATATTGTCTGCAATGGTTTGTAACTCATTGGTTCTGTGTTTCAGTTGGATTTCTGCTTTCTTCTTTACGATGGCAATGGCCAACTGGTCTGCAATACGCCGCAAAATCTGGGTTTTGACGGGTACAAGACAAACAGGCTCTTTCCAAAAGGTAATCATTTTACCAAGTATCCTGTTTTGATGGAGTAGGGGAAAGGCCGCCAGGGAGCGGATACCTTCATCAGCAAATGAGTGTGCCAATTTGCTACACGTAGATGCAGCCTGTACATCCGATACGTATATGTCTTCGTTGGTCTCCGTATCATTAACCCAGGAACAGTGTTCGAGTAAAATAGCTTGGTAACTAGCTGGAATATTGTGCGCGTAAGTAAACGCCAGTTGGTTTTCTTCGTCCAGCATTAGAATGGCGATTCGATCAATATCAGAAACCAGGGAGACTCCATCGGTTGCCGCTTTGTATATAGCTGCAAGGTCTTCCGCCTCTTTCATGATTTCTGCCATCGTATAAATAGCTTGCAACTGATGCATTTGGAGTTGCAACTGCTCCTGGCTTGTTTTAAGCTCGGCCTGAATCTTTTTATACTCCGTAAGGTCAGTTCCTATTAGAATAAAGCCTTCCAGTTCACCCATTTTATTTGAGAACGGAGAGACGTTCACATGAAGTGGGATAATTTCGCCATTTAGGAGATAGGCTTTTCGTTCACCGGACCATTGGTTTCCCGCTCGTAGAGATTCCATGATCTCTTCGTTATGAATGATGCGGTATTGTGAAGGAATGTTGTACTTGTCTGGATCAAAAGGAAGAGAATCGTCTGCATATTCACCAACGAGCTTTTTGGCTTCTTCATTCCAGTATACAATTTCCCCCTTTGTATTCTGGGCAATAATCATTTGGCCGATGTTTGCCAAAAGGTCTGCCTGAAATCGGATGACTCCTTCATTCTTTTTGATGACCTCCCGAGCCTTTTTTTGCGACTGGATGTTTCTCGATGTTCCAATGATTCGGGCCGGCCGGCTTGCAGTGCCCGAAAAGGATCGACCTTCCATATGCCACCACTCACTTTCATCGCCAGGCATCAGTACCCTGAAATCAACTTGAAAGCGTTTGTTCGTATTGATAATGGTTTGGTGCGCTTTGGCAATCCGTTTCTTGTCCCTTGGGTCCACATGCCTCAAAAAGGCATTGAAGCTGAAGAATTCCGGATAGTTTTTGACAGGGAATGTAGATGGAGTTGATTCTAACTTGATTCGGTCTGCAATTGGATCACAATCCCAAACCACCAGGTCAGTCGCTTCAACAGCGAAACGAAGGCGTTCCTCTGCTTTGAGTAGAATTCTTTCGGTCTTTATTTGCTGGGTGATATCTTGAGCACTGGCAGCGATAGCTGGTTCGTCATTGTAAGAAACAGAAGTAAATGTTGCATGCAGCCATCGAGTTGCTCCCTTTTTACTATGGATTCGGATCGTTTTCTGGGTGCTTGTGTTTTCCTCGTCCTGCTCTTCCAGGATAGCGTCTAAAACAGAGTGATCTTCAGGGTGAATGATTGTGTTGTACTTGTTGTCAAAGAGTTCTTCTTCCGAATACTCTGACACAAGAACTGTTGCTGGATTGCAATACACAATTTTACCTTTCGCAATAATGAAATACAGAACGGGGCTTGAACTGATAAATTGGTCGAATACAGCAAGACGCTGCCTGAAATCACGATTGCTTTGTGTATACTGTTTGACATAATATCCCAAGAAGTGAGCCGAGGCGAAAGCAAGTAAGCTTGTGCCACCATATAGCAACATGATTGAAAATGGAAGGGCGCCCCATTCATCTGCAGAAAACCCGAGATTCACAATAGGATGGATAACAAAAGCGAGAATCAAGCAAATTAAAAGTATAACTCTGTAATTTTTGCTATATCGCAGCAGATTGAATGCCTTAACTAAGGCAGTTGCCCGGATGATGAGGCCGGCAATACCAATGATGAGATTCATGACTTGAAAGGATGGGAAATAAAATGCGAGTTGGAATCGTTTATGATATTTTTTCAGACTACGTTTGGAGGTCAGACGATCCACCAGATGCAGATGCTGAATATGAACCAGTAGAAACGATACTGGTCATTGAGGAGGCGCTAAGATGGTTGAAACATACGCCAGTGCGTATGGGGTCTCCATTTAATTTACTCAACACAGTTGAGAAAATCGATGTAGATGCAGTAATTAATATTTCAGAAGGGATTGATGGAAGAAATCGGGAAGCCTATGCTCCCATTCTGTTGGAAATGCGTGGCATTCCTTATTTAGGGTCAGACGCCCTTCCCTTATCTGTAAGTTTGGATAAAGCGTGGACGAAGGACATTCTTCTTGCTGCAGGTTATAAAACTCCCTCATATCGTATTTATCATGCTGCTGAAGCCGTTACAAGAGCGTCACTGCCGGCGGATTTCCCCCTGTTTATAAAACCTCGCTATGAAGGCTCCTCCAAAAGTATAACGCGCCATAGTAAAGTTGAAGATATCGATGCACTGCGCGAGCAAGTCCACCGCATATGTACGATCTATAAACAGGATGCGCTTGTTGAATCATTTGTTGAGGGCGGTGGTGAATTTACGGTCGCAGTCATCGGCCATAATCCCCCCGAAGCTATGCCAGTGCTCCAGCGCGCTGTAGAAAAAGAGACCCGGATTGGCTTGCATGCTCTGGATCGAAGAGGACTAGAAACCCCGGGATTAGCTTATGAGATCGAGGGCGATTTAACCAATGAACTTGAGGATCAACTTAAAGAGGAATCTTTAGGCATTTATAATAAACTGGAATGCAATGATTTTGCTCGCATTGATTTTAGGGTGGACGGTGACGGTGTTCCCTGGTTTTTAGAGATTAACCCATTGCCAACATTTGCTCCGGACGGCACATTTGCGATTCTTGCTGAATTGATGGGGATACCCTACGTGGAGTTTCTAGCGGATACCATGCGAAAGGGATTTGAACGGATCGGAGTAGCAACTACGTGAAAATGACTACGAAATCAACTTCTGAACAATGGACCGATTGGGGGTGGCAGCTACGAAACAGGGTTCATAGCGTAGATGCACTTCGGTCGTATGTCAATCCGACACAGGTTGAACTGGATGCAATAGAGGCTACCAAGGGAATTTTCCGTTGGAATATTACGCCTTATTATGCTTCCCTGATGGATTCCGATGATCCTGGTTGCCCAATCCGCCAGCAGGTCGTTCCACAGGGTACCGAGAGCATGCCGGACATTGTTGGTGTCATAGATCCCCTTGAAGAGGTAGCCCACTCACCTGTGAAAAACCTTATACATAATTATAAGGATCGAGTGGCTTTCTGTGTTACGGCTGAATGTGCTATTTATTGTCGGTATTGTTTGCGAAAACGAATGGTAGGGGATGCTGAGCAATTTATGAACAAAGGGGAACTGCAGGAAGCAATCGACTACATCGCCGCCCATTCAGAAATTCGAGATGTATTACTTACAGGTGGAGATCCTCTTATTTTTAACGATAAGAACCTGGAATGGATTATCCAGCGGCTACGAGCTATTCCTCATGTC
>JAHQVL010000002.1 GCA_019634345.1 Rhodothermaceae bacterium
CAGGAGCGACCGTTCACGACTGGCAGCCTGCAGACTCGTTGCATCCATCCGGCTCTTTTATTGTGTCTGTTGGTTCATCAAAACGTCGAGATCAGGTGTTTCGCATCCCTGCTTCACGCCGTACCTACCAACCGGATATTGTTGTCCCAGAGCCGTACAAAAAATGGGTGTCTCATAGACCACCAGAAACCATTCCGGGTTCAGTATCTCCAGACCCCTCCTTGATCACGGATCGGTATTCATACAAGCCCCTAAAAAACCTTACCCATGCTGCTTCGCTTGCGTTGCCCTATTACAATTCGAGCGAAGACTGGGGCATTGCGGCATTCACATCATGGTCCGAGCCTCTTGCAAAGCATTCTTTTGGATTGCTGGCTGGGCTCTCTATCCCTGACCCGGCAAAGAACAGTTTTGCCTTCCTGACCTACGTAAACAATACCTTAAGACCAACACTCACGTTGAATGCGTACAACTTACTCTTGATGCCTGTTGCCTATGGCAACACGTATGCCCTTGAGGAGCGAAACGGAGTCGATGCAACGGTCAGTTGGCCTCTGGATATTGCCGTGCGCCCCTATACCGCAACGCGCCTTAACGTCTTAGCGCAATACTATACATCCAGCATATTCAATGAGGAGGACTACTCGCCGCTACCGAGCGGCTTATTGGCCCCCCAGAACGGTATCGAGTTTCGCGGGCAGCTTTCATTGACTAGAAAAAAACAGCGGCCCTACCGGGATAACATTATCCATCCCCTGGATGGAATAGGGGTTCGTATTTCAGTAGACGCTGCTACTTCGGCTCTTGGGGGTGACACCAAGTTCATTCGGGGGAGCTTGAGCAGCTTTGTGGTTCTACCCATGATCGGCCTTCACAGACTGTACCTCTATGGAAAAGCCCAGGCACTCTCTGGCACCTCTTTCAACCAGGATCGGCCTGGGTTTGCGCGCTTTGATGACATTCAGATTACAGCCCCTTTATTCGGCACCATTGCGTTCTCAGATGCGGACAGGGTTCGTGGGTTCAGGGACTTTGCCTATGGGAATCACGTTCTTTTCGGATCAGCGGAATATCGTATTCCCTTCCTCCCGAGCCTGCAAACGTCGATATTAGGCTTTCTTTCGTTGGGGAGTACAACGATTTCTGCTTTTGTAGACGCAGGTGGTGTATGGAATGATGGTGACCCGGTGGCCCAACGTATTGGACTAGGAGCAGAGCTCAAGAATGCATTGACAATTGGAGGAGCCTTTAAGCTTATGCATGCCGTGGGTGTTGCACAAGCAGGTCCGGAATTCGGCTCATCCGATCACTATGAAATATACTATAGAATCCGAACGACTATCCCGTTCTGATTGTGTCACACGTTGAATGAAACTACCTTCTTGCCTGCGCATTCCGTACTTTCCTTATGAGGACTCACTTTTAGTACGTCACCAAAGCACTTTTTTATGCAGCATCGATTCTGCAACATTATCCTTTTCCTAGGCTGCCTGACTTTATGTGCTTCCTGTTCCAGCCCTCCCGATAGCGAAAGCAACGAAAACGAATTAGTAGCCGATTCTACATTTCAAATAGAAGTACTCGACAAACTCGATTCATTGGAAACGAGATTGGGCATTCTTGCTGCACAAAAGGACTCTCAAAAAACAGAAGTTGATCTTCTCGCTGCACAACAAGCATTTCGGCAGGAGTTGATCCACAAATTGGACTCTGTCGAGACGCAACTTGCGGAGCTTACTCCCAGAGACTCAACCGCAGATGAGCAAGACTCAGGCAATGGATTATTTGCATGGTTACGCGCTCCTTTTCGTCCGAAGGCCCAAGCCGAGCCCGATCAAGATCCAGCAATAATGGAGTTCTCCCCCGGCGATATTGCCGATGACTCCATGCAGCTTGCTATTTTGCAGAGGCTTGATTCGCTGCAAACGCAACTTGATTCGCTTAACCTCACCACTACTGTTACCTCCCTGCCAGGCCTTGTTGGTTCTGACACGTCTCTTGCCCAGGCCGTATTCTCAGACTCAGCATCTGCTTTGACAGCCGCTGGCTCCGAGGCCTTCGACGAACGCTCCCGCGATGATCTGTTAAATCCTGACTTACTCCGAAAATACTGGGGGCGCATTTTTCTCTCCATACTTGTTTTCGTGGTCTTTCTATACCTCATCAGAGGAATCACATGGACATTGGACAAGCTAGCAGAACAGAGCGCTACACGCCGGCTCTTGTTTAAACGGATTACACCTGTTGCAAAAATCCTCCTCTGGATTTTCGCGATTTACATTATCATCGTTTACATTTTTGAGGTCTCAGGAACTGCACTGCTTTCTGCGGGTGCTGCGACGGGTGTAGCTCTCGCATTTGCGGGCCAGGATGTACTGAAAAATATCTTTGGCGGCCTTATCATCATTGCGGACCAACCGTTTCAAGTAGGAGACAAAATCACCATTGGTGGTACGTATGGCGAGGTGGTTTCGATCGGTTTGCGTTCAACACGTATTGTAACCTCAGATGACAACCTGGTTACAGTTCCTAATTCCCAGGTTGTAGAGAGCCAGGTTTCCAATGCCAATGCAGGGCAATTGCACTGCCAGGTTGTTGTTGACTTGTATTTACCAGGCTGGGCCGATGCGACCAAAGCAAAATCAATTGCTTACAGCGCAGCAGCGACCTCAAAGTATGTCTACCTGGACAAACCTATTGTTGTTGTTGTTCAAGACGATTTCAAGGAAATGTCTCTTATACGCTTATCAGTCAAAGCCTATGTTTTTGACTGTTTAAATGAACTGGCGTTTAAGAGCGAGGTCACTGAAACCTCAAAGATGGAGTTCTTACGGCACGACATGTTGACTCCTTTTGCTTACAACTTTAAACCGACAACAAAAACCAATCGTGACGGACCAGAAGATGCGGAGGCAGTAAATCCATGAGTGATGTCCACACTGAACTACCTGAGTCTGTATCTGAGTCAACGCAAGCTTCTCCCGAAGCAGATCCAGCCACCCAGCTGTTGCAACAGCAACTAGAGCTTCTGTATGCGCGCATAGAAGCAGAGTCGGACACCTTCTTTGAGAGGTTTCATGACGAGTTATGGCAAGGTTTTACTGTTGCATGGGAAGCAGCCTCAAAAACCCACAAGGAATTAGCGATTCATTTCCCCAGTACAGAATCAGCCGGGCCTCTTCTGGAATGGAAACAAGTCGTCCAATATCGAAGAGACGTTCATCGATTCATTTTTCTCAAGATCATTAGTTCATTGATGCCCTCTGTTTTTGGGAAAGTTGAGTCGTTGCTTCAACATTATTTTCGACAACTCCGTGTGGTTGAGCCTGATCTACCTATACTCATTCAGATTCCAGAAAACCCTGATCTCTTCACTCCACATCCAAGTGATTCAACAAGAGCACGATTTAGAAAATGGGTCCGCAGGCGCAGGCAAAAGAGCCGTGCTTTCGCTCACGGGTTTAACAATGTACTTCGAAGAGTTACATTCCGTAAGCCAAAGGATCCTCCTAAGAGAACACAAAACATTCCATTCAAGCACCTGGCGAGTTACCACCTATCTGTTCGGATTCCGGAATCTATCCAGCCCGCACTTCAACAATTTCATCGTGCATTTACTGAGCAATTAGCTCGGTTTGAGCATGCTCAAACTTCCTGGTTGCATACGTTGCTCGAAGCAGAGCATAAGCTGTATTCTGCTGATAATGTGTTAGACGGTAAGATGTTATGGCAAGCAACTGAGCTCGCAAAACCTGCAGCCTTCTTAGATCAGTCAGACACACAGGGCGTGAATTCTCAATCACAGCACCTTGACTATTCTCTCCTACTTGAAACGGGGCATTGGGAGACCTTCAAGAGCCAGATGAAGGAATCTATCCATGCTTGCTTTGAGATGCTGCTCTACGACACCCAACGAGGAGGCACAATCTTACTCAATGCGGCCGAACGCCCCATTCCTGACTCCATGCATGGAAGCGGACTTGACGAGCATTGGCGCCCGTGGCACGAAGAAGTGCTGAGTCGAACCCAAATGAATAATGAGCTCCTCAAATTTCGAGATCGGCTCTTGTCCAGCAACCAGGGGTTGATAAGAAATATCTATAACATCTGCCTGGCCCCAGTCCTTCAATCGTATAGCGCCCTTCAAGAGAGCATTTCTAACGCCAGAGAAGAAGTACTCGAACTTTGCCAGGAAGCAAAAAAAACCAACGACCTGCACACCCTTGGCCATGCACTTTCCGCCGTAAAAAAAGGGCTCATGAATGAGTTCAAATCTGTTCTAGAAAATGTGCAGGTGCTTGTAAAAACAGGAAAAGCATTGGAAGAACCAGGCCAAGAAGGGTGGGATGAACTCAATCGATACGTGGAGTCCATTTCTCAGTACATTTCGGTCCACAATCCCTTGCCTGCATCTCCGAGCCGGGAAAAGATACAGGCAGGCAGATACGAAGTACGCCTGGGCGAACTTATTCAGAAATCATTATCTGAGTCCCGTACTGTCCGGCTCACGGGTTCCTCAGCGTCTCTGAGAAAAGCTGTCTTCAAAGCCTGGGGAGATCTTCAGGAAGTTCAAAACATTGTCGACTTCAATTTAACAGCAGCCATTACAGAACTCGCTCAGCCAGAAACGATAGCTGAAGATGACAACGACGAGGATGAAAAAGAAGGAGAAACGATCACATCTGCCGACCCATTATCTGATGCTGAGAAATTGATCAGTGAGGCACTCACCAGGTCGAATGAGAATTTGTCTGAGTTGCTGTCGGAATTACAGTCACCCTGGAAGTCGTTTATCCAGGATTGTTTTAAGCAGACCAACCGATACTGGAGGACAATTCACGAAGACCTGCGTTCTCAGGACCAGATTCATACCTGGTTTGAAAATGCGTTTATCTTCTCTTCCAGGGCTATATCTAGCTCATTCAGCAATTTAGAACAGGCAGGGACGAAGGCAGTAACCGGTATCACCGGCGCGGCTAAAAGTGTACAATCTCAGTTTTCAAAGCTGATCCAAAAGGGACAGTCGGCAGTTGGTGTTATTGAGCAAAGTGAAGAAGAGTGGCTATATACCCTAAATCGTGTTTCCAACTTTAATTCCCTTCATCATTCTCTTCCCTTGATTTACCAACGTCTTTTCTCGCCGAATCCTCTTGCTGATGCGGACCTTATTGAGGGAAGAAAGAAGGATTTAGATTTTATATCGAAGCATTACGATCATTGGCTGAAGGGCCAGATGGGCCCTCTCGTTTTGTCTATGGTCGAAGGTAGCGGAAGGACCAGTTTGATGAATGTGCTCCATCAATCGACGTTTAACCAGGCCGAAGTTCATCGCATTGTATTCAACAAGCGCATTCAAGACACGACGACATGGGCGGAACGAATTGCGGCCGTATTGAACATATCTCCGGCGAAGAGCATCGAGCATTTGGAGTCACAACTCGTAGCTCGTTCCCGATCAAAGACCCCTGATATCATCATCCTCGATCAATTCGAGCATCTCTTACTGTGTACACCAGGTGGAGACGATGTGTTAGAGCGGATACTGATTTTTATGTCTCGCACGGATCATCTGATTTACTGGGTTGCGAACATAAACAAGCATGCCTGGCATTTCCTTGAAAATACGATCCATCCCTCATTTGGATTTATCACTTCATACACGGCCACGACAATATCCAGGCCAGACATGGAAAATATTATCCTAAAGCGGCATTACCGAAGTGGACTGACTCTTCGATTTGACTCATCCATTCGATCTTCTACATTCAGGCAACTTACTCAGCCAAGAGATGACAAATCCAGGCAACGTGATCTAAGGCGTATCTTTTTCGACCGACTGTACAAGCATTCAGGGGAGAATATAAGACTGGCGATTCTCTACTGGCTCCAATCGGTGCGATATGATAAAAACGAAGATACCCTACACGTCCACAATATCCACCCTATCAACTTTGCCTTTCTAGATACGCTAGACCTCAAACGTGCATTCACATTGAAAACACTCATGATTCACGGTACGCTTACCCTCGATGAACACATGCGCTTATTCAATATGAACCAAACGGAAAGTACCTTTATCCTGGAGTCCTTGCTCAACCTGAGGATTATCGAGCAAACGGGGAAGAAAGGGGAAGCGAATCAGCAGGTACATATTCTGCCGGATGCATCGTACCGACTGCATTCATTAATCAGGCACCCGGTAAGCGAGTACCTATCCAGAGAGCATATCATTTACTAGTGGGAATAAGCTGAGGGGGAGCTTATCCAATATGCATTTGCAGTTCTTCTCTACGGTGCTTTTGACGCAGTTTCCTTAATGCTTTCTCTTTGATCTGGCGCACGCGTTCGCGGGTTAAGCCAAAACGCTGACCAATCTCTTCAAGAGTAAGCGGATGCTCGCGACCAATCCCGAAGTATAGGCGGGTGATTTCAGCTTCACGAGGATGAAGAAGGCTCAATGCACGCTCTATGTCGATTTTCAGAGACTCATCCATCAGTGTATCATCAGGAGCAGTATCTTCGTCATCAGGCAGGACATCCAGGAGACTGTTGTCATCGTCCTCGTTAAAGGGTGCATCCATGGATAGATGCCGGCCTGTATGCTGCATCGCCTCCCGCACTTTTTCGACATCAACATCAAGTTCTTTAGCAAGTTCTTCGATGTTCGGCTGCCGTTCGTGGGTTTGAGCGAGTCGCGCGCTGGTTTTACGGATCTTGGAAATCGTACCGATTCGATTCAACGGAAGACGAACAACACGGCTCTGCTCAGCTAATGCTTGCAAAATGGCCTGTCTAATCCACCATACAGCGTAGGAGATGAATTTAAAACCACGTGTTTCGTCGAAGCGTTGTGCCGCTTTTATAAGTCCGTAGTTGCCTTCGTTGATGAGATCTGCTAGAGTCAGACCCTGCCCCTGGTATTTTTTCGCAACCGAGACTACAAAGCGAAGGTTAGCACGCGTTAGCTTATGAAGCGCCTCTTGGTCTCCTTGTTTGATAAGACGCGCAAGCTTTACTTCCTCCTCAGGAACAAGAAGCGGGATCTGCCCGATTTCCTGAAGATATTGGTCCAGCATACGCTGCTGGCGTGGAACGTACATAGGCTTTCAGCGATTAGGTTGTAACGTTTATCTGGAATCTCAGTAGTATCTTTGATATGTAAAAAAGGGCGCTACAATCTCCTGTTTTTTAAGTGGATACATCTCATCACGCATAAGACACATCGATTGTTTCACCCGTTAATATATTCGTCGCAGTGGCAAGGTTGCGAAGCGGTAGATATAAGCATTAGCAGTTCCCAAACGCTCTCAATTCGATCACGTTCCGAAAGAAAGACCAAAACCTATCAAATCCAACCGTTGTGAGGTAAAAAAAGCGACCTTTGCACGGGTGTGCATATGCAACCCGTTCTTAGTAGAATCGGTTGATAGCTCACAACGTTTAATACATTAGTCATAACAGCAAGTAGAGTTCATGGAAATCCCCATTACACACCATCTAGCATTTTCTCATCGGTCTCTCGATTGCAGCCCTTTTCGCCCCTGGGGAGCGCATGTCATGGGTATTTTAAATGTGACGCCGGATTCGTTTTCAGATGGAGGGCAGTTCACAACGGTGGACGAAGCGCTAAGAAGAACGGAAGTTATGATTAACGAAGGCGCAGTAATTATTGATATTGGCGGGGAATCTACGCGGCCCGGGGGACGCACCTATGGAAAGGGTGCAGCAGCAGTTGCAAGGGAGACAGAACGAAGCAGGGTCATACCGGTCATTAAGGCCATAAGCACTCGTTTTCCTGACACACTGCTCTCAATTGACACATACAAACCGGCTATTGCGAAAGCAGCCATTGATGCCGGTGCACACATCATTAACGACATCACGGGGTTGCGATTATATCCAGATATGGCGTTGATCGCTGCTTCTCTCGACGTTCCCTTAATTCTTATGCATTCTGTTGGAAAGCCAGGAGAGATGCCCCAAGAGCATCGCTATGAGAACGTCACCCAGGATGTCATTAAAAGCCTGCATCAATCAGTATCTGTTGCCAAAAAAGCGGGTGTTAAGCAGGTGGTACTAGATCCCGGCTTTGGGTTTGGAAAATCGCCGGATGAAAACGTACAGCTCATGAGGGACGTCGATCATTTCTTGAACATGGGCTATCCAATTCTAATCGGTGTTTCCCGAAAAAGCACGATCGGAGCGCTCCTTGGTAGCAAGGACGCACCGGTTCCTGTTGACGGGCGGCTCTGTGGATCCCTGGGCGTAACTGCTGCGGCCGTAATGAAGGGAGCGAGCATTGTTCGCACTCATGACGTGCGCCAAACCGTTGAATTTCTAAAAACAATGGGAGCTACCTTGTATGCCTGACAACAATCGAGCGACATACAAGTAGAAGAAAAACAAACACATCTTGTTTATATTCTTGTTCTCAGAAGCTCCTTAACCCATTTTACCCCTGCGTTGACGATTTTCGACTGGATCATACCAATCCGTGTTGTAGACCTTATCGAGATAGGCCTTGTAGCGTTTGTACTTTACAAGCTCTACACCTTGATGAGTGGTACAATAGCTGTGCAAATTTTCCTTGGCATTCTGGCACTATTGCTCGTCAAGGTATTTGTGGACTGGGCTAACATGACCATGTTGCGTGTTGTGTTCAGGCAATTCAATGAAGTCTTCCTACTGGCTATCGTCGTGCTCTTCCAACCGGAGATTCGGCGGCTCCTTGTGCTTTTGGGCAAAACGAACCCGCTCATGCAAGCATTTGTGGTTACCCCTGCCCAGGAGAGCATGATCACAGAGGTATTATCTGCTATAAGTGAGATGTCTCAGCGTTGCATTGGATCTCTCATCGTGTTTGAGCGATCTACCGGGCTTCGGAACTACATAGAAACGGGGACTTTACTGAGATCCCGAATCAGCCAAGACCTGATCATTACCGTGTTTTATGCGCAGAATCCACTTCATGACGGGGCAATGATCATTCGCAATCAACGTATAGAAGCCGCACGTTGCATCCTGCCTGTCTCGAATAGCATGCGCCTCAGTCCGATGCACGGCCTCCGGCATCGTGCAGCAGTAGGACTCACAGAGCAGACAGACGCGTTTGTCATCATCGTTTCGGAAGAAACAGGGCAAATATCAATCTCAAAAGACGGCGAGCTTATTTCAAATTTGACGGTACAGGAGTTGAGAACGTACCTTACTGAAGCCTTATCGATTCTCCCTAAAGCAGAAGATAAGCCGGCGCCAGCCGAAACTTGATACATTATCAGCCCCAATATCGTACCCCAGGCCGCCATGAGCTTAGACAGAGACGATCGCAAATTTGCGCGTAAGAGAAAACACCTTGTAGATCACTTACGAAAAAAAGGCATAGAGGACGAACGGGTACTTGCAGCTATCGGAGATGTACCTCGCCATCTTTTTGTGGAGCAGGCCTTCCAGCAAAGGGCGTATGAGGACGAAGCTCTCCCTATTGGTTTGCAACAAACGATCTCTCAGCCCTATACGGTTGCTTATCAAACCACCATGCTGGATATCAAAAAGAACGATCGGGTGTTAGAGATCGGAACGGGGAGTGGCTACCAGGCTGCAATTCTGTATAAAATGGGTGCCCGTGTGTTTACGATTGAGCGCCATGAAGCGCTTCATAAAAGGGCTAAACATATCCTTCAACAACTCCGGTACCACGTAACGCATAAGCATGGTGATGGGACGCTTGGATGGGCAACATTTGCTCCCTATGATAAAATTCTCGTCACTGCTGGTGCAAAAGGGATACCCGAATCAATCCTGCAGCAGCTTCGCGAACCGGATGAAAAAAAACCAGGGGGTAGCCTGGTGATTCCAGTCGGAGAAAAAGAGCAAATAATGTACAGAGTCAGCCGTACAGGGGAAGACACATACAACTACGAGAAAACAACCTCATTTCGTTTTGTGCCCCTTATTGGTGATGGGAAGCATCAAAACCTGGGGTTTTGATGGGTGCAAGGTGCAAGGAAGATAAGCTATTCAATGATGGTGCAGGCGCCTGTTTCGAAGGATTCTCGGAGAGCTTCGGTAGCGTCGGCTCTCAGGTCATCGGCATTTTTGTGGCGGTTTTGCAATAAAGCAATGCCAATACTGACTCCTTTCTCAAAATAGAAACCGCCTTTGTTTTCGATTTCCTCTTGCAACAAAAGAGCCCATGCTTCTACTTCACTCACATTGTCTTCGTGAAAAACCCCGTAGGTGAGCTCGCCAAATCGTTCTATACGAACATCGTCTATAATTTCAATCAATAGCTGCTCAAACGCCTTTTCCGCATCCCCAACGGCCTGAGGGCCTTCCCCTGCGATCACTTCAGCCTGATTCAAATACACGAGAGCGAAAGCCAACGGTTCGTTGTTATCGCGTGCTCTAGCTATTTCCTCTTCAATGATCTCACGGCGTGGACGCAAACGAAGTTTATCAGCCCCTCCCGATAGAGCATCCACTTGAGGGGTTGCCATATAAGTCCCCAACAAGGTAGCAAACTGACTTATCATCAGTCTTTGCCAGGGGTCATCTAAATCTTGCCAGGCAAGGGCATCGATAAACAGGTAATAGGTATCTCGATTATCAGGAATTTTTACGCGAGCAACCGCAACTTGCCTGATATCAACCGGTGTTTTGTAGTAGCCAAGCGCTTCATAGGAGTTTGTACTCCCTTTAATTTCGAGCACAGTGACCGCAGCATCCTGCATGCCTTCATCTTCAATCAGTGTCGCACTCAACGAAGAATTGCCCACCTTAATAGTTTGAGGATTTTGGCTAACGATTGCCTCGATCGTATACTTATCAGCGCCCTCTTTCTTAACGAAACAGGCTGTATTACCATCTACCGATGCCTGGATGGCATTCATCATGCGAAACAATACTTCGCGGCGAGAAACAGCAATCCGATCTGCAGCATCCGTAGCTTCCTGGGAAATTTCGCTGATTACATTGGCGTCCTCGATAAACCCATTCTCTTCTAGAAATGTATTTCCCTCCTCTTCCCCTCCGTCCCGCTGTTCAGAGTGTACAGCGTTATCTGCTTCACCTGATGCACGCTCCTCTTCAGCAGCATCCATTTCCAGGGTATCCTCAGGATCGAAGGCTTTAGATTCAGGCTCCTTTTCTTGCTCGGGCTCCTCCTCCATCTCAACCTCAATCACCTCTACCTCTTTCTCCGAAGAACCTGACTCCTCTTGTTTAGGAGAGCCGGATTCTTTTGGACGGATTTCCAATATGCCCAGATCGCTCAATTCTTGTTCGGGAGTCCTGGAACGAACCGGGGGGACCGTGTAGGAAGACGTAGTACGTCGAGAGCGATTAAAAAGAATTAGCCCAACCACACCGGCTACAATAAGAAGACTTCCCAAAACGATCGTGAGTGTACTACTCATGTGCAATATTCGATGTGTCTACAAGTTATTTAATGCAAAACATACAAAAGGTTATAGTATCTTTATCCTTTGTTATGCGTATAAGTGGTCGCATTAACGTATATTATGCCATAAAAACCATAAAAAATGGTATATAATACAGCTGCAAAACATTAATTGTCCCCTTCTGGCTCGGTATTTGACTGAATTTAAGTTCGAAACACAGAAAGTCGAACCATTTAATTAGCCCCCTTCTTTAGTACTTACGGCCAAATCAAACCACATTTACACTCTCTGCATTATCTGCAAGATAACATGTATATAAATATGCATTCTCATCCCGTAGCTTTCAAGGGGAGCCTCCTACCTTCTTCTAAAAGACAGCTACTAAACCTATTTGCATTAACTTCGATCCTTGTCATCGCAATTTGTTTACTACCCATGTCTGCATTGGGGCAAGAACATGTTCTTGACTTTGAGTCTCTATCAGCGGGAGAACGCATCGACGAAGTATCCAGTAACCTGGGGTATGCTGGCGTTACTGTTTATGGCGCTCATGATAGCTGCCCACTCCGCAACACAGCGATTACCTATGACTCGAGTTGCCCAGGCGGATGTACCGGAGGAGACGATGACCTTGGAACACCCAATAATACATTCGGGGGACCTGGTGTTGGTGTAGGTGGCGAAGACGGCAGTGACTATGCAAACAACAATGCCCTTGGCAAGCTGCTGATAGTACATCAATTCTGTAATGACCTGGATAACCTTCCTGTGGCGAATCCACGTAACTATGGTGGCGCATCTACAATTACGTTTACATTTCCTTCAAAGGTAACTGTCACGGGAATGACAGTCATTGATGTTGAACCTCAAGAGAAGTTTGGTATCGAGTATTTCGACCAGAATGACGTTTCCCTGGGCAAGCAATATTCTCCTGCTACAGGAGACAATGGAGTCAAAGTTCTACTTGCAGAGTCTTCAACAGGCGATTTGCCATCTGGAGTTCGGAAAATTGTAGTTAATCGAGAGGGGTCAGGCGCACTAGACAATATTTCATTCATTCCTGAACTCGCAGACCTCAGCCTTACAGCCGCAGTAAACAATCCTGCACCAACGGTTGATGAAGAGGTTTCCTTCTCATTTGTGCTAAAAAACGATGGACCCAATGATGCATCTAATGTAACCGTTGATTTCTATGTCCCTGAGGGGCTTACATATTCTGGAGCGTCTACTCCTTACGGGGACGGAGTTGCTTTTAGTTGGGCAGTTGGTGACATCGCCGTTGGCGATTCTCTTTTCTACAGCTTCCCAGCAGTAGCTACTGTAGACACAACGATGGAAGTCGATGGTGAAGTGATGACGAGTAGTCACATCGACCCCGACTCTACTCCAGGTAACGGAATAGTGGCGGAAGACGATCAAGACTATGCAGTAGTAACTCCAGGTGAGAGTTCTAGTGGTGGAGATGGCGGTATCGAAAGCGATGGCAATATGGCAACACTGCTTGCTAAGCGCCTCTTCCATCGTCGCATCGATGCTCAGGAAGCACGGGCACTACGCCAGGCACCGGAAGCGATCCTGTTTTCTAGCAATCCGACAGCCACTATCTCTAAAGGAGGCAAAGGAGCCAATGACCTGAGAGCTGCTATTCCTGGAGAAGGACCATTGGGAACCATAGCTTATGAAGTAACGCCTGATGATCTTGTGGACTTCACGAATGCCACAAGCGTCCTTTCCGTCGATTACAATCAGATCAACGGGCGTCGTTTAGGTGCAATCTTCAGTGCGATGTCTCCATCCGGCTTCCTTTATGATCACTCTAAGACATCCTGCGACCGTCTTGGAGGAGGCCACTTGAGAGATGTACGCATCGTTGAAGTCGCCGGCAAACCATTTGTGCTGTCTACGCTCGTTCATGCAGACAACTCTGTTGACTATTCTATCAGCTTTGTTGCATACCGGAGTGGAAACACGTACACCATCGATAGCCGCTTTGCCTCAGAAGAATACAACGTACCTGCTTCGGCAGAGGAAGTGCTTAATATCCAGGTATGGGGTGTTGCTCCAACATTTACGCAAGCTGTTACACAAGAATTGCTGGATGGATTGGCAGAGCAAGGGGCTCTTGAATTTGCAAATGCTGCAACAGCTGCACCTGACGTGTTTGTCGTTGATGGCAAGTATGAGCAAGGCACTGTATCCCTTCGCTTACTCAACAAAACCGGCGCTTCAGAAGTAACTATTCGAGGTTCTGTAGCGCGCACAGAGGCTGAAGCAGAAGCTGAAATCAGAACGCCTTTTTCAGAGACGGTTACGTTGAGCCCAATTACCGAGGAAGATCCATACAGCCTGGTTGAACTCGATCTAGGAGCTCTGTTCGATGTGACCATCTTTGTTGAGCACGAACCAAGTAAGAGCATTGACCAGTTGTACCATGCAGATGGCGCCTGGAGCTACTCGTTTGGAGAGACAACAACCGTAGATGAGTTTGCCGTCTTAGAACAGCAAAACAATTTTGCTGCTGATAAATACGCCGTTGAACGAACAGGCGTTTTAAAAGGCGATGTAACTGACTGGGCCAGTTTATTTAAATACCTCAGGCCAAACGGACAACCTGTCGACCTTTCTGAGTTCTCCTATCTGAGCTTCATGGCTTCCGGTGAAGGCACCGTGCGCTTGATTCTTGAGAAGGCAGGGATTACAGATTGGGACCAGTATGGGTATACACTCACTCTTTCTCCCGAAAAAGCATATTACAAGATTCCTTTCGAGGACTTCAAGAAAGAAACAACGCACGCCGACCCGATGACGGCTGAAGATGTAACCTTGATTGCATTTTATGCGCTTGGAGATGGTGTAGAGCCAGCAAAATTCTCAATGAATATTGAGCAATTAACCTTTGGCGGAGCAGAGATTGATGGAGAAAACGAACTTCCGCTAGGTTATGCGCTGGATCAGAACTTCCCTAACCCTTTCAATCCTACTACCCAATTTACGTTTACACTGGATGAACCCATGGACGTGAAAGTGTCCGTTTATGACATGCTTGGTAGAGAAGTGGGCGTACTCCTTGAAGGGTTACAACCTGGTGGAACATCTACTGTCACATTCGACGCAGGTAATCTGCCCAGTGGGCTGTACCTATACAGACTTGAAACACCACGTGGCCAAGCCGTCCAGTTCATGAGTCTGCTCAAGTAGAACGCACGGCAAATCAGAAATGAGTAGAAGCGCCTACGTTTTCCTTCGCTAGCGAGGGATAAACGTAGGCGCTTCTGTTGGTATTGTAGCTATTCCCTCCGGCCATTCGATTTCGGGAAGCGTATACCCAGGATGTTCTCCTTCGACTAACGGATTCGGCTCAGCCCAGAGTTTTTCCTGGTAGGTATTCATAATCACATGATCTCCCGCTCGCCCGAGCACGTAGGATCGATTGAGAGGTACTTTTCCAAAAGGCGTATCCAGAATATAATCCGGCAATGCAAAACCCGATGTACGCCCACGGAGTGCCTCCATAACCTTCATTCCTTTCTCAATCGAGGTGCGAAAAGCAGCCGTACCCCCAATTAATTGGGCCTGGTACAGGTAATAAGGGCGCACCCTCATTTCTACTAATCCCTCAAACAAATTTTTCAGGGTTTCAACACTGTCATTGATTCCTCTTAACAAAACCGTCTGATTTCCAACAGGGATTCCGGCCCGCAATAGCTTGTCACACGCCGAGGCTGCATCAGGTGTTAGCTCCTTAGGGTGGTTAAAGTGGGTATTCAGCCAAATGGGATGATATTGCTCAAGCATCTGACACAGAGAATCCGTTACTCTGTATGGTAACGTCACAGGAAGCCGGCTGCCCAAACGAATAATACCGACATGAGGAATAGCTCGTAGCCGCTGGATAATCCATTCCAGGTTCTTATCGTTAAAAATAAGAGGATCTCCACCTGTAAGTAATACATCTCGAATTTCTGAATGGGCGGCGATGTAGTCGATTGCTTCCTGCAGTTCCCC
>JAHQVL010000335.1 GCA_019634345.1 Rhodothermaceae bacterium
GAAAGAGTTGGTCGATCAGGGCGAATTGATGGTCGTGGGCGCCATCCATGATGTATCGACCGGACGTGTGACATTTATGAACTAATCGTCTGTCACACACTAAAAGGCCGCCCTGCGCAAGTAGGCCGGCCTTTTTTTGTTAGGCTTGTACCTGGGTTAGAGGGTACTTAACTTATTTTTCGACCCTCATACCAGACACCACCCACCATCAATGCCTACCCATTACACCTACCGATCACTCGTAATTTTTTGTGCACTCGCATTATTTTCTTGCACGGTGCGTCGAGCGGTTCAGGGCCTTATCGCAGCCGGAAGAGGAGGGACGCCAGGTACAAAGGAGGGGGATCGCTACCTTGCTTTTGCATTGCCGGAGTGATGTAAAGCCCGCCAAAGGCCTGCGATATTATTTCACATGATTATGGGATTGTTCACTATCTGCTTCTGAGTTATCTTACAACCGTGCTGGTGTGTAACCAATCTGGTTTAAAACACGTAACGGCATTTGTCCAACTAACTCGGTTGCCTCTAAGTGAGTCGTACACGGCGATATAAAGCACATATTCTGCTTCTCATGTTTGTTATGGGAAGTCTTGTTGCGCCGTTTTCTCACTACATGTTCATGTTAGCCAGTGATGCGTACCAAATAGGGGGGCATCACGGTCATGAGCACGTTGTAGATCAACATGCGGTACATCATCAGAGTGCACATCACACGGTTGATGAACGCGTTCACTTGACGAGCGAACCCCAGGATCATATCCATTGTGATTACTGGGGGTTATTTGCCACCTTTACAGCAACCACTACACCCGTTGTTCAGCTTGGGCTCCCCACTGAACTTGTTGCAATCGTAGCAGAATGGGCTGAAGAAGCCCCTATTACTACCATTGCTCCTGCTTATCGCTTAAGAGGCCCGCCTCTACTCTTTTCCTGAGAGTCCACACTCGTTCTCTCAATTCCCCTTTTTCTTACTCCATTTGGCGCTTCCAAGGGAAGATGCGCAGCGGTGTATTGCATCTCGCATGAATCCTCTGTGCCTCCCTTATTGATCCGTCGGCATACCTCTGCATTGTCATCCTGGACTTAATCCTGGATCCAAGGACACTGTTCTTCATGTCTCCTGGATGCTGCATTAAGTGCTATGAGACTTTTCTAGGATAGGTATGCTGCGGTTGCCAGATGGCTCGAATTTCTATTAAGCGATATTCATTCTTTCGATATGAAAACGGTATACCTATACGCACTTTTATTCTTAAGTTTTTTCGTGCCCACACAACCTTTATTTGCACAGTACACTGTAAAGGGTATTGTTGTAGATGCAGCAACACAGGAGGCCCTCCCTGGGGTAAATGTTTTTGTGAAAGGGACCACACTGGGAACTGTATCCAGGGACGATGGCACCTTCAGCATCACTGCCTCTACTCCTTTTTCGAGCCTCACCTTTTCATACCTCGGCTATAAAGCGTCGACTGTTGAACGTACTGGTGAGGAAGATCTTCGCATTGCCCTCGAGCCTACCCTGGTAGACCTGCAACCGGTTATTATCTCTGCGAGCCGCGGGGTGCAGGCTAGAACCGACGCTCCTGTAGCCGTCGACGCAATCTCGGCCCTCAAGCTGGAGGAAACCAAGCCTACCATGCTGTACCAGGCACTCAACCAGGTACCAGGAGTGCACATGGTGAACCTCGGAAGCGAGCAGCATAGCATGAGTATTCGCCAGCCCCTTCAATACAAAGCCCTGTTCGTATACATGGAAGACGGTATTCCCATTCGGCCAACCGGGGTATTTAATCACAATGCGTTGATTGAAATGAACATGGCCGGTATCGAGCGTATTGAAGTCATCCGAGGGCCATCTTCTGCGCTCTATGGAAGTAATGCGGTTGGCGGAGCAATCAACTTCATCACCCCAGAGCCAACACGAGAATTTACCGGCTACTTGAACGCGCGGGTTGACAACTTCGGCTACCGACGCAGCGATTTTAACGCAAGTTCTACCGTTGGGAAAATCGGATTCTATGCCGGTGGGTACCTGGCACGCCAGCGAGACGGTTGGGCCGATCATAGCGACTTTGATAAGTTCTCCCTGACGCTGCGCGCCGATTACGATATAAGCAACAAAACAGAACTCGTCACTACATTCACCTCCAACCACCTCGATACCGATATGCGAGGAAGCCTGGACAGCTTGAACTTTTATGGAAGAGGGTATTCCAGCTTGCAAACCTTCACGTACCGCCAGGTGGATGCGACGCGCCTTCGTTCTACCCTTTCTCATAACTGGAATGAAAAGCAGCAAACCGCCTTTAGTGTGTCCTATCGGGATAACGCTGTAGGGCAGTTACCTTCCTACAGAGTCCGAAACGACCGAAGCAATGCCGCACGCGCCACAGGCGAAATCAACGAAAATAGCTTTACCAGCTATGTCGCAAACCTGCAACATAAAGCCTTCCTCGGCTTCCTGGACGCCTCCATTACGGCAGGGTTGAGTACGGACTTCAGCCCGAATACCTACTTTGCTCGTTTTCTGGAGATCGACCGAAATGAAGATGGTCAATACGTCAACTTCGTCGACATGGACTCTTCGTTAACAGATTATGACATCGATCTCTTGAATACAGGAGCTTATGCTCAATTCGAATTCACCCCGGTGCAAAAGCTACGGGTAGTCGCTGCGCTGAGGTATGATCGCATCGATTACAAGTACGACAACCATCTCCCTGCCTCGGCCTTCTCTGGTGCACCTGACGAGACCAACGGATTCAACAGCGTAAGCCCTAAGATTGGATTTACCTATGATTTCGGGCAAGGCATTGGATTGTATGCGAATGCAAGCCAGGGCTTCATTCCTCCAGAAGTTGGCGAGTTGTATAGAGGGGTCGACGTTCCGACGCTCAAGCCGGCGACCTTCGATTCCTATGAAACCGGTGGATGGGCTGCGCTCCTAAAAGGCAAGCTCTACGTGAATGCCAGTATCTACCAGATGGATGGCCGAAACGAGATCATCTCCGTTCAACTCGACGATGGATCCAGCGTGAATAGAAACGCCGGCAAGACCCGCCATAGCGGTGTCGAATATGCGTTCGTTTATACGCCTGTTCGATCTCTTTCCTTTCGATTGGGGGGGACAAACGCAAAGCACGAATTTGTGCGTCATGAGGACGGGGGCGTTGTACTGGATGGCAATGAAATGGACCGAGCTCCTCAGTGGATTGCCAATGCAGAGGTCACCTTCAAGCCTGCTTTCCTACCAGGAGCACGCATTGGGTTAGAATGGCAACACCTCGGCAATTATTACCTGGATGCCGCTAACACACAGGAATATGAAGGCTATGATCTGCTTCATGTTAGAGCAGGATACCAGATCAGAAATGTTGAAGTATGGGCGAATCTGGAAAATATGACCGACGAGCTGTACGCAAACGTAGCTTCAAAAAGCCGATGGGGCCACAGCTTCAACCCCGGCGCTGCACGCAATGTTGTATTTGGCATCGGCTACAAATTTGGTCAACGATAGCTCGATCTTTACTCCTTTGTAACATTCCCCTCATGAGAGGAGGCTGTTAAGATCTTCTTGGTGTCTTCCCAGACTTGATCAGGGATCCATGCAAACTTAAGTAAAATTGAGGGTGCATGGACCCCGGCTCGGTGGCCGGGGCGATACCAAGAAATAAAGAATTTAATAGCCTTCCTCGCTAAAAAAATTGGGTGACTGATTAAGTCACCCCAGAGATTTAAAGAATCATGAAACGTTTCCATGTAGCACACACCTTTCTTTTCTTTTGCCTCATCGGCTTCTTAGGCTGTGAAACTCCACAAGAAGGTGCCGAACCAGAGGCTATTGTAGAGAAGACTCAACCGGTTGCACCCTCAGTTGCACAAATCAATAGTATCGAGAATGCCCGTATTCCTACCATTGCCCTGGATGCAGATTCTCAGAATGTTTACGTCGCTTTCTTTCAAAAAGACGGCGAGATTAATAACGTATATCTTGCTTCTAAGCATGTAGACCAGGAAGACTGGAATACGCCCGTACGAGCCAGTGACGGATTGGTGAATGCAAGCGTGCACGGGCAGGCACCGGCGCAGGTCGTTGTTGGTCCTGAGGGGAATGTGTACGTGGTTTGGACCAGTTCAATCCCCGTCGAAGGCCGGCGATTTCCGGCTAGCGACCTACTCTTTGCCAGGTCCAAAGATGGTGGACGCACCTTCGATCCCCCTCAAGCAATTAATAGCGACGCTGGTGAATTTCCCGCAGGCCATACATTCCAAGATATAACGGTCGCTAACGACGGGACGATTTATGTGTCCTGGCTGGATTCCCGGGAGCGATATCGGGCAATGGCTGCCAATCACTCCCCTAAGACTGTACAGACTGTGAGCCACAAGCATAGTGCTTCTGCCCATGCCAGGCACGAACCGGGCACTCAGGTATGGGTCGCTTCATCCGCTGATTTTGGAGAAACCTTCTCTGAAGGGACCGTTGTAGCTAAGGAAACATGTCAGTGCTGCCGTACATCGATTATGGTCGCAGAGGACGGGACGGTTTACGTAGCCTGGAGGCATATCTTCCCCAATACGGAACGAGACATGGCGCTTGCGCACTCCACCGATGGCGGACAAACGTTCACTGAACCACGCCGTATTTATGCAGACAACTGGAGTGTAGAGGGATGCCCTCACTCAGGGCCTTCATTGACGATTGATGCAGCCGGCGTCTTCCACGCAACCTGGTATACTGGTGTAGAAACCCATCCGGGACTCTATTACAGTACCTCGAAGGATGGCGTTACCTTCAGCGAACCGACTACACTGGTTGCCGAAGTGGGTGTATCTCAGGTACAAGCGAGCGGCCATGGTGAGACGCATACATGGCTTACGTGGGAGGATAAAAAGGCCAAGGGTATCCAGTTAGCCTACACAGACGAAACAGGCAAACTCACCTATATCAACGAAGCCTTCTCTGCAGGTACGCTCCCTTCAATCGCAACAACCTCATCCTTGTGGGCCATCGCCAGCCAGGTAGGAGATAGCGTCCAGGTGATGCATGGTACGCTCAAATAAAGCCCATCCCCAAATTGTGTCCAACCTATCCTAATTCCAGCACCAGGTAAACTATAACATACCTATGTGATGCGCCCAGCAGAAAGGTTCACCTATCTTTCTGAACCCGAAACACGCAACACGAAACACGAAACGAAAACGGGCAGCCCGTTTTCTTGTCAGGGTATGAAATACGCCATCTTTCTCTTCCTTTGTTTAACTGTTTGGAGTTTGCTTGGGCTCCAAGGGACGGCTCAGCATCATCACATGCATGCTGCTATGCCTGCAGATACAACAGCCCACGGCGCTCAAGAAGAACCTGCGAGCCACGAGCAGCACAGCGAGCACATGGCCAGTATCCTTTTATCCGGATTACCCATGAATATGGATGGGTCCGGTACGAACTGGCATCCTGCGGCTTCGCCTATGGAAGGATTGCATGGATCGTCTAAGAATTGGATGTTCATGGTGCACGGGCGTGCTTTTGTGCGGTATACCAATCAAGATCTCTTCGGCGCAGGATATAGAGGGGCTCAAGCCTTTGGCGCGCCAGCCTGGGTAATGGGAATGGCACTCCGTCCGATGGGAAAGCGAGGTCAGTTGGCTATCCGGGCGATGTTTACCGGCGAACCCTTTACGGAAGGAGGGGATGGGTATCCGCTTCTGTTTCAAACGGGAGAAACATAC
>JAHQVL010000336.1 GCA_019634345.1 Rhodothermaceae bacterium
AAGGTCGGGGTGACAAGCGAGGTGTCATCAGCAGCTCTTCGAAGGGTCTATGCTTTACTCTGGCCAGGGTGCTCGCGTAAAGCATAGACCCCTCCACAAGGTCGGGGTGACAAGCGAGACGTAATCAGCAGCGCAGCGAAGGATCTGTTATTTATTGAAACTCCATCAGAATGCCTGAAAGGGTGTGTTTTAGACAGATTCTTCGACGGGCTCAGAATCACAGGGGATCAGGCCTGAGCTTGATTTTCGCAGCGGTAAGGGCCTGCCTTACAAGTATAACAGCAAGCCCCTTACGTGAATTCGCTTTGAGGAGGTAAACTATATTTAAAAGGCTTCCGTATACTAAGGCGTACTATTTTTTAGGCCATCATGGTTCCTGGTTATGCGATGTAGTGCTGCCGTTTCATGTACCCACTTTCTATTCCTACCCATTCTCTTCTTACTGGCTTCTTTTCTCCCGCCGCCTTCCTTTGCCCAAGAAACCGCGCTCTCGATCATTGAGAAGTCGGACCAACTCATGCGTGGCGAAACGCAAACGGGAACGTACCGCATGCTGATTACTCGCCCAGAGTGGGAGCGAGAGATTGAGTTTGACTTTTGGGCCGATGGGACCCGGCGTAGTTTTATCCGCATCCAAAAACCCCAACGCGAGAAGGGCGTGAGCTTCCTTCGCCTGGAGCGGGAGATGTGGCAATACGTACCAAAGATCAACCGGACCATCAAAATTCCTCCCTCCATGCGGCTGCAATCCTGGATGGGGTCTAATTTCACGAACGATGATCTCGTGCGGGAATCCAGCATCGTCAATGACTACGAGCATGCCCTTTTAGGACGGGAAGAGTTGGATGCAGGCGAAGCCTATATGGTCGAGTTGATCCCTAAGCCGGATGCCCCAGTAACGTGGGATCGTATCGTACAGTGGATTCGGGTCGACGATTATCTGCCGTTGCGTGCGGAGTATTTTAACGAACGAGGCGAGCGGGTACGAACGGTAGACTTCTCCGGCTTTAAGACCATGCACGGCCGCACATTGCCAGCCATCATGACCTTATCCGAAGACAAAAAGCCCGGACACGCCACCACCTTGGAGCTGGTGAACGTAGAGTTCAATGCGGACATCAAGGAATCTGTATTTACACAGCAAAATTTAAAGAGAGCTAGACTATAGGAGTCGACCCATGACTACGTTGGTCAAATTAGCCTGGCGCAATGTGTGGCGAAATCGACGCCGCAGTTTGCTCACCATCAGCGCGATTGTTTTTTCGACGATCATCATCACGCTGGCCAGTTCGTTTCAAGCCGGCACCTATGAAGCCGCTGAATCCAATGCGATTGGATTCATGACGGGAGAGATACAAGTTCATGCCGCGGGATATAACGATGAACCCACGCTCACCAATTCCATCGACCTCTCAGAGCATGCATTGCATGAAGTAACGGACGATCTTGACTGGATCGATCACCAATCCAAGCGACTCCTTGGTTTTGGGCTGATCAGTTCAGATTCTTCCAGTGCAGGGGGTATGATCATTGGTATTGAGCCAGATTATGAACAAAACGTCTCCGCCTTTTCCAGAGCGTCCGTTCAAGGCGAGTACCTGGAAAGAACAGACGAACGGCAAATCCTCATCGGCAGCACCCTCGCCAAAAACCTGAATGTATCGATTGGAGACACCATTGCGGTGCTTACGCAAGGGTATCGTAGTGCAATGGGGGCTGATCTGTATCGAATCAAAGGGTTGATCGATTCGGGGAGCCTGGACCTGGATCGAGGCACGCTGGTGATGCGATTGGAAGATGCCCAGGATCTGTTCGCGATGCCGGGCCGGATCACCCATCTCGTTCTCCGAACGGAAGATCCGTATAACGCCCCCATCCATGCAGCAGAAATGAAGGCATCCTTTGAAGAGTCGGACATAGAGGTCATGACATGGGAAGAGCTGATGCCTGAGCTCATGCAAACTCGCGCCCTGGATGACGCCGGCAACTATGTGTTCTATACTTTTTTACTGCTGCTCATCGGATTCGAAATCTTTAATACAACGACCATGAGCGTCATGGAGCGCATTCGCGAATTCGGTATTCTGCAATCTATTGGACTAAAACCCTACACACTCAGCGCGCTTGTTTTTATCGAGCTTTCGATCAAAGTACTCATGGCTTTGGTTCTGAGTGCTGTAGTCATCACAGGGCTCTTCATTGCATTGAAGGATGTAATCATCCCATTGCCCGGAGAAGCGCTGGAGCTTTACAAAAGCTTTGGGTTCATGTTCGACGGGATCAAGTTTTCGACCCGCCCCAATGTGTTTGTATTTCCTTTTGTCTCTGTATTTCTCGTATCGCTGTTTGCATCCATCTATCCTTCATTAAAAGTGTACGGGTACTCTCCCGTCACTGCGATGAGGAAAGCCTGATAGCTAGCGGAGGATGACCTCATGAACATTCTATTCAAGATAGCCTGGCGAAACGTGTGGCGAAACCCGAGGAGGTCCTGGGTCCTCATTTCGGCCATTGCACTGGGCGTGTTTACGTTCCTGGGAGCACTGGGCTATATGGGCGCCCTAACGGGGTCAATGATCAACTCAGCCATTGAATTGCAGGGCGGCCACTTGCAACTTGCGTCAAAGGGGTATTTCGAAAACCCGGATCCGTACAACAGGATGGACGATATGGCATCCCTGGAATCCCTCCTTAATGAGGTTCCAGAATTAGCCTATTCCCCTACGGTAACCTTTGCCGGCATGGTTACCAGTTCAGAACAAGCATCCGGGGTGATGATTCATGGCATCGATCCCCCCTCTTACGAAGCCATTCTACCTCTAAGCGAGCGGATGACAGAAGGCACTACCCTTGATGAGGAGGCAAAGGGCGCAGAGATATTGATTTCTTCAACGCTGGCCGATCAGTTGAACGTGCTTCCAGGAGAAAAAATCGTTCTTATGGCCAACGACGTAGAGAATGAACTGGCTCAAGCTGCTTTCAGGGTAAGTGGTTTGTTCAAAACGAGCAGCGGCGAATTCGACAAAACCAATCTATTTATCTCCCTGCCCCAGGCACGGGACATGATTGGGTATGCGGATGAAGAGATTTCAGTCATGGCATTGCGCCTTGTTCGCAATGCCGAGCTTGACCCGGTGCAAGCGAGTTTGAGTTCAAAAATTAATACAGAGAACGTCGAATTGTTGTCCTGGAAAGAACGGAATCCGTTCATGGTGATGATGTTGGATGTACAAGACTTTGGCATCTATATCCTCATCGGGCTGCTGTTTACTGCGATTGTCTTTACGATTATCAACTCCTTTTTGATGGTCATCTTTGAACGGATCCACGAATTCGGCATCCTGATGGCAAACGGCACCCGGCCCTTTCAGATTCGGGTCATGCTGTACGTCGAGGCGTTGTTTATCGCGTTGATTGGAATTGCCGTAGGAAGCATTTTCGCATTTTTACTCCTGAATTATTGGATCCAAAACGGATTGGATCTTTCCGCCTTCTCCGATAGCCTATCAGCAATGGGCGTGGATACCGTGATTTACCCCAGCCTGGACTGGGGACAGGTACGAAGCGGGTTCATTATGATCTTTGCAATGGTTCTTTTATCTGTACTTTATCCTGCATTCAAAGCAAGCCGGTTTGAGCCGGTGGACGCTATAAATTATGTCTGATTCTCACGCAGCTACCCACACGGAATCGGCCACCGCCACACAAGGCCGTCCGCTGATTCAAGTGAGTCAGTTATCAAAAACCTACCAGAAAAAAGGCGCTGTGCCAGTGCACGCGCTGAACAACGTCGATCTGGTTATTGAGCCTGGGGAGTTTACGGCTATCGCCGGTCCGTCGGGGTCCGGGAAAACAACCCTGTTAAATTGCATTGGGACACTGGATGTACCAACCTCAGGCTCCGTTCTCTTTGATGGCAAGGAGACGGAGGCTATGAACCGCAATCAGCGGGCTACCTTCAGGCTGAATAACATGGGATTCATTTTTCAAGCTTACAACTTGATTCCTGTTCTTACTGCTGAAGAAAATGCTGAATTTATTCTGTTGCTCCAGGGTGTAGATCCGAAAGAACGACGGGAGCGCGTCAAAAACGACCTGGCTGCGCTTGGCATTGAAGAAGCCTTGTTAAATCGGCGGCCGAATCAATTGAGTGGCGGTCAACAGCAGCGCATCGCCATCGCTCGTGCCCTGGTTGCACGGCCTAAATTGATTCTTGCCGATGAGCCCACCGCCAACCTGGACTCTGAGACCGGCGCTAAATTGTTAGACACCATGCGCGAGCTAAACGAACAAACGGGCATCACCTTCCTGTTCTCAACCCACGACCCAATGGTTATGGAACGGGCGCGCAGGCTGATTAAGCTCAGAGATGGGAGGATTGTTGAGGACGTTTTTAAATAAATAAAGCTGGAGGCTTGATTTATTTGTGCAGGGTGCAAAGTGCAGGGTTCGTTTGATTTATACTTGATGCTAGTACAGAGAAGATAAACTGGGATTGGAAAATGCATTGTAAACGGATATTTCATCCCTTCCTCTTGTCATCCCGTTGGAGCGGAGCGATCGAGGGATCTGGGCGAGCAGATCACAAAAGGATGGTGCTCATCTCAAGTGGGCTACTGGCATTCATTCTGTACCTGCTCCTCGCCCCCTCCCCTTCTTACGCACAATTTGCAACCAGCTTTAACGGGTACCTTAAGAACCTCGGGATTCGGTCAAACTCCTTTTTGACATCCGATCCGTATTATTTGAACATCAGCCGAGGGCGCGTGATTGGCAGGGTGAATGCAAACTCGGTGGTGCATGCTGAACTCTGGTTGGACACGGAGTTAGTCACGGGCAGCTTTCTTACCTCTCCTGATTTCCAACTCGGTAATGCCCTGGAGCGCGCAACACTTCTGGATTTGAATTGGACGATTAGCTCAAGTGCTCAACATCAACTCCGTCAATCCCTCTTTCGAGCGCACGTATCCTTGTATCTGGATAACTTCCAGTTGACGGCCGGCAGGCAACGCATTGCCTGGGGGACCGGGTTTGTCTGGAATCCAACAGATATCCTCAACCCGGTAAATCCGACGAATATTGAGCGTGACGAAAAAGTCGGTG
>JAHQVL010000337.1 GCA_019634345.1 Rhodothermaceae bacterium
ACACTACGATGATGCCCTCAAGTATTGCATTACCCTTGCTGCCAAGGCAACGCATACCGAAGCCCAGGATTTGTTACAAGATGCATTTTTAAAAGCGATACAGAAGTACCAGCAACTGGAAAATAAAGATAAATTCAGGCCGTATATGTCCCGAAACCGGCAGAAGAGAAAACCAGGCTTGTAATCCTCTTGCGTGGGTATACAGATGCAGACATTGAGCCACTGGTTGGTTCATTGCGAGAAGATCAACGATTAATAGATCTTGAAACAAGCCGCATATTGCCCGATGGTTGGACACCGAGGAGGTGCGTTATGGATTGAACTCGAGCCTCGTTGATGGAGTCGCACACTATCGCGTTCTACCGCTAGGTATCTCTCCACTCCCTTCAGAGATTGAACTACTCTTCGAGGAGTATAGCCAGGTGGATAGAGCCTTAGACGTATTGGAGAGCGATCACCAATCAGTAGAACAGGCTCGAGCACTCCTCGAAACATACCGGGATTCTCTAGATGCAAGAATATCTGGAAAGCGTGATGAGTGATTCAGTCCCGACTATCGTGCGATTATCTGGCCGGTCAAGAACGAAGAACTCGAGTGAACTCGCCAGAAGTAAACACCTGAAGCAACACGCGTCCCCTGATCATTAAGGCCGTTCCACTGTACCTGGTGTTGGCCTGATTGCAGGTGAGATAATAACGGCTTTATATATAGAAAAATGACCGTTATGTAAATAGAACCTGAGACGAATTAATTAGACCTATAGTAGTATTTGTAATCCTAATCAGTTTTGTATGTTTTCTTTGTAAGTGGTTTCACGCCCAGCCTATCTCTTTACACGTTTCGTTTGTAACATTTAATTCCGACCCATGTACTATGAGCCCCTCCGGCAGGTTGACATTCTTCATTCTTACATCCTTATACATCTTCTTGGTGACACCTGCTTCACTTGCTCAATTTTCTGTGCCTGATCCTGCATTAGAGGAAGGCGAGGTGCAGCTGGGGGTAGCCGTCTCGTCAATGGTGGCCCCAACCCCGCCACTTAATCTGTGGGCATCACAGCATGATGGAATCGTGACTCTTCAATGGGGCCCCGGTTTCGATTCAGAATCGGATCAATCTCAGCTGACTTATGATCTTAGGGTTGGGACAAAACCGGGTGCATCGGACATCATAGCCCCAAAGGGTACTTCTGCCGGAAATACAGGACAGGCCACTGAATTTATTTTAGAATCTCTGAATGGAGGGCCGATTTATTGGAGTGTCGCAACTGTAGATGAACGGTTTGAGAGATCTGCCTATGCTGCTGAACAGGTTTTTGATCTGATTGATGACCAGTTTCAATACACGGGCACTGATGTACCTGGATTTGGTGTTTGGGGCGACTATGATAACGATGGGGATCTCGATATTTTTATCCCATCAGATGGCACTACAAGCATCTTCCGAAATGACAAGGGGGCATTCTCTGAAGTTCAAACTGACATACCAGCTGGGACTCTTCAACTCGCTGATTATGATAATGATAATGACCTCGATGTACTTGTGCATGCAAACAAGGGAAGTGGAAATAGAGAAGATGAGTTTTCGAGGATCTATACAAACGAAGAGCAAAAATTTGTTGATAGTGGCATTGATCCAGGGACGTCTTTCTTCTGCCAGGTAGAATCACACCGCCGCGTGCTCGTAGATGTAGATAACAATGGTTTATTAGACCTGGTATCGCCCTTTGAGTTTGGTGGAGTCATCGGTGGGTCTATTGGCGTCCGGCTGAACAAGGAAGGGGTGTTTGCAGAAAAATTTGAGCTTTGGGGGAATACGACGTCCTCCGGTAGCATCGTACCTGCTGATTACAACAGCGATGGACGCATCGACTTTGTGTCTAATGGGTTGGATGATTCTCAATGTGATGGTGGCTTAAGCAGTGTGAATAAAAACGTAGGCGGCGCATTTGAATTTATCAATGCGGGCCTGCTTCAAGGGTGGAGAGGAGCACCTGCCTGGGGCGATTACGACGCAGATGGAGACATGGATATTATCACTTCTGGAGATCGAGCCGGGGCCTTTTCCTTCCCTGGACTCACCGGTCCATTTTCCGGAATTTATCAGACAAACGGCGATTCATTCACCCTGAAGGATGAACTATTACCAAACTCTTCAGGCATACCCGTATGGGCTGATATGGATATGGACGGGGACCTGGATGTTATATTACCTTCCGAATCTCCCCTCTATGAAAACAGAGATGGTGAATTTGTTAACCTGGTGGGTGCTTTCGATGGAATGACCGTATCGAGTGCAGCATGGGCAGACTATGATAACGATGATGATATCGATCTACTCATTCAAGGGATGCTCGATGGTAAACCGGTTACTCGAATCTATTCAAATACCCGCCGCGAAAAAAACGACAAACCCCTTACACCTGGAGATCTAAAAACAGCAGTGAGTGGATCCTCGGTGACCTTCATATGGACATCGCTAGGTGATGAAGAAACACCCACACCGGGCCTTACCTATAACCTGCGCGTTGGTACGAAGCCGGGAGCCAGTGATATAGTGTCTCCTTCTTCGTTGGCAGGAGGGACGGTTCTCCAGCCACACTGGGGCAACACGTATCATAACACCTCTTGGACCATAAACGATTTGGCAGATGGGACCTACTACTGGAGTGTGCAGGCTGTGGATGGGGGATTCATGGGATCATCGTTTGCATCGGAAAATACAGTTGTTGTAGGTGAACCTATCGGTGTCGCTCCGTTTTCGGATTCAGGGCAAAATTTTGATGGATTAGATGAAGGAGATGCTGAATGGGGTGATTATGATGGCGATGGTGACCTGGATCTAATGACGATGGGCACATCGAATAATGGGGCTTCAACGACGTTGTATGAGAACACTGGCTCTGGTTTTACTCAAAGCACCATGAGCTTTAATGACCTGGATCTCGCTGCTCTCGATTGGGGTGACTATGATAACGACGGTGATTTGGACGTTGTGATTACTGGACGTGGACCGGGAGATAGCCATAATACAATCTTGTATACGAATAATGGCAGTTCCTATTCTGGAAATGCAACCATGGTACCTGGAGTGCTTGAAGGAGCTGTTGCATGGGGTGATTATGACAACGATGGAGACCTAGATCTTCTTCTTACCGGGCTTCTTAGCAGCCTGGAGAACATTGCCCGCGTCTACGAAAACGAGAACAACAGTTTTACTGATATTGGTGCAGGGTTAACGGGTATCCGGCGTGGCGGTATCGCCTGGGTTGACTATGATGTGGATGGCGATTTGGATATCATGACTACTGGCCGCATTGACAATGTGATCAATCGCCGCACCCTCCTTTACCAAAATGAAGAAGGCATCTTTTCACCGGTATCTCATGGAGTACCTAATGTAGATCTAAGCAGTGTCGACTGGGGGGATTATGATCAGGATGGTGATCCTGACTTGTTGATAACAGGAACGACGGGTAGCGAGTTTATATCGCGGATTTACAGAAATGATGGAGGAAGTTTTACAGATATTGGAGCGGGTTTACCTGGTGCAGAGTTTAGCTCTGCCCGGTGGGGCGATGCCGATAATGACGGAGATCTAGATCTTATTCTAAGTGGTTCCACCGGTGGCGCACGAGTAACGGATGTTTATATCAACCAGCAAGGTTCTTTTAGTGCACTCAATGCCGGCTTTACTGGCGTGTCAAAAAGCTCCGTAGCCTGGGCCGACTACGATAACGATGATGACCTTGATGTCTTTGTGATGGGAGAGCAAAGTGACAATAGTCGATCGGCGAAGTTGTACGTAAACAACTCGGAGAAGAAAAATGCAGGCCCTGAACCGCCTGCGGAGTTTTTTAGCAATATTGACCTCGAAACCGTTACTCTTAACTGGGATCAGGGCAGAGATGATGAGACGGCTTCTGCTGGACTATCATACAACCTCCGCATTGGTACAACTCCAGGTGGAACCGATATTCTGGCACCAATGGCTGATGCGAACGGGTTCAGACATATTGTCCGGCAAGGCAATATGCAACAGGTTAATTCCTGGAAAATAAGGCTGTTAAAAGCGGGCGTGTATTACTGGAGTGTACAAAGCATTGATAGCAATTTTAAAGGGTCACTCTTTGGTTCTGAGCAGTCCTTTTTGTTGCTGGATGATCTATTACCTGTTGAGTTAACCACATTTTCAGGCGTGCACTCCGAAGGCACTGTAGTGTTGACGTGGGAGACAGCTTCTGAAACCAATAATGCCGGTTTCGATTTGGAGCGTTCGTTAGATGGCCAGGTGTTCGAACGAATTGCTTTTATAGAAGGCCAGGGTACAGCAATCTCTAGTACTTCGTATCAATATGCCGATGCTCAACTTCCGTATAATACCGATCAACTCTACTACCGGTTAAAACAAATCGACTTTGATGGCCAATTTGCTTATTCAGAAGTCGTAAGCGTTGATCTTGGCATCCCTGTACAAGCACAGTTGTGGCCAAATTACCCCAACCCGTTTAATCCGACAACAACGATTCGGTATGAGCTGCCTGTAGCCAGTGATATAAATCTAACCGTGTATGATGCAACCGGTAAACTCGTTCAGGTATTGGTTGACGAAGTAAAAGAAGCCGGCCGATACGAAGCCGATTTCGACGCCAGCGGCCTTGCCAGTGGCATTTACTTTTACCGCCTTACCACAGGAGTTGAGACCATTATGAAGCAGATGATCCTCTTGAAATAGCAGTGGGAATAGATCCAGGGGTAGGGGAGTCAAATTGATAACTTTTTGTTATCTTGAACGGTCCAAACGATCCTACACTACATGAGAAGAATACTCCTGATAATAACTCTCCTGGCCCTGATGCAAGGATGCGAATTGTTTGGTGAGGAAGAAGAACAGGGTGTTTTCCTTGAAACGGATCAGACTCGCTATGAAGTGCAAGACACTGTGCTTGTTTCTTTCAATAATCGGACAGGGCTGGGTATCACTTCTGGTATTTGCGAACTCTGGTTTCAGCAACTCAAAGAGGGAGAGTGGGAAAGAGTTATTTCCCCAATTCTCGATATCCGCGCCTGTCCTGATATTGGCATCGGTATTAATCCAGGTGACCGAAGGTTCATTGCCAGGCGACCCATTGAGCCTTGGATGCCCGTGGGTACATACCGGCTTGAGTATCAGTATACTGTTGACAATAACTTAATCGAGCGCCAATTTGGCGATTTACCTGACATTCAGTACGTATATTCAGAATCAATAGAGGTATTTGAACCGGTCCCGATGACACTTGAGTGACGTGGTCGTGAACTGTATTCAAAGATGTGTAAAAGCTAGCCACTCAAACTTCGTTTCACCTCTTGCCTATACGACCTGCTGATAGGAAGTACCTGATCTTCAATACATACTTGTTCTGAAGAATAGGAGCTTATCCTGGATTTAGCTACCAGGAAAGAGCGATGGATCCGCAGAAATCCCTCGGGCTCCAACTTCTCGGTTAGATGACTGATTCGCTCTTTACACACCACCACCCCTGTTTTTGTGTGAATCTGTACATAGTCGCTCATGCTCTCGATGAAATGGATTTCTGATACGGGAATTCGAACGGTCATTCGGTTTGATCGTACCGTGATAAAAGAGGACGTATCCGACTCATTTTCTTCAAGGGGTGTTGGGGAATGCCGGTGCCGGCGGTATTTATCGATGGCCTTAAGCAACCGGGGAAGGGATACAGGCTTTAAAAGATAATCAATGGCATCCAACTCAAACCCTTCCAATGCATAGTCTCGATGTGCTGTCGTAAAGATGATGCCGGGCGGATTCTTCAAGGCGTTGATAAACTCGATGCCTGTTAGCTCAGGCATCTGGATGTCGAGAAAGATCAAGTCGATTTCATGCTGATTGAGGGCCCCATAAGCTTCGATAGCTGATTGACAGGTAGCTATCACAGACACATCGGGCACCCTTTTTAAATGGGATTCAATGACCTTTATCGCCAGAGGCTCGTCATCGACAATCATACATTGTATCTCATGCGGGTTCATTAAGCTGCAGGGTCAGTTTAACAGAGTATGTTGTGGGTGTCTGCTGGATGTCTAGTTCATGTCTTTCTGGGTAGAGCAACTCTAACCTTCGTTGTACATTTTTAAGACCGATTCCTGAGTGCGTGTCCTGGCTTTCAGTGGATTCTTTTTTGCTGTTCTCAACAGAGAATACAAGGTGGGAGTGTTCGAGAATCACCAAACGAATAGTAATCCATCCAGGCGAACGAGTAGACGATACGCCATGTTTGAAGCTGTTCTCAATAAAAGGAAGAAGCAGGAGAGGCTCGATGGTATGTCCTTCAATGCCATTGCATAGGTCCAAAGAGACCTTGAGTTGGTCATCTGCGTACCGAAGTGACTCTAACTCGATATAGTTTTTAATGTGATGCACCTCGTCCGTCAACGGGACGCGTTTATCCGTGGTGCGATAAAGCATATAATCCAACTGCTCAGACATTCGAAGCACTACGTCCGGCACCAGGTCTGATTTTTCGAGGGCAAGTCCATACAAGTTGTTGAGGGTGTTGAAGAGAAAATGAGGGTGGATCTGGGATTTTAGTACCTGCAACTCAGCGCTTTTTAGTTTAAGCTCGGTTTCGATCTGGGCTTTCTCAAGGGCGGCATTTGAGGTTTGGATTGTGAACCAGCGCTTCAACAAGTTAATCGCTGAAGCAAGGAAAATAACGAGGTACATGCTCACCAGTACATCCATAATGTCTACCAGGCCAGGCTTCACGAACATAGCTTGATAATCGGATACATTGATGTACAGCAGGAGCACTAGCAGAAGCTCTAGATATACAGAAAAGATGAGTGTGTAGACAAGATACAGGCAGAATAAGGCGTACCTTCGCTGGAGCAGGTACCTTGGAATGAGCCAGTAGAGGAGGACATAGGTTGCCGCCGCCGTAATAGGGAGTAGCAAGCCAATGAAAATCAGGTTCTGCCCATACCCATCCTGGCGCGAGCCAAAATAGAGGGTGTAAAAAAACAGAACTGCAAACCAAAACACCATATGCTCTAGGGGCCTTGCTCTATTGAGCAAAAGGCGGGTAAGCCACTGCAAAGATGAACG
>JAHQVL010000338.1 GCA_019634345.1 Rhodothermaceae bacterium
GCAAGATGAGTGGTCCATGAAGCAGGTTCGCGAGCAAATTCGAGCAACCAGCCGGCAAATCGAGGAGGCCAATTCTAATGAGCTGAACGGCCTTTTAGGGAGTGGGCGGATTGATGCTGTTCGTGCATTAACTGAAACAACCATCCCATCCATACGGGTAGAGGAGATAACCTTTATAGAGAGCGGTAGCGATGGCGCCATTCAGGAAGGTGAAACCGTTGAGGTTATGCTGGATCTGTTCAATTACCTGGCTTCGGCAGGCAACGTCTCATACTCTATTTCTACAGTGGATTCTCTTGTTACCATGAATCAAACTGCAGGGATGCTTGGCACTGTCTCCTCAGAAGGATCAGCGGTTGCACAGTTTTCATTTCAATTGGCGGATGATGTACCCAATGATTACCCCTTGCGGTTTAATTTATCCGTTGAGGGGGATGGGTTTTCAAGCACGGAATTGATCGACCTCACAGTAAACAGGGTGACTCATGACACTGGGGTTCTACAGGTATCGTTAACAGACGAAGGCAATATAGGTTGGTCGGACTTTAAAGATACATCCGAGGGGCAAGGGTTTAGGTACTTTGGGGTGAACTGGCTATTTGAAAGTGGGCTTGTTATTGGCATTGGGGGCAACACAATCTTGAGCAGCATTCGCAATCAAGAGCCTCTTACGCAGGATACGGATTTTGAGCGTGTATTTGGTTCTAAGTTTGGCGTATTGCCGGGCACCACCACTACTGAGAATGGACTGGTCATTTTGAAAGAGACGGAGGAGATTGGGCTTCGAATCCATCAGGAAAGCTATGCTGATACAGACGAAGACAATGCGAACTTCATCATACTGAGGTATTTCCTCTCTTTGCCGGATGAAAACGGCCCTACATTGAATAACGTCTATATAGGACTGTTTACTGATTGGGATTTAACTACCGGGGGCGACTATGCGCGGTACGATGCAACCAGACGAATGGGGCTTGTGCAACCAAGTAGTGAGGATCCCATTCTTGTATTCGGTACTAAATTGCTATCGTCTTTCGGAAATGTATCGTACCGATCCATTCGGAACGAAGAAATCTTTGATGACCGATCTGGAGGAGATGGATTTACGGATGCAGAAAAGTGGACATTTCTATCTAGCGGGGTTCAAACGGAGTCTGTAGATGATGACGATGTTTCTACCTTAATCGCTGCTGGCCCTTATCAAATATTGCCCGGTGAACCGATTGAGGTTGCATTTGCACTACTCGCAGCAACAAGCATTGACAATATGAATGGCTTTTCCGATAATGCGCAGCGTTTATGGGAGCAAACGATTCGAACAACTGATCCGAATCCGGTATCTGTCGATGAACCAGAGGGCCTACTGGCCTTTAGTCTGGATGCGGCTTACCCCAACCCTGTAACCTCTGAGGCTACTATTCGCTTCACTTTGCCCCAAGAAGGGCAGGTTCAGTTGGAACTCTATAACCTTTTAGGGCGAAAAATCAGAACCCTGTTAGATACCCGGGTGTACGCAGGTGTACATAATATAGATTGGGATCGAAAAAACGATCTGGGAGAGTATGTGTCTAGCGGTGCATACGTCTACCGTCTAACGGTTTCTGCATCGGAACGCACTTATTCGGCTAGCCGGCCATTAATTGTTATACGTTAGTCCTACCCTCATTCAGGCATGCCATTTGCCTGATATCGTAAAGTTTGCTGCCCATCGCTATCACATATAATAGGTATCAATAATTGATATAACGTGGACAGGTGTATGCAAAGGCGCCACGTTGTTGTTCATTAATTTCTGGAGTCCAATTCATGTTTGATCGAATAAAAAGCGCATTATTCGTTTCTATTACCTTACTAATGATTGTAATGCCGGCTGTTGGCGCTGGTGTCGATCCTGCTTTCGGTGACGATGACGATAAGAAGAAAAAAGCTATACCCGAAGACGTAATCCGTGGCTGGGTCGTTGTTAAGCTTGATAATGCCTCTGCTGTTTCGCTGGGTGCTTCTAAGACAGGTATTTCTTCCGTAGATCGTGTTGCAGAGCGATTTGAAGTGCGTTCTGTACAGAAGATGTTTCCGATGTTAGATGGCTTGCCTGCCGGCAAGCAAGCCTCGATCAAGGGACTCGACCGCCTCACAAGCGTCTACAAATTGGAGATTGATGAGGAGATGAACCCGTTTGTTGTAGCCTCCGCTCTGCAAGCGTTGCCTGAAGTCGAATATGCAGAGCCCCTGTTTAAAATGCAGATTGCCAAGCATTTCGCGTACCCATCCTGGATGGAAGCAATGAGTGAACCTGCGCCCTTAATGGCGACACCAAACGATGCGCTTTTTGCAAACCAATCTCATTTGACTCATATCTTTATTCCTGAGGCATGGGATGTAGTGAAAGGGGAGCAAGGTGATGTTGTTGTCTCAATACTCGACGGTGGGACGGAGTGGCAACACGCTGATTTACAGGCCAACGTATTTATCAACCCAAACGAGGTACCAGATAATGGGGTGGACGATGATAACAATGGGCTGATCGATGACGTGAATGGATGGAACTTCTCTTCTGCTTCCTCAGCTTCCCAGGGAGACAACGATCCTACGGGCGACCGTGACGCTACCCCAGCAAACGCGCTTCATGGCACCGAAACAGCGGGGATCGTTGCTGCCTTAACAAACAATTCCAGTGGGATAGCAGGCGTAACATGGAATGCCAAGGTGCTTCCCGTTAATATCAGTTGCCCTGATGCAGATCGTTCTCTCTGCTTTTCATACAGTGGACTGGTTTATTCCTTGTTGATGGATGTGGACATCGTAAGTGCCAGCTTTGGCTCGGATAGGCCTTCATCACTCATTCGCAGCATCGTAGAGAGCCTTTACGAAAACGGATCGCTCGTTGTAGCTTCAGCCGGTAACAATGGCACAAACAACGATCTTTTCCCACAATACCCTGCTAACTACGATAACGTGCTGTCTGTTGGATGGACGGGGAAAAATTTCGATGTGATTAATTCAGGATCCAACTTTGGAATATCTGTAGACGTGTTTGCGCCTGGTTCCAACATCGACGCTACCGGGTTTAATAATCAATATACCAGTAATGCCAGTGGTACCTCGTTTTCTGCTCCGCTTGCTGCTGGATTGGCTGCGTTGGTTAAAACGCAGAATCCTGAATGGAATATTGACCAGGTAAGGGAGCAAGTGCGTGTAACGGCGGACGATATTTCAACTCGTAATACCTCGATTAAATTTCGAGATAAACTTGGAAAAGGAAGAGTCAACGCGCAACGCGCTGTTACTGAAGCCAGTCCTGCTGTACGAATTCGGAGTGCGCAGTTGCGCGATGTAAATGGAAGCAGCCGCATAGGTCCTGGAGAAGGGGCGACATTGGAAGTTGAGTTGATCAATCACCTCGAGCCCATTTCTTCGTTTGATGTATCGCTTGAATCTTCCTCTCCGTTTGTGACCATCACAACTCCTACAGTGAGTGGTCCATCGCTTGGGACTGGCGAAACAGCTTCTGCTGAGTTTTCATTGTTTGCCTCGGCGGATGTACCCTTCAATGAACCGATTGCCTTAATGCTCAATATCGATGGAGGTGATTACACCGATGCGGACATCTTTTCAGTAGTAGTAAATATTACCAATCACAGCACAGGTGAGGTTGAAATGACCCTGAATCCAGACGGTAACCTGGGTTACGAAGGGTTTCAAGGGGAGACGCGGGGTACAGGATTTACGTACAAAGGCGTCGATTATATGTTTGAAGGCGGGATGATTATGGGAAGTGGTGCTGGTAAAATTGCCGACAATATTCGGGGTACCTCTGGGTTTAATCAAACCGATGATTTTATCCAGGTTGAAGGATCTGAATTCGGTATCGATGATGGCCGTGTCACAACGGAAGAAGGCCGGCTCGATTTATTAGACTCGCAAGCGCCTAGCCCTAATAACGTCAGAGTTCGCCTGGACAGTTATGCCGATACAACCAATGCGTACAATGATTTCATTGTCCTACGATATACCATCGAGAATGTAGGCGCTACTCAAATTGACAACTTCCATATGGGGCTCTTTTTTGATTGGGATTCTCCGTCTGATCCCGGTGCAGATAATGCTGCGTTTGACGCTGGCCGCCGAATGGGTATGTTCCAGGATGGTGCATCAGGCGTTTATGTCGGTACTAAGCTGCTTAGCACTGACGCTACGGTGAACTATCGATCAGTTGATAACGAGCTCGATTTGTTCGAAGATGGGTTTACAGAGGCTGAGAAATTTGCATTTATAAGTGGTGGCATTCAAACAACAACGTTGACTGGCCGGGATGTGTCTACCCTTACCTCAGGTGGCCCTTATAGCATTCCTGTTGACGGAAACATAGAAATCGCCTACGCCCTTATTGGTGGGGAAACACTCGACGAACTGAATACACACGCTGACGCAGCACAGCAACTCTGGGAAGATAGCATCCAGGGTCTTGGCCCCAATCCTGTTTCAAATGAGGATCCTGACGTAGGTCCCTCTTTTGAGTTTGCCCTCGCTGATCCTTACCCAAATCCTGTTCGCGATGAAGCAGTCATTCAGTATGAAGTCCCAACCAGTGGCTCCATCGCATTGTCCATCTACGACATCCTGGGCCGCGAGGTACGCACCCTGGTTGATGAATCCGTCCGGGCTGGAAAACACACCATCACCTGGGACGCCCGCGACAACAACGGCAATGCCCTCGCAAGCGGCATGTACCTCGTCACCCTCACTTCACCCACAAATGAAGGTGTGAAGACTGAAACGAGGAAAATGATAGTACTCCGATAAGAATTCTGAGGATTGTTTCTCGTTTCTGGTTTCTCGTTTGAAGTGAGTTCACCATGAAGCGCTGGAAAAAACAAGACACCAGAAACGAGAAACAAGTCGCGCAGATGGGTATGCCCATCTAACTGATAGCGAAGCAATAAACCCGAATGATAACCTATGTCATCATTCGATCAAGATGCACATACCCCCCATCCACGTGCATGAATTGCCCCGTTAGGTGACCGGCACGGGCATTGGATAGGAGAAACACGGTCATGTCAGCAATTTCGCGGGGTGTTGTCATGCGCCGGCCGAAGGGGATCTTTGAGGTCATTTTCTTGAGTTGCGCTTCAGGATCATCAAAGGTATTGATGAAATAGTCATACATCGGCGTCCACACTTCCGCCGGCAAAATGGCATTTGACCGGATCCCATACGGCTCAAGATCAACAGCCCACTCTCTTGTTAGCCCGAGCACCCCTCCTTTTGCTGCAATATATCCGGAGGTGCTTCCCTGCCCTGTGACGGCCGTTTTAGAGCTGATATTTACAATGGGGCCCCTACGTTCTTTTAAATGGGGCAATGCATAATGAGCCATGCAATAGACGTGGAGCAAGTTGCGCTCTATGGAGCCCATAAATGCTTCTGGCGACCCATCCTCAATTCCTATCTTATCATTGATCCCTGCATTGTTCACAAGCCCATCGATTCGCCCATACTGCTCAGCCGTTTCCTTTACTGCTCTCTCACAAAAGGAAGGAGACACAAGGTCACCCTCAATTCCGAGTAATGAAATTCCTTTAGCCTCATACTCGCCAAGCGTCTCGTCAATAGCGGTCTTATTCTTATCGATTATGATTGGCACCGCCTCTTCTTCTACTAATACTTCCACAATCGATCGTCCTATACCGCTAGCGCCTCCGGTAACGATAACTACATGGTCCTTAATTTCGAGATTCATTGGTTTCTAATTTATTCTGTATAAAATCGAAGGCCATTGCCCCCAAAGAGCTTTGCTTTTTCTCCTGAAGAGAACCCTTCTGTATACTGCTCGATCAGCCCAATGACATCCGAGTAGGTGCCTGCCACCAGGCAAACTGGCCAGTCTGAGCCGTACATGACCCGATCCGAACCAAACGCTTCGAAGACGACGTCCAGGTAAGGAGCAATTTGGTCAATGGTCCAGGCATTCCAGGCAGCTTCGGTAATGATACCTGAGATTTTGCAGTATACATGCGGATAGGTTGCGATTTCCCTCATCAAAACGGACCAGCCGTCTATATACTGATCTTTGATATAGGGCTTTGCCAGGTGATCAATGACGAGTTTCTGGTCAGGTAATTTCCGTACAAACTCAAGAGTTGCTCCCAGTTGATACGGATAGACCAAAATATCATACGTAAAATCAAATCGTCGAAGGGCATGCACGCCATGGATGAAGTCCGAGCGGAGCAAAAAATTGACATCAGATTCTCCTTGAACGATATGGCGAAATCCACGCAGTTTTTCTTTTGTGGACCACAGTTCTAGCTGTTTTTCAATGTCACTACTGCGAAGATCAACCCATCCAACAACACCTTGTATAAACGGATGCCGATCTGCCAGGTCCAGCAGAAACTGAGTTTCTGAATCAGTCTGGTCGACCTGCACGGCAATACAACCATCCATGTCATGACGATTCAATTCAATCTTTAAATCATCCGGCATAAAATCTTTCCGTATAGCATGCATGGAGTCGTTTATCCAGCCATGGCGCTTCGGGTCATACTGCCAGAAGTGTTGATGGGTGTCGAGTCTTTTGGAGTTCAACGTTCAAAGTTCAATGTTCAAGGTTGTTGAAGGTAAGTTTGTTGAGTAAAATCTTACAGATCTTTGCAAAATGCAAAACATATCTTTAGTATACCCTCCGTAGGTAAGAGACCTCAGCAAAAACTTTGAACCTTGAACTTTAAACTTTGAACTTGAGGGAATGCAACCAAAAACTGCCATCGCATCTCAGAATATTCTCGGAGAAGGCCCCTGGTGGTCTGTGGAAGAGCAAGAATTTTATTGGGTGGATATAAAAGTACCCTGCCTTTTGAGGTGGAATCCAATAACCAATGCGCGTAAAGAGTGGAGCTTGCCAGATGAGGTAGGGACCTTCGTTCGATCCTCTGGGAGTCATGGAATTGTTGCTTTGCAAAACGGAATAGCGCGTATAGATCTGGATTCAGGTGAGTTGACACCGATGATGCATCCAGAGAAAGATAAACCCTGGAATCGGTACAACGATGGAAAGTGTGATCGCCGTGGACGATTTTGGGTAGGGAGTATGGATAATGCGGAGCAGCAAACGTCGGGTACGTTATATCGAATTGATGAAGACCATACGGTAACAGCAATAAAGTCTCCGGTTGGCATATCGAATGGACTGGGATGGAGTCCGGATAATACCGTGATGTATTATGCAGACTCTCCAGCCAAATGCATCTATGCGTATGACTACGATATCGAAACCGGTGCGGCGACGAACGAGCGCATCCTGGTGAATGTCGATAAAGGAGTACCCGATGGCTTGACCGTAGATAGCGAAGGATACATATGGAATGCGCAATGGGGAGCCTGGCGTGTAGTCCGATACGCCCCGGATGGCTCCATCGACCACATTCTCGACATGCCTGTTGCTCAACCTACGAGTTGCTGCTTTGGTGGCCCCGATTTGAACGATCTGTATATCACCTCGGCACGTATTGGATTATCCAAGAATGATCTCGAAAAACAACCCGAAGCAGGCAATGTATTCACGGTTCGAACAGCCACCCCAGGCCTCCCCGAATCCCCCTTTGCCGGCTAACCAACCTGAAACCTGAAACCTGAAACCGTTCCCCCGTGAGTACAAACGAAAAAAATAAACTGCGAAGTGCTACCTGGTTTGGCAATAATGACAAAATGGGATTTGTCCACAGAAGCTGGACCAAAAACCAGGGTCATCCTGATCATATGTATGACGGCCGGCCTGTCATCGGAATCTGTAATACCTGGTCGGAATTAACGCCTTGCAACGCGCATTTCAGGATTCTCGCTGAACACATCAAGCGAGGAGTCTATGAAGCCGGCGGTTTTCCTTTTGAGTTTCCCGTAATGTCGCTTGGGGAAATTCTTATGCGCCCAACCACCATGTTGTACCGGAATCTTGCGAGCATGGACGTAGAGGAGAGCATCCGTGCTAATCCGCTCGATGGGGTAGTCCTCATGACGGGTTGCGATAAAACGACACCATCCACGGTGATGGGGGCGTGTAGCGTAGACTTACCCACAATTGTGCTTCCCGGGGGAGCTATGCTAAATGGTAAATATCGAGGCCGGGATATTGGGTCAGGGACGTCTGTATGGGAGTTCAGTGAGGATCTACGGGCAGGTAAAATGTCCATGAATGACTTCCTCGAAGCAGAGTCGTGCATGTCTCGCAGTGATGGCCACTGCATGACTATGGGGACGGCCTCTACCATGGCGTGTATGGTAGAAGCATTGGGATTAACATTGCCAGGAGGAGCTGCCATTCCCGCCGCCGATTCGCGCCGGCGAAGGTCTGCACACTTGACGGGTATGCGCATTGTTGAAATGGTGAAAGAAGACCTCCGGCCAACAGCTATTCTAACTCGCCAGGCTTTTGAAAATGCCATCAAAGTAAATGCTGCCATAGGAGGGTCGACCAACTTCGTTGTTCACCTGCTTGCAATTGCCGGGCGAGTAGGTATAGATCTGGATCTTGAGGACTTTGATAAACTGGGAAGCGACATTCCATTGCTTGTCAATTTGATGCCCTCCGGTAAATTCCTGATGGAAGACTTTTATTATGCAGGAGGGCTGCCTGCTGTGATCAGCAAGTTGCGTGACGAATTACATATGAACGCTATCACTGTTACAGGTAAATCTATCGGTGAAAATACCGAAGATGCGCCCCTTTATAACAAGGAAGTTATCGCTGATCAGGAAGCGTCTTTTATGGACAAAGCCGGTATCGCTGTGCTTCGAGGGAATTTGTGTGAGAATGGCGCCATCATTAAACCTTCTGCTGCATCACCCGAATTGATGCAGCATAGGGGTAAAGCGGTGGTATTTGAGGACTATGATGACTATCATGATCGCATCGATGCCCCGGATCTTGATGTAGATAAAAACTCGGTTCTTGTACTTAAAAACGTAGGTCCAAAAGGATATCCAGGAATGCCCGAAGTAGGAAATATGGGCCTCCCCAAAAAGATTCTAGAGGAAGGGGTTCGTGATATGGTCCGAATTTCTGACGGACGAATGAGTGGAACGGCATACGGGACTGTAGTGCTGCATGTCGCACCTGAATCTGCAGTCGGAGGGGTATTGGCCCTGGTAGAAGACGGCGATTTCATCGAATTGGATGTGCCCAATCGAACATTGCATCTTGATGTACCAGATGAAGAGTTGGAGCGGCGGCGAGCAAATTGGACCCCTCCGGAACATGCAATGAGTAGGGGATACGTTCATATGTACCTGAATCATGTGATGCAAGCCGATAAAGGCGCTGACTTTGATTTCTTGATGGGTAAATCGGGAAGCGAAGTGCCCAGGCCGAATCATTAACACTAACTAACAAAGGACAAACAACAAACGACCCATGGGGAGATTTGATGACCAGGTTGCAATAATTACTGGAGGAGCAAGTGGGATCGGTGCAGGTATTGCTGAGCGGCTTGCAAGGGAAGGGGCACTAGTAGCTCTGTTTGATACAAATCAGCGTGAGTTATTGAAAAAAGCTCGCTCTATCAAGAAAGAAGGCTTGAAAGTAGACGCGTTTGTTGTTGATGTAACATCGGATAGTCAGGTACAATCAGCAGTAGAAGAGGTAGTAGATCGGCACAGTCGATTGGATATCATGGTCAATAGCGCAGGCGTTGTTGGGCCAAGTTCGACCAAAATCTTGGATTATTCTGCAGACGACTTTCGGAGAGTGGTTGATGTGAACCTTACAGGGTCTTTTTTGATGACTAAACATGCCATCAGGCCCATGGTCAATCAAGAATATGGACGCATCCTGCTCCTTGCTTCAATCGGAGGGAAAGAAGGCAACCCGGGGATGGTCGGATATGCTGCAAGCAAATCTGGCGTAATGGGCCTCGTGAAAGCCATTGGAAAGGAATATGCTGAGATGGGCATTACGGTAAATGGACTCGCGCCTGCTGTAGTCGCTACCCCAATGAATGCAGATACTGACCCTGAAATGCTGGAGTACATGACAAGCAAAATTCCAATGAATCGCTTATGCTCGGTAGATGAGGTCGCTGCGCTCTCGTGTTGGATTGTTTCTAAAGAAGCTTCCTTTAATACCGGTTTTGTATTTGATATCTCAGGCGGACGAGCTACCTTCTAATTTCTTCACCCCCCTCAAACACCTATGCCCCCCTTCCAAAATCAGGTTGCTGTCATTACCGGAGCCGGAGAAGGCATCGGCTTCGAAATTGCGAATCAACTCGTCGAGCAGGGAGCCTCTGTGGTGCTCAATGACCTGGACGAAGAAAAGGCGATCAAAGCGTCGAAGAACATTTCTTCAGATGGGCGATGCATCCCCTTTTCAGGAGATGTAAGCGATGTGCAGGTTGTCCGGGGGCTGGTTCAAAAGGCACTGGATGTATTCGGTGGATTGGACATGGCGATTGCAAACGCGGGGATCACCATTTGGAATGATTTTCTGAGCTATACCCCTGAAGATTTATTTAAGGTGATCTCGGTAAACCTGGGGGGCTCGTTTTTTCTAGCTCAGGCAGCTGCCAAAGCCATGATTGAGCACAAAAAGAAAGGACGGATTGTATTGATGTCCTCCGTAACAGGGCGCCGGGCTATTCCTTATCTCTCTGCCTATTCAATGACCAAAGCTGGCCTCGAAGGGCTCGCAAGGAACCTGGTTGCCGAACTGTCTCCACACGGAATACGCATCAACGCTGTGGCGCCAGGGGCAACCGTCACGCCTCGCAACCTGGCCGATGATCCAAACTACGAGGAAGTATGGGGGAACCTACTCCCTGTACAGGAACCAGCTTTTCCAGATGATATTGCTCGAACTGCCCTCTTTCTATTACATCCAGAAAACGGCCAAATTACCGGTCAGACTCTGGTTGTGGACGGCGGGTGGACTGGTATTAGCCCTGTTCCTTCCTTAGATTTCGTTTCACCACCATCTGAAAAGAACGAGAATCAACCGTGAAAACAGGACAGACCTACCTGGTAACAGGTGCCATGGGGTGTATTGGCTCCTGGGTTCTTCATCACCTTGTCCAGCGCGGCGATAAGGTAGTTAGCTTTGACCTGGGAGACAATCGGAGCCGGCTCGATTTATTACTGAATAAGGACGAGCAAGAGAAGATTCAATTCACGCAGGGCGATATAAGAGATACCTCTCTCATGAAAAGCATATTCGATGAGTATGGAATCTCTCGAGTGATTCATCTGGCTGCCCTTCAAGTACCGTTTTGCAAGGCTGATCCTGTACTCGGTGCCCAGGTAAATGTGGTCGGGACGGTGAATGTGTTTGAGGCTGCCAGGGCTGCTAACGTCTCTCATATTGCTTACGCATCTTCGGTAGCTGTATTCGGGCCTCCGAGCGTCTACAATGCCTCCATTCTAAACGATTCACATCTGCCTGATCCGCATACGTTATACGGCGTGTACAAAGTAGCGAATGAAGGAACAGCCCGCATATACTGGAACGATCATGGCATCAGTAGCGCAACCGTCAGGCCATACACCGTCTACGGGGTAGGCCGAGATCAGGGCCTAACCAGCGAGCCTACAAAGGCTATGTTGGCTGCTGCAAAAGGAGAGTCGTATGAGATTGGTTTCAGCGGTACCATGCAATTCCAACTGGCTTCAGATATCGCCCGGTACTTTATCGCCTGCGCTGATACACCGTTCAAAGGTGCCGGCGCGTTTAACATTGGTACAACCCCTGCCACGGTCGCTGAAGTGCTGGAGATGATAAAGGCGCTCCGTCCCGATGCTAGAGTAAGTGGTGTTGAAAATGAACTGCCATTTCCTGCCGGCATGGACGGCTCAAGTTTAGCCGCTTACCTTCCAGACTTCAAGGAAACTACGCTTGCGGAAGGCGTGAAGCAGACGATCGAGCATTTTGAGCGCGTGGGTTAGAGAATTACTGAAGAACGTATCTAGCATTCATTGAGCAAATGAAAATCTACTTCGGTGATGAGGTGGATCTGCCCATTGCTGTCTGTACCTATATAAGTGGAAAGTCCCAGTCCTGCACCTCGCTGTCCATTAGAGATATTCCTCTCATATTCGTCGAAGTCCTCGTCCCTAAAAATAATCGCTTCTGTCCCTTTAATAATGGAATAAGCTCTTAAACCGCTTTCGGTGGTAGCCGTTTGGAAGTTGTAATAAAAGATGAAATCGCCAATAGCATCCACACTGTAGGTGTTTTGCACATTCGTTAATGTGTCCTGTACGGCATTGTTATCTAGATTGAAAATCATAAGATCACGCATATCTGATCTCGGGTCTGAAACCCCAATAAGAAAACGAGAAGACGATGAGAACTCCGGATATCGCACTCCCTCCAATTGTGTAGTAAACGTACTTTGGACGTGCACAAGGTGGATATTTCCGTCGTCTTGTGCTAGTGCTACCCGGCTGCCATCGGGTGAGATTGCCAGGTGACGGTGTAGTCGTTCATCAATGGATACATTGGCAAGCAATACCTCAGGCTCCAGGTCGGTTGCCGTATTTTGTATGACAAGGTCATTTAGAGCCGAGACAAGCACATCGTCAACGATGGTTCCAGCCTCATCCTGAATAATCCTACGGGTCTGTTGTTGACGTATAAAGGCAAGTTGCCTGTTGTCATTGGACAAAACAGGGTGAAGCATGGTCGTAACCTGGTAATGGTTTTCCGCAGTAAACCGTGCTGAGTCTCCAATCAATTCAACAGATGCGTTTCGAAAATCTTCCCAGATAGCTACGGATGACCTGGCCACTTTTACAGGTATAGAGCGATCTAAGAAGGTATTGTACAGCGTATCGGGTGATATAACAACGCACAATGCATCGCCGGACAGTCTTGTAAAGGAACAGAATGACAACGAATCCGAATCGGTCCTGCTTATACTTGTCTTGTTTGTCTCAGAATCAAAATAGGTACTGTTGATAAAGAACTTGCTGCCCGTTTGATCAAGAGAAAATAGGTCGCTTCTACTTGCAGAGAAAAATCCGGTAGATTGTTCAATGTCATGTCTGCGTTCATACCTTGAAACGACTGTATTGGGATGTTGAGATGACGCTGAGGGATCGAGCACAATTTCGATTACAGGGAGCCGCGATTCTCCATCCAGACCTCGGCATCCAAAACAAGAAGATGTGCTAATTGAGACAAAAGACAAACAAACAAGGAGAAGGAAAAAGCCTATTGCTGATTTCATGCCTGAACTGAATTGGCTGAGCTGGGATCATAGAAGAACTCAATCTGGTGCGTAGGAAAGGAACTAAAAGCACCGACTAAGGGGCCCAATAGCAAAGAAATAGGGCCATGTATTTTTAGTAGTTCCTCGCGTTTTAAGTCAGTAACTGATAGAGCCTTAGGAAGATTTTTTTCTTTGGACGAGGATTTGTTAAATTGCTGCCCAGGAGCCAAAATACATGTGATTTACAACCCGGTAGCACGTAGCCGAATGGAAATACGACTCGAACAGATAACGGATAAGGAAGAGATTTTTGCACTAACCACTGCCGCTTTCAAAGATATGCCGTTCAGTGATCAACGTGAAGCGGCCATTGTCGACGCACTTCGAGAGCACCAGGCGCTGGCTCTTTCATTAGTGGCCATAGAAGGGGATACCCTTATTGGACATGTAGCTTTTTCGCCAGTGGCTATTGAGGGCGAATACGTTGACTGGTATGCGCTAGGCCCCGTATCTGTGTGGCCTGAATGTCAGAGAAAAGGCATTGGCCAATCGCTCATCCGGGACGGCCTGGAGCGATTGAAGAATCTGGGTGCAAAAGGATGTGTTTTAGTGGGCGATCCTAATTATTACAGCCGTTTTGGTTTTGAACATGATCCCCGGTTAACCTATAGCCCAGTGCCTGCCCAATATGTACAGCGGCTTGTATTTGTACCCCCAGTTCCACAGGGTGAGGTTCAATTTCATCCTGCATTTGGGTAAATGAATCATGGAGAAAGTACGGGTAGGTATTGTAAATACGGGGTGGTGGGCAGATGCCATGTATCTTCCTGCGTTAACAGCACATCCTGATGTGGTGGTTACCGCGGTGTGTGGACGGCAAGAAGAAAAGGCTCGTGCATTTGCTAAGAAATGGCAAGTAGAGAACACCTATGTCGATTACCGTGTGATGTTGTCAAGCGGTGTGTGTGATGCCGTCATTGTGGCCTCTCACAACAATACGCACTATGAAATCGTAATGGCAGCGATACATCAGGGCATTCACGTCCTGTGCGAAAAACCTCTGGCGATGAATGTTGGTGAAGCATCCGAGATGACGGCCGCATCAAAAGCAAAGAAGATCAAAACCCTGGTCCCTTATACGTATCGGTTTTTGCCGCATGCCCGTTATATGAAGCAGTTAATCGATGATGGGTTTATTGGAACGCCGTACCATCTGAACATCCGGTATTATCACGCATTTGGCCGCGAACCGGGGTATGGATGGGGGTGGGATGCCGGCATTGTTGGTGAAGGGGACCTGGCCAATTTAGCTTCCCATCCCATCTACTTGGCGCATTGGTATTTTGGGGCTGTTGAAAGCGTAACCGCTGAATTGATTCAATCCGTTGACCGTGGACAGCTAACTCCTGCCGGCAAACCGTTTACTGCTGTTAATGACAATGGCATCCTGGTACTGCGATTTGAAAATGGGGCAAGCGGCTCCATTCACTATTCTTCTGTAGCTCACGAAAAATCCTGCTTCGATCAGCACCATGCCATGGAGTTTCATGGATCAGAGGGGAGCTTGCATCACGTCAATGATTGGGTTCAGCAACAAGAAACCTACGGAATACGTGAGGGGGAAACTCAAAAGAAAAAACTGGTCGTGCCGGATGCCATCTGGGGGCACGCGAAATCAGTGGATGTTCATGAATCCTATAAAGCCGTGTTCAGGCGCGACCGATTCATGGTTGGCGAGTTTATCGACAGTATTCTTGGTCGCCCTATCCGCTCTCGCACCCCGTTGCCCTCCTTTAAGGAGGGTCTGTTTGTCCAACAGGTAATCGATGCGGCTGCGTTAAGCTCTAAGGAAGGGCGGCGGGTTTATCTGAAGGAAATTGAGCCCTGATTCTTTCAAACTAAAGGGTTATCGTGCTACCACCTTGTGCAACAGATGCATATATGGCGTCAACAACAATCATATCTTTCAATCCTTCCTCACCCGGCACTCGGACGGCAGTGCCCTCCATAATGGAAAGCGCGTCTTCATCCATCTGTGTGGCTTGTTGATTAACTACCGGGTAGTCCAATGAACCCCGCGAGGATACTCCCTGGATCCCTCTATACGCCTGGAAGGGTTCAAGACGGGCCCACCCATTTTGGTATCGAACATCGAGTGTGTTCATGCCCATTCGATGGCTGGTTTGTAAATTGGCGATCGCACCACTTGGGAAGGTGAGTTGGAACGTGGTTGTCTCGTCGACCTCGCTGTAGAGCTCAGGTCTGCTAGTGAAAGATTGAGCCGAAACAGATACAGGCTCCTCGCCAGTAGCATATCGGGCAGCCTGTAAGGAGTACACGCCCATGTCCATCATCGCACCCCCTGCCATGGCTTTTTTTAGCTTCCAGGTATCAGGTCGACCTTCTCTATATCCAGCTGCTGCGGTAACCATCCTGACTCCTCCAAAGTCCCGCTCTGCTCCGATTCGAATTAACTCTTGCGTGGTTGGCTCGTATTGCATACGATACCCGATGGAAAGCTGAACACCTGCTTCGTTACATGCTGCTATCATAGCCCGGCATTCCTCTGCATTCGATGCCATGGGCTTTTCGCAAATGACATGCTTGCCGGCTTTGGCCGACCGAATCGTGTACTCTGCATGCATCGAGTTGGGCAGAACCACGTAGATAATGTCAATGTCTGGATTGGCGGCAATCTCGTCGAAATTCTCGTAATTGTAGACGTTTTTCGCGGGGATATTGTACTTCGCTTTCCAGTTCTCTGCTTTCTCTGGAGTGCCCGTTACGATGCCTGCCAAATAGCTGTGAGACGTCTCCTGAAGTGCTGGTGCGAGTAACTGAGAACTGTAGTAACCCAGGCCTACCAGGGCAATACCCAGTTTATCTGCAGTTCTTCGGTCGGGAACCCAGGAAGGTGCAGTAAATCCAAGCGCACTGGCTCCTGCACCGGCAATAGCTAGTGATTTAATAAATGTACGTCGATTTCTTGTAGACATTGATATTCTTATGGAGGGAGTAATTCTTTTCGGGATATACTTAAGATACAATTTTGCTTGAACGTATGAGCGGTTTCGCGTTTCGTGTATCTATATCTAAGGTGTCACGTAAACCCTGAAGCCTTAACACGTGTCAAACTATAATCCACTCAAGGGCACGTTTTTATTGTTCAAAAAAAAGATACCCCATGGCTACCCGGAATATTTGTAGAAGGGCATATTGGTTTGTCCTGGCCTGTGCAGGTTTGTTTTTGATTCATGAGTCTGCACAAGCACAATCTAAGATAGATCAAAATGCAGCATGGATACGTGGAGTGGTTGATAGCACGCTGAAGGCAGAGAATGTACCTGCCCTTTCTCTTGGAATCGTTCAGGATGGGCGGCTTGTCTTTTCAGAAGGTTTTGGGACGATAGATCGAGAAAGCAGCAAAGAAGTAGACGGATCAACAATATATCAGATTGGTTCTGACTCAAAAAAATTAACAGCTATCATTGCCAAGAACCTTGCTCTTGAGGGATTGCTAGATTTTGATGAGCCTATTGGGACATACTTGGGTTCGTCGATCACAGAAGAAGCACACGAAAAGTTAAAGGGAGTCACGATGCGGCTTTTGCTTCAGCATCGGGCTGGAGTACCCTACAGGCCTCCCACTAATCGAAGGGTCGATGGCGATCCAATGCTTATACCATACAGCGAGAAAGACCTGTTGAATGATTTAAACAACTTGGTAATGCGTTCAGAACCGGGTACAGATTCAGGGTATTCAAACTTCGGATTTGCAATAGCTGGTTACATCTGCGAACGAGCAAGCGGTGAGTCTTATGCTGTGCTTTTGCAGAAATACCTTGCTGAGGAACTTGAGTTGACCGCTACCATAGTGGATCCAAGTGAAAAACAGATTCCTCAGATTGCTATACCATATCGTAAGGATGATCGTTTGGTGAAATCTCAGCGTTGGAATATGGGGAAAATGACACCAGCAGGAGGCGTTTTCTCCAATATCAACGATTCTGCAACGTTGATGATTGCTCAACTAGACGCGTACAGGCGCTTTGAAGAAGTCAGTGATAAGGGGCACCCTCTCATTCTCACAGACCCTCATGAGGAGGAAGGCCGATACTATGGGTTTGGGTTAGGCAAAACTGTCTATGAATACGGCACGCGATATGGACACGGGGGCGATTTAGATGGGTTCGCAAGCGCATATATGTTTTCTCCTAAGCAAAATGGCGGGCTCATTTTCTTCACTACAAGCGGTGGTAGATGGGTCGGCCGTTTGGAATCTCAATTACACACCAGATTGTTTGGAGAGAACTAATAAGTGTCATCTACCTGCCTAAGTTGATATCCATGACCTCTCCTAACTACAAAAAGATCGAGTTTCGGAAGCTCTCAGAAGTCAGCTCCCACGCTATAATTGAACTCATGAATGACCCAGATGTGAGGCGGCACTTGCCGCTTGCGAAAGGTCATTTTGGAATGCCTGAATATAAACGATTCATCGCGGCAAAAGAGCAAATATGGAATGAGTACGGCTACGGTCCCTGGGCGTTTGTGCTTGAGGATGAGTTTGTTGGCTGGGGAGGTGTACAACCTGAAGGCGAAGATGCAGACATTGGACTTGTGCTTCGCAAGGCATACTGGGGTGCGGGTAGGGTACTCTACGCGAGAATAGTAGACCATGCCTTCGGAGAACTTGGCGTTGATTCCGTGATTACGTTGCTCCCTTCAAGCAGAACTCGGTTAGCTGGTCTGCAGCGCCTGGGCTTTGACAAAGACGGGGAGATCATGATTGGCGAAGAACGCTTTTTCCGTTTTCGACTCACACGGGAAAACTATCAGCAGTAAAGGAATCGGTAAGCGCCCAATACTTGTCTTTTCGAGCTTGCCGAGAAATCTATGCAGTATGCAAGCAGTTATGCTACTGTAAAACATAGGTCCTGGGCGGGCTGCTACTGATGACGTCTAATCTCGTCATTCCGAGTTTATCGAGGAATCTATGCTTTACATGAGCACCCTGGCTAAAGTAAAGCATAGACCCTTCGGCAAGCTCAGGGTGACAAGGTTTTAGGTCATCGTCCTTTCCCGATAAAGCAATGCTTTATTGAGGTTCTCAGGGGGACAAGATAAATGGTGTTAATTTCTTGGATAAACTATATTTTACTCAGAACTTCTCCTGAAATTTGTTATATTTTCAGCACGCATCCGCTTAATAGGTAATAAGCAACTCTGGCCTATCTTTTCCATTTTTTCGAAGCCCAAATCAAAACGTACAATGCGACCGTTTATCACCTGTATGTGCTCATACACTCAGCGAGCTCGAATTCTCCAGTCAGCGATCTTACTGTTGTTGCCTGTCGTCATTATAGGCTGCAGTACATTGTCCACAAACTCCGATTTGTCCGACTCTTTTCTTGCTCAAAAAGGGCATTTAGATTGGCCAACAGAAGGGGTGATTGCTAAATCCTTTGGCACAGATGTGAACCCGGTTTACAGCACGAAGACGATCAATCCTGGAATATGGATTTCTACGGCTCCTCAAGCTGAAGTCAATGCTGTGTTTGATGGAGAAGTGACAGCCGTTTATACAATGCCAGAATTTGGCCGGGTCATTACAATTAACCACGGTGACTATACCAGTTTGTATGGCAACCTCTCCTCGTTACAAGTAGCTGAAGGAATGCCGGTAGAAGCCGGACAGCTTATTGGTGTTTCTGGGACCGAGAATGAGCCCAGAGGGGAGTCTGTATTCTTTGCGGTCTTTAAAGACGGTGCAGAAGAAAATCCTGAGGACTGGCTGGCGTCTAATTAACCTAACCGTTGCTATCTTTTTTTGAAGCCTTCTGGCGCATCTCACTTCGCCTCATAGGCATGGTATCTATAAGGCTGAATACATCTTGAAGGCGAATCTCAGGGCCGCCTTCCCGTTTGATTCCACCGTCCTTTCCTATCAGGTAGGCACGGTAGCTTCCAGGATTTACTCCAAACGTTTCACGAAGCTGATCGACATCTTCTGAGGAAAGGGCGCGTTCTGCAGCAGTGCCTTTTCCATCTTCAAATGCACTGATCAGCACCATGTTACGGTCTTCAAACTCTGCTCGCAGGCTTTTAATTTCTGTTGCCAGCGTCTGGTAGGCCGGTGTGGCCTCTTGCTCAGCAAACACAACAAGTAACCTGTTCTTCCAACGGTACTCGTTTAAGTCGAACGAGCCTTTGTCTTGTGCCATGCTCGGAGAGGCACATGTGGAAAGGATACACAATACCAGAATTCCAAAGAGGAGATGCATGATCGCAATAGGTTAGTCAGTCTTAATAAATTAACAATCTTAATGTGACTCTTCTATGCTGACACGAACTGGATGTATTTTAGTTTGCTTGAAACGAATACGCCATAACCAGTAGAACATTGTAATTAGCACGATTAGAATGGGAAAGGCGAGTAGTACTGGTGTTTGTAGTACCTCTGGGAGTACTTGGGTTTGTCCCAGGAAAAAAGCTTGCGCCGCAATAAACAAGGCAAAACACATCCGCCATAGATGCCGCATTATCCTAGATCTCCCTTGCCATTCTCCAGACCTCTTTCGAATATCGTATATGCCGGTGAGTACTCCGATGAGGCCAAAAAGGAAAAAGGGATAGGGTGGAAAGCCATTCCGCTCACCACCTAAAGCGATAGCCTCGATACCAAATATGAGGCTGGTCAGGCCGATAACCAATGCGATTAACATCGCGCATGTATTTATCCAACCCAAGCGCAGAGGAATCGGGCGCACGGTAGTCGTTGCCGTGAAAACCAGATAGGCTGTGATCACCGACGCCGGTACATTGATTGAGGGTGCTGCCCCATGGAAAATCGAAGTTAGCATGCCTGTGAATGACATGGTGAGCATGGTGTAGACAAACAGCATCCCCGCTTTGCGATGGAGGGGGGCTCCCTTGATGGAAAAGAGGGCTACGTACCCTAATATCAACCCTAGAGCTCCACTAATAATATGTATCAGTACCATCTTTTATGATCATGTTCTTCTTTAAGAGAAAAACGTGATCATCGGCAAGAAGGTTACAGGAGCTGGTCTTCCACAATAGGCAATAAACGGGAATCTTCCAGTGCGGCTGTTCGATGTCCGGCCCCTGCCAGGTATTCAGCATCGGTAGCAAAGGCCATAAAATCTTCAACCGAACGATGCCTCACTAACAGCACTACGTCCCATCGTTTATCAGGTGGGCCAATAAGGTAATTGCCTCCTGCCCCTTTAAATATCAATGCGCTACCTGCTTTTTCGAGTAAGGGCAATGTATGCGTTATGTATTTATTATACGCTTCCTCTCCAGATATGGGCACTGATGGTGCAAGCTCCGGATTGGCTGAATAATCTGCAGTTTCCTTGAATCGGAGGAAATTTAACATCACAAACGCACCCTGATGATTGCTCATTACAAAAGCTCTTCCTGCTTCTTGGGTAACTTCAATGTATTGGTCAGACATATCCTCGCCTAATAGTGATGTTTGTTTTCTTTTCGCTCTTTCCCGTACTTCAATCGAATGCAAAGGGTTCTAGGTACAATCACATAATTTCTGAAGAATTGATGTGATTGGTTCCGGGTTTCGTATTTCGTGTTTCGAGTTGTTTTAGGTCAAATGGACGTTTTTTAACCCGGAACGCGAAACCAACCAGATAAACCGCCAGGATTTATTTGGTTATACTTAGTACACTCATTACTAAACATCGAATAAAGACTATGCTCAAAATTCTCTCCTCACCGCGAAAAAGAAGTCGAGTTAACGGGTGGGGGGCATTGATGATGGTTCTTATTCTACCTGCATTTCTCCTGGCTTGTAATACCGACAAAAAACCTTATGAGACACCTGAAGGAGTGACGGTTATTCCTGAAATGAAACTCGCTTTTGAGCTTCCAGATGGATGGTGGCAAGACGGTCCCCCGTATCGGATAGACTCTGATGGCCAGCTTGTGGAAACCGATTCTGAAGAAGGGGGAATAACAAAAAACCTGATTCAGGCATGGGCTAACGGCGGCAATGAAGACCTGAATACGGTGATGCACCTGTACATGTACCATAATCTACCAGGGGGGCAGGATACAGTGCTTATGAACATGGAAGATGTGGTTTTTCATATGCTCACACTCAACGTAGATACCTATTACGATGACGATCAGTTAGCTGCATGGGCTCAAGGACGATGTGGTAACAAAGTGGATACCTACTGCGATGAGGGAACGATGCCTGCAAACCTGCGATTGATCCGTGTCCTGGAGCCCGAGGAAAATCCATTTCAAGAGGGCACTGGCGTGTTGTATTACGTTCCAGCAGCTGAAATTCCTGTCGTTGTCTATACCTACTATGTAGTCAGAGATAGATGGGCCTACCGTATTTCTTATGAAATGACACCAAATCAGATTGACGGTAAGCCGTATCCATCCCTGTTGGACACGATTGAGTTCGTAGAATAGCCGAAGACCTCGCCAGTACGTAGAGTCTTACTGTCGCACAAGCTGGCGAAGCGCGCGCGTCAGTGCCACGGGTACTACGGAGGTGTGCGACTCTCCTTCAAATTCTTTGAAGTGAACCGTGAACGAAGATGCAGCCTTGCTGGATAAGTCGTCTGCCATGCGCCTTGCATTGGTTTTTAGTTTGAACTCAGCGAGCATAGGAATCGACGGATCCTCTTCGTGTTCACCAACACCTATGAAGACGTTCGCGGATTTCTGATCCAAGAATTCCTGCCGATTCTCCCTTTTAAATAGCTGCAGGTAATCGACTGTTCATCCTGCAGATGCTGATTATTGGAATAGTAATTGAAATCTCCGCATTGAGATCTTATCATCTGATAAACTATCCTGGATTTACCGTCGCTTGAAATGACACAACGCACCCTTTTTCGCTTCTTTTCTGCTGGTCTTTTCTGCCTGCTTATTATTGGAGGATGTGATAGCTCCGACCCGAATGGGGGGAATGAAGAGGAGGAGATACCAATTGAGGCTGCAAGAAGCATCGATGTATCTATCAACACCAATGAAGGCCGGCAAGCCATCAGTCCGTATATCTACGGGTCGAATCAGGAATTGAGCAGTACAGATGCCTTCACCGTTCGGCGCATCGGAGGAAACCGGTTAACAGGGTATAACTGGGAGAACGATTACTCCAACGCGGGTGAGGATTGGATGCACTCCAGCGATATATTCTTGCTGAACAACAGCGGCCTTACAGAATCAAGCGCTCAGTCCGCTGTTGTGATGACGAATTTCCACGACCAATCCATCGCAATGGGCGCGGAATCCATCATCACGTTGCAGATGGCGGGCTATGTAGCTGCAGACAAGAATGGAAACGTGTCTGCAGGACAAACCGCACCGTCCTTCCGGTGGAAACAAGTTGCCTTTACCAAGAACGCTCCTTTTGATACACAACCCGATCGAACGGACGACACCGTCTATATGGATGAGTTTGTACAGTTCATGGTAAATCGCTATGGAAGTGCATCATCTGAAACGGGTGTGCAGTGGTACTCCCTCGATAACGAACCGGGCCTCTGGGCTTCAACGCACCCTCGAATTTATCCTGAGCAGTTGAAAGTAACGGATCTGGTGGACCGCTCCATCGAACTGGCATTGGCCGTTAAAGCGGTGGATCCAGACGCAAAAATTGTTGGGCCAGCTCTGTATGGGTTTGCTGCATATGAGACCTTGCAAGGAGCACCCGACTGGGAGCAGGAACAGACGGGGAAGTGGTTTATCGAATATTATCTGGATAAGATGAGGGAGGCCGAGCAAACCCACGGTATGCGTCTGCTTGATGTATTGGATGTCCACTGGTACCCGGAAGCTCGAGGAGACAACCGGATTACACTAAATGACGGCACGGAGACAACGAAAGATGCCCTTGCGCGGTTACAGGCTCCGCGTACGTTATGGGATGCAAGTTATGTAGAAGATAGCTGGATTGGTCAATGGAAGCAGGCGTTTCTTCCCCTAATACCTACCCTCCATGAATCCATTGAGTCCTACTATCCTGGGACGAAGCTTGGCATCACCGAATACAACTATGGAGCCGGGAATTCAATTTCTGGTGGATTGGCCCAGGTCGACGTCTTAGGCGTCTTTGGTACATCTGACATTCATCTAGCCACACTGTGGCGGCTAAACGGGGAGCACAGGTATGCCAGCTCTGCGTTCAAGCTCTTTCGGGATTACGACGGACAGGGATCTGTATACGGCAACACGGCTGTGCTCGTGGATCTGGCAGACAAAGAAACGTTTTCGGTTTATGCATCCATCCATGACGACAACGACGAGCAACTGCACATCATGGTCGTCAACAAACATATGGAAGATGCAACAGCATTTACGTTCAATACGGAAAGCAGCACGTCTTATTCAGAAGCAGACATCTGGTTCTTTGACCAGAGAAGCCCGCTTGTTCAGCAGGCTTCATCGCAGTCCATTTCAGGTAGTGCCTTCACATACACGGTGCCTGCTCAAACGGCAATGCATTTTGTGTTGAAGTGAGGGTATTAAGCCAGCAAGGGTGAAATAACCTTGCCGTGTACATCGGTCAACCGAAACCGCCGGCCCTGGTGGCGGAACGTGAGCTGTTCGTGGTCGATACCCAGCAAGTGCATAATGGTAGCATGAAAATCATGCACGTGGACCGGGTCTTTCGTGATATTATAGCCGAAATCATCGGTTTCCCCATAGGTGATGCCAGGCCGGGCTCCACCTCCTGCCATCCACAAGGAAAAGCACCGAGGGTGATGATCGCGGCCATAGGTAGTAGCTGTAAGTTCACCCTGAGAGTAATTGGTGCGTCCAAATTCACCACCCCAAATGACGAGGGTGTCCTCCAATAATCCGCGTTGTTCAAGATCAAGGATGAGTGCAGCAGAGGCCTGGTCGGTGTCCTTGCATTGGCCACGTAACTGGTTTGGAAGGTTGTCATGTTGATCCCATCCCTGATGATACAACTGAACAAAACGAACGCCTTGTTCAACCAGCCGGCGGGCCAACAAGCAATTCGCTGCATAGGAGCCAGGCTGGCGGGCTTCTTCGCCATATAGATCGAATATGTAATCAGGTTCTGCAGAAAGATCCATCACCTCGGGCACGGACGTCTGCATACGGAATGCCATTTCATACTGTGCAATGCGATTCAGTAGCTCTGGGTCCTGGTCTTGGTTGTATCTATGGTGTTGAATCTTGGAGAAGTAATCGAGCGCTTCGCGCCGATGATGACGGCTAAGTCCATCCGGATTAGACAGGTACAATACAGGGTCTTTACCTGACCTAAATTGAGCGCCCTCATGCAAGGAGGGTAAGAAACCACTGCCCCAAAGCCTTGCAAAAAGCGGCTGCGCATTGCTTCGCCCGGATCCTTTGGAGAGTAATACACAAAACTCAGGAAGGTTCATATTCTCACTTCCCAATCCATAACTCAGCCAGGACCCCATCGAAGGCCGGCCGGGTTGCTGGGAGCCGGATTGAAAAAACGTGATTGCAGGGTCGTGATTGATTGCCTCCGTATACATCGATCGAATCACACAAAGTTTGTCGGCTAACTTGGACGTATACGGCAATACGTCGCTAAACCAGGTACCGCTCTGCCCATATTGCTTGAAATTAAATTGGGCTCCAGCCAGGGGAAACGATTGTTGGCCGGCTGTCATTCCTGTTAGTCGTTGGCCTTGCCGAATTGAGTCAGGTAAATCCTCCCCATTACGCTCGTTTAGGAGCGGTTTGTAATCGAACAGATCGAGTTGGGAGGGGCCGCCGCTTTGAAAGAGGTAAATGATGCGCTTCGCTTTTGGCGCGTGATGCAGCTGCTTTAGGATACCGGTGCGAACAGGGTCGTCGATCCCATCGTCCAGTTGAAGGATATTGCCCAGCGCCAACCCTCCAATGCCAAGGCTCATTCGCCCAAAAAAATGACGCCGATTCATACGCATGGCATCATCTGCCGAAGGGCTGGTGTGCGTTGTTTGCGATTCCTCATGGATGAATGACATAATCCTTTATTGTTTATAAACGGATTCTTGGAAGCTCATCATTGTATTACACACGACCGTCATGGCGGCCAGGCGGGTAAGGTCCAGGTCCTGACTGATTGGAGCGTTACCGACAGCGAGAAGGTCGTTGGTTGCTTCTTGCTGATCCTCAAAGGCCTGTATTTGATTATTAAACAGTTCAATAAGGAGGCTCAGGGTTTCGTTGTCAGGCTGTGTGCCCGTCAAGAGCCGATAGCCCAGTGTAATTTGTTTGCTAAGATCTCCAGACTCTTCTGCCATTATTCGCTGGGCGAGAACCCGCGCGGCTTCGACAAATTGAGGGTCGTTTAAGAGGACCAGGGCCTGGAAGGGAGTGCTGGTCAACTGACGCCGAACGATACAGTTATCCCGTGTAGGCGCATCAAATAAAATCATTGCTGGCGGGGGAGATGTCCTGCGCCAGAACGTATACATGGCTCTTCTGTATTGATCTGGGCCTGAATCGGGTACATATTCTCTCAGTATGGTAAACTCACTCTTTTCTGCCCACAATCCTGGAGGTTGATAGGGCTTCACTCCGGGGCCTCCAACTCTACGGACGAGGAGGCCACTTGCAGCAAGGGCCTGGTCACGCAGCATTTCACCCGATAATCGATGGCGTGGGCCTCTCGATAGCCAGGTGTTTTCTGGATCTGCCTCTCTTTTTTCCTGGGAGATTGCTGAACGCTGACGATACGTGGCAGACATCACGATGTGTTTTTGCACGGCCCGTATATCCCACTCACTTTTGATGAATGTCAGTGCTAACCAGTCCAGCAATTGAGGATGGGAAGGCAAGGCGCCCTGGTTGCCAAAGTCTTCGGGTGTTTCCACAAGGCCTTTTCCGAAAAAAAACTGCCAGTATCTATTTACAGCAACGCGGGATGTTAGGGGATGCCGCTCGTCGAATAACCAGCGTGCCAGCCCCAATCGATTGGCCGGTAATGCCTCATCATACTCCAAAATAGAGGCCGGGGTAGCCGGGTATACCTGCTCCAGGGGCGCATCGTATACGCCGCGATCAAGAATAAATGTAGGGCGTGGATCAGCCAGGTCTTCCATGACCATGACACCGGCCAACGTATCTTGGATACTGTTTCGTTGCTTCAGCAAGCTGAGCCAATGTTCTCGAAGTCGAAGAGAAGTAGTATCGGTTCTGGCAAGATGATGGTCTAGTTTCTCCTCATTCGTAAATACAGGAGGATCTGCAGAAATATTCGGATCCATGCTATTCCTGTATAGTTCAGCTACCTCAATGCGGGTCAGGGTTCGGTCACCATAAATGCGCAGGTCATCGATAATAGCATATCCCTGGTCAACGATGGGTTGGTATTGCCACTTCCATCCAATCCTAAGCGGACGTGGCCTGGCCTTGGAGTCAATGGATTGGCTCAACTGGTCGGCATAGACTTCATACTCCTGCTTTTGCCCATTTAAGAAGATCGAGAGGCCATTGGCTCTTCCTGATCCATTGTAGTTGACGACAACGTGCGTCCATGCATTCGTTTGCACGTTCTGCGTGGATCGTATTTCTATCCGGTTCGCCGGGTAGGAGCTGATGAGCTGTACGGCAAGGCGATGGTCAGTAAGTGCAATCTCATACCCTCTCTGGCTGTCATTTTTGCTAGACATCTTCATTAGCAAGCTCATATTGCCGGTGGTGGTATGAGGGCTGATCCAGAAACTAAAAGCAAAAGGATCGGCACGATCGAAATTAGCTATTGCAATAGGGAATTGAAGCGGCTCGAAGGGGGTGAATTTTAGGCCGTATCCCTGCTGCCCGCTGACTCCTTGCTCAAGTTCTGGGAGTTCGAAGGTTCGGGATGGATCTACATTATCAATCAGCCGACCACGATCTACGTCATCAAAATCTAGCCAACTCAATAATCCTTCGTTCAGGGAGGGGACGGCCTCGGTGCCTTCTCCATGAATAGCCTCCTGTTCGTACTGTTGTATGTGCTGCTCAACCTGAACGATCTTTTCTTCCAATGCAGCAAGCTTAGTGTCTGTCTCTACAGTGCCCATCAAAACCTGGGGGCCGTCATTGCCATCACCTCGTATCTCGCCCAATTCATTTACATTGTTGAAAAAAGCGTAGAACTCATAAAATTCCTTTTGGGAAATCGGGTCATACTTATGATCATGACAGCGCGCGCATTCCATGGTGAGCCCCATGAACGCAGTACCTGCTGTTGCAGTACGATCTATGGCATACTCGACGAGGTATTCTTCGGGCACAATCCCGCCTTCTGCATTGAGCTTCTGATTGCGTAGGAATGCGGTCGCCAGCCGTTGTTCTCTGGTTGCATCGGGCAGCAGGTCACCCGCTAATTGCCAGGTCACAAATTGATCATAGGGCATATTGCGTTTGAAGGCATCAATGACCCAGTCCCGCCATGGCCACATGAACCTGTATCCGTCGAGGGAATACCCATGAGAGTCGGCATAACGAGCTACATCCATCCACTCGAGGGCCATGCGTTCGGCATACGCATCCGTGCGCATTAGTCGGTCGACAACATGCGCATACGCATCTGGATTGCTATCGGAGAGGAAGGCGTCGATCTCTTCTATAGTTGGAGGTAGTCCAGTGAGATCTAGCGTTACTCTACGAAGGAGGGTTTCTTTGTCTGCTTCAGGCTCTGGCTGGAGCCCTTGTTCTCGTAGCTTCTGGTAGACAAACTGATCAATTGGGTTGTGACCCCACTGGTCCTGCTGAGCCGGTATCGATGGTTCTTGAACGGGTAAAAAGGACCAATGAGGCTTGTACTCTGCACCATCCTCGATCCACCTGGTTAGCAGGGCAATCTCTCTGGAGTTGAGTGTGAGATTTGATTCCTGTGGCGGCATCCGGTGTTCTGGATCTTCCGAAATAATACGCCGGTAGAGTTCGCTCTTTCGGGCATTTCCTGGTACAATGGCTCGTCCTCCTGATTCAAGCCGTTCTTTGATCGCACTGGAAGGATCGTCGAGCCGCAAATTAGCTTCTCGTTTATTCGCATCGGGGCCATGGCACTGGAAGCATCGGTCCGAAAGAATCGGCTTGACATGAAAGTTAAAGTCAACCACTTCGGGTAAGTCATCCGGATAACGGGGCTCCGGATCCTGGCACCCTATTCCAAAAAGAATAGCGAATGTGATGATGCAACCGAAAAGACGAAGGGTATTCATGAGGGTTCGGCGTTCGGGGTTCATCGTTCGGCGTTTGTCGGTAAATAACACCGAACGCCGAACAACGAACGATTAACCTGTAGAAGGCCATCGTTTTAACAACCAACGTGCTGCTGACGTATAGGCAGCATCCAGGTCTTCAATGTCCGACTCGCTCCCCCCGATATCAAGCCCAAAGCGGCCTTTGTATCCAATTCGCGTTAATTCGTTGAAGAACACGTCCCAATTAATCGCTCCTTTTCCTGGTTCGAGGTGTTCGACATGGTGCCCCCGATTGTCTGAGAGATGAATATAGTCGACTTTTCCTACAAGCCGGCGTAATGACAACGCAAGATTATCTTTTAATACAAATTGATTCGCTGTATCCAGATTAAACCTCAAGTTATCTCGCTGGACCGCATTGTAAAAATTGATAAAACCATCCGTGTTTGCGCAAAGAACACCCATGCAGGGATGCATTTGGTACGTCAGATTGTAGTGCGCCGCAATGTCGCAGGCTGTGCGAAAGGTTTCGACGAGATCGGTCCAGTACCTGCTCCATTCCATCTCTTGAGGGAATGATGCGTCCATCAGTACATCTTCTTCGTAATGACGAACCACGGGCACATCCTCTGGAAAAACGTAGGGCGGGAGAGGGGCGTTATCGAGGACGCCATCAGCCCCCAAAACATGGGCCGTTTCGCATCCCTTTTCGAAGAGCTTGAGGTTGTAGTCACGAGTCGCTCGGTCTGGCGAAGAAAGCTCTGGCAGGACGATGCAGAAATACGGTACTGATAGCCCCAGCCGCTCCATGGTTTCCCGGGTTTTAAAGCGTCCTTCATACATCATCCTAAGATGAGGTTCGTGTATACCCTCAAGTTCAACGCTGGAAAATCCCAGGTCATGCATTTCTTGTAGATACACGCCTGTTTGTTCTGCAGGAGGCGGATATCCGTATTTGGTAATGGGGTAGAGGTAACAACACGTAATATGATCGGGCAGCATGGTGTTTTTGAGTTTGGTTTCTCGTTTCTGGTTAAAAGCAGGTTTTACCGAGGAAACAACCCGAAACCCGAAACCAATCAACTAAACCCTCAGGGTTTAGTTGATTGTACTTAAAGAGAGCCGGCTATACCTACAATACCAGTGATAGCCATCGAAATAGCAAACAAGATAATAACGCTCATGAGGACGTTATGGCCTCTTGATGAGGTGTGTGCCCCCATTACCTCTTTTTTATTGAGCAAGCGCCACATCAAGATCAGGATAACGGGTGTTGCGACCGTGATGAGAGCCTGGGAAACGAGCATGATAGACACAGGACGACCGCCAAATATAGGGACAACCAGGGAGATCAATACAACACTGAGGACGAGCAATCGGTTGGGCAACGAATGCATGTCGGCCTTTTCGCCCTTGTAATCTGCCAGTAACCAGGGTCCGAGCAACATGATCGGAAAGAAGGAGGACAAACCCGCACTCACAATACCTGCAACAAAAATCGAAATAGCAAACCGTCCTGCGAACGGCTCAAGCAATCGCATCATGTCGATCGCATTTTCAACAGTGCGCCCTTGAACATATAACGTACCCGCAGCACTGGCCATAATGGCAAAACTGAGAACAAACATCAGCACGGCTGAAATGAATGCATCTCGTTTCTCTTCTGAAAGATGGTCCGCTGTCCATCCTTTTTCCTGGACGAGGATGGATCGAATGACGTACAGGACCGCGCCCATTGTCGTCCCTACCATACCGGCAAGCAATAAGGCGGCGTTTGATTCATTTGGAATACGTGGGACAAGGCCGCGGATTACTTCGCCTGGATCTGGAATAACCATAAACGATGTGATCAGGAAACTCAGCCCCATCACACTGACAAAAATCACCAGGATCTTTTCGAAGAAGGAATACTTCCCATTGAGGAATAACACATAGAGGAGCCCTCCAAAAATAATCGTTAACCATATAGGGTCAAATCCTTCCCCTGAACGCGTTAATGGGCGCGACCATTCCTGAACGGATTGCGTTACAATGGCCATGACACCCATGCTTGAAACGTATTCACTAGCGATTAACGAGACCAGTACAAACAGGGTAATTCCTTTTCCGAAGTGTGTCTTAAAGCTGCTCAATGACGTCTTGCCCGTGATCGCTGTATATCTTCCAAACGCTACAATTAAGACATAGGTAAATACACAAGAAATGGCCAGGGGCCATACGAGCGTCATCCCGTAGGCAGCCCCTGTTGCGGCCATGGTCGTTAAGCTACCTGTTCCGATATTATAGCCGACAAGAAAAACCCCTGGGCCTAGTACTGCGAGGAATCGGTTCCACTTATTCTTGAACATATGCGGTGGGGCTACTTCTGTTGGGAATCCTTCTTTGGTGAATGCTTCTAGTATAGGAAATATTCTTAATTCTTCCTTCTCAACAGGTAATCCTTGTGGCAGGCTGGTCTTTGTAGATAGGTTTGTTAACTTTATTATGTATGACTTCTTATATAGATTATGCTGCCCCATGCCCTACCTACTCCTTATTCTCTTCTTTCTTGTTTTTAATAACGCAACGGCCCAGAATCTCGAGCATAACGTCTATCGCTTTAATGCAGGTGCAGGGGAGACCTTTCAAGACTATGTTGGCCTCACAACGGAGGACCTGTACACAGAAGAAAAAGGCTATGGATGGACGGACGTACCTGAGAACGGCTTTTCTCGATCCGGTAGAAATCTATTCAGAAGTCAGGCCTTGCAGCAAGGTGTTCAAGGCGAGACTCTAGGGTTTCGAGCCGACGTACCTGAAGGAAGATGGTGGCTGACCCTGTGGATGGAAGCCGGCCTGGAAGATGTCAACACGTCAACACTTACACTCAATGGAATGCCTGTCCAGTTAGCATGGAATCCCTTTGATCAGCCCGCTGAACCACGAACTGCGATCCAAAATATATACCGCCTGCTACACAAACCCGTGGATGTAAGGGCTGAAGGACTCCAGTTTGAACTTAAAGGGGACGCCGATCAAGTGCGCATTCTTGCTTTCACCTTGCATCCGGATCCCTCGTCGAGTGAGGACCATGCGTTGTTTTTTTCTCGCTTGAGAGAGCTGGGGTCATACAAGACCATGATCTATGATCCAAAGAATAATGAAGGGTCAGTGTTTAACACGATTCGGGCGGCAACCAAAGAATTAGAATCTCTCAGAAAAGAGTTAGATACCCATCAAGATTCCCCTTTTGTGTCCTATTGGTCCGACCAAATTGAACATTTAATTAGAGCTGAAACACTGCTAGCTATGAGGGGATGGGATTGGGCCAATGACGAAACAGGAATGAGCCTGTTTGAACGAATCCACCAGGGCATCATGATCCTGGATGGGATTCTTGATCGCCCCGATGCATTATCCTATCCCTTGTATGAACGGGCGGCGTTTTCCCGCGGACGGCTTGCACACTGGCTGAAGGTTGAAGGCAGCTCGCCCCAACAGATTCCGGGTATTCGTAACCCTGATTTTGTATGGCTGAACCAGCTCCACCCGGAGGACTCTTTGTTTGCCATGTACGTTGGGAAGCAATTCGATATTCCGGATGCCTGCGATGCGCAATTGAAATCGACACATGCACCCGAGTGGGCACAGGCTCAACATGAAACATTATGCAGGCTTCGTCTCATTTCACATTGGTGGGTAACAGAGCAGCAGGCGCCAAACGGGGAGTTAGGAGGTAAATACGGCGACGATGTAGAAATACTTCGCTGGTGGCCGGCGCTCATTTTGTCAGGGGATACAATTACCTACTCAGGCTGGAAACGTCTTGCAGATGGCGTGTGGAATAGCGGAAAGATCACAGACGGGTATGCTAAGAAGGTGAGCGATGTTGAGCACGCCTCTGAGTTTGTCTCTGATACAGCTCCCGTTATGACGCTCTTTTCGGATGATCCTGTTTATGCGGACCGCCTCGCGTATTCTGCACGCCATTTCGAACACCTCTGGACCGGCACTACCCCTACAGGAGACCGGTTCTTTAAATCAGCATGGTTTAGTTCTTCAGAAATAGAAACGGACCCGCCCAAAAATCGGGACGTCGTGTATAACACGCGTGCAACAAAGGCCGTTCGATATTATGCCTGGAAAACAGGCGACCCCCACGTCATCGATTTGTTGTCTCAGTGGTCCTCGTCATGGGCCCGTGCAGCTATGCGTACCGATAAGAATAAACCAAGAGGCATTGTCCCTCCTTCGGTTCGATTCCCGGATGGCGCTATCAATGGGGATGAGCCATCGTGGTACGACGCCAACATGTACTGGACCTACTTCAATTGGAGGGGGAGTGCAATGATGTTGGAGCAGATGTTATTCACGTATACGCAAACGAGGGATGAGCAATTGCTTCAACCCTTATGGGCAACCCTGGCGCTTATCCGCGATCATGCCGGCAACGAAGATGCTGCCTCTGTACCTGGTTCAGCTGCCTGGGCCGTACAGAAAATGATCCATTCGCCTCGATTCATGAGCGTAGCTTCTCAGTGGCGGCTTATCACTGGTGACACACGGTTTGATGATGTGCTGCTTCGTTATGGGACTCCTTACCTGCGGTACAGAATGACGAACGATGAATCGCATCTTGTTGAGGGGCTAGCAGAAATCCTGGAAAAAGTTCGCTATAACACTCCGCTCCTCACTTACGAGGCCATCCATACGGACCGAATCTACGTAACCAATAGCGGGAACGGTTCTTCTCATCTTAAGGGCATGTTAACTGGAGATGGTATGATTGAGGATATGTCTCCCTATCCGGTACTTACCTGGGAGAAGGCACCCTCAACAACAACCGCATTGATTACCGATTCTACACCGAATTCCATAAACGCCACAGTTTTTGTTTTTGAGGAAAATGAGGCAAATATCACTGCCCGAGTATGGCCGCTGCAGCCAGGAGAGTATAAGATGACCCTGACGGATGAATCCGGGCACAAGGTGGTGGAAGAACGGGTCACTATATACGAAAGAGGACAACGCCTCCAGTTTGTTGTACCAGGTAATCAGCTTGTCAGGTTGCAGGTGGAGAGGTAGTATGTGTTGCTAAATGGTAGGTATAGATTCCCTGATGAGATATACCAAGGGGATACAAGGGTGCATTGCACGAGTGGTAACAATTTCTTTAATTACCCTTCCCGTTCGGGCGCCTAATCGTTTATAACCCACCACCCCATGGCCCCTTTTTTGTTCAAGAGATTACCTGGTATTCTTTTCCTTCTGGCTTTGCTGGCTGGTTGTCCCTCAATATTATGGGCTCAAACAGGATCCCTTGAAGGGCGAATAACGGATGGGCAGACGGGGGACCCCTTACCAGGGGCTAGCATTCGAATCGTTGGTACGGCTATAGGTACAGCTACAGATATCGAAGGGTTTTATCGTATAACGGGCATTGGTGTTGGAGAGCGACAACTTCAGGTTTCCTACGTCGGTTATCAAGCCATGCAAGCGACAGTTACAATCACAGGAAGCCAAACAACGACCTTTGATGCCCAGCTTACCTTTGGTGTAGTTGAAGGGGAGGAGATCATTGTTACGGCACAGGCTGCCGGGCAGGCTGCTGCAATCAACCAGCAATTATCCTCCAATACAATTACAAACGTAGTCTCCGCTGAGCGCATCCAGGAACTGCCCGATCAAAATGCGGCAGAGTCCGTAGGCCGATTGCCTGGGATTTCGATAGAGCGCGATGCGGGCGAAGGGCAAAAGGTCATCATCCGTGGGCTCTCGCCCAAATTCAATGCCATTACAGTCAACGGAGAACGTGTACCTTCTACCGACGGCGATGACCGGTCGGTTGATCTTTCTATGATCTCTCCGGATGTTTTAGCGGGAATTGAAGTATTCAAAGCACTTACTCCCGATAAGGACGCAGACGCAATTGGTGGGGCCGTTAACCTGATCACAAGAAAGGCGCAGCCTGGATTGCGAGGTAATGTGCGATTGCAAACGGGGTATAACGATCACGAGAGCGAGTACGGACAGTACAAAGGAAGTTTTGTGGCAAGTAATCGTTTTTTTGGCAATAAACTGGGGCTGGTAGGTACAGGAAGCTTGCAGAGGGCAAATCGGAGTTCTGATCTACTCGATGCGGGATATATCTTTACTCGGGAAGAGGAAACAGGAAGCATTATTTCTGTCAATAGCCTCAACCTTGGCGATCGCCTCGAGACGCGAGATCGTTACACAGGTGGTTTGACGCTCGACTACGAGATTCCTGGTGGTGAACTCGTGCTTAATAGCTTTGCCGGTTACACAGATAGGGAGGAAGTGCGGCGGAGAAAGAGGTATCGCATCGGAAGTGCGTACACCGAATACGATCTGCGAGACCGTGAGATTGGCCAGTATTTATATACTACCGCATTGAGCGGCGACCATGACTTTCAGAAATTTCAGGTATCCTGGCTCGGTTCATACGCTCGGACCTTTCAAAAAACACCGTTTTCGAATAACTCCCGTTTTCGTGAGCTTGCAGCGTTTACAAATAACTTGATCGAAAACCAGGGACCGGAACTCATTCCTTCAGGTGCGAGGAGCGAGCTGGAGCGAACGTGGTTTTTTGAAAATACGTTCGAGCGAGTACGAGTAAACGACCGTAACCTGTCAGCCAGGGTGGATGTTCATGTCCCCTTCAACCTGCAAAACACGGTTACAGGTCTCGTTTCTTTTGGAGGCAAGGTCAGGGACAAATCGAGAAACCGCAACGGTACGCGGTTTCGCAGCCCTTTCGGGGAATTGGATGTCATCGGGCAAGAATCACCGGGGCGATTTGATCTCTTTCAAAGCCAGCGAATATTGATTTCTAATTTCCTCGATGCTGGCTTCGATCCAGGTAACTTCCTGAACGGGCAATTTGAGTTTGGTCCCGGTTTAGATATTGATGCGCTCAATGCGTTTACGGACGAATTTAGGTCTCGGTATATCGTTGATATTGAGAGCGAAACGGAAGACTACGATGCGAGCGAAACTGTACAAGCCGCCTATGTAATGGCAGAAGTAAAGATCGGCCCCAAATTAATGATCATGCCCGGTGTGCGGTATGAAAAAACAGTGACCGATTATGTGAGCTTTGATCTTGACGGTGAGTTCGATGACAACGGCGTATTCGAAGGGACCATCGAGAGAATTACCGGCGGTCGTGATTATGAAGAAGTCCTGCCAATGGTCCATGTGCGGTACAAGGTGAATGATCAGTTCGACATCC
>JAHQVL010000339.1 GCA_019634345.1 Rhodothermaceae bacterium
TACACCAATTACTCCATACCCGTTATCTGCTGCTCCTATTATTCCGGCTACGTGCGTGCCGTGATTAAAGTAAAACCCATCCCCAACCGTCCAGTCTTCTCCTGGCACAAAAGACTTACTCAAGTCTGCCCTCAAATTGGGTTCAAGGTCCTTATGATCTCTATCAATGCCGTTATCCAAAATGGCTACCTTGACGCCTTCTCCCTTCGCTTTTTTCCACGCACCATGAACATTGAGTGCGCTATGCCCCCACTGTAGCTCATGAAAAAAATCGTCATCTTTCGTTTTCTCAGGAAACTCAGCCTGCTCATCAACGCCCAGGATTGTAGGAAGAGCAGGGTTGATCCCCTGGTACTCAATATCATCAGCTACTCCAAGCACTCCATCAAGCCTTCTGATTTGAGATTTCACACGGGATGGCCCATTGGCACTCACAAGAGATTCCGTATCCAGTTCAATGAGATCTCGGATGGTACCTCCGGAACGCTCCACATGATCAGTAACAGCCTGAACATGATCGCTCTGAACCCTAAAGAGATAGTTCTTCTGGGCGCTGGCATTTTGCGAACCCAATCCGAAGCACAGAAACACGATAACAACTACAGACAGAAAGGCGCCTTTGTCCGTGCTGCATCGTCTGTATTGAATGCTTTTGTTCTTCGATTTTAAAAAAGTGTTTGACGCGCTCATCCGTTGGAAGTGATTCAGCAAAGCAGTTGAGAAAGACTAAGACCTGGGAGGTGTAGGGTCTTATTAAAGCGAATATGACTGTCTAGAGGAGCTATAAAAAGAGCTTGCTAGAAGTGAATAAAAATCACCCAGCAAAATTATATCCAAAGACGCAAAGTAGGGGTACTTTTTGCTTTAATTACCCTACGATCTTTGGATTAAAGGGAGAAAGGGGCCGTTTATTCTGCGTTAAACAAACGCTTACTTTGTGATAACGGAGTACTCTTCTTCTTCAGGAATGGAATGAGTATCTTGAAGGGTCTCAGATTTATTCACCGGCATGATAAGCCGAGCGCTACGATCATACGTGAAATAATTCCAGGCCCAGTTCAGCAATACATTTAACCGGTTTCGAAATCCAACCAGTTGCATGAGATGAAGCACAAGCCACATAATCCATGCTATAAACCCTGTCGATCGGAAACCAAAATTTAATTCTGCCACCGCTGCATTTCGTCCAATAGTTGCCATAGTACCCCGGTCCTTATACTCAAAGACGTCAGAGGACTTGCCGGCGAGTTCTCGTTTTATAACTGTCGCAACATGTTTACCTGCTTGCATGGCTACAGGAGCCAATTGGGGATACATCGTTCCTTCCTGATCTTTACTTGCTGCGATATCTCCTACGGCAAATACATTTTCATATCCAGGTATTCTTAACCATTCGTCAACCTCAATTCTGCCTCCCCGTGTGGTTGGTAGTTCGAGTTCTGTTGCCAGCGTATTAGCCTGAATCCCAGCGGCCCAAACCAATGTTTGCGCATCCAAAACGTCCCCATTATTCAAATACACCTGGTTCGGGGTTACCCGGGTTACCTGTGTATTCAGCAACACATTAACCCCTCTCTTTTTCAGCTGCTTGACTGCATAAGTCTGAAGAGATGAATTATAGGCATTTAACAAACCGGGAGACGCCTCTACCAATGTAACCTGGTATCGATCAGAAGGCAGATCCGGATAATCTTTTAGCAGCACCTTCTGTATCAGTTCACAGAGCGCCCCCGCCATCTCGACACCCGTCGGTCCTCCTCCAACAACCACGATATGCATCAAGCCGGATGCTGAGTCATACCCATGCTGATCGGCCTTCTCAAAACACATGATGATATGTGATCGTAGATCAATCGCTTCTTCTAAACTCTTGAGCGCAAATCCATATTCCTCTGCGCCATCAACACCAAAGTAGTTCGTTGTCCCTCCAGCAGCGAGAACGAGGTAATCGTAATCGATGATGCTTGCGTCCTTCATGTGGATCTTGCGCTCTCCCCAGTTTACATCCACAACCTCGCCGAGGCAAAATCTAAAGTTCTTTTGACGCTGGAAAATTCCCCGCGTAGCATGCGCAATTTCCTCAGCCTCTAATCCAGCCGTTGCCACTTGATACAAGAGCGGCTGAAATGTATGGTAGTTGTGTTTATCAATGAGTAATACCTCAACGGGTGCACTTGCAAGGTTTTTTGCAAGGCTCAATCCTCCAAATCCTGCTCCAACAATTACAACTTTTTTCATAATCTATGTACCTAACCGCCTCGCCAACCGAGCAGCTTTATTCATAGAAGCCGATTCATCCTCAGGAGGATCAATCTGGCCGGCCAAAAGCGGAGATTTATTTTCAGTGTCTTTAGATGCCTCTGATGTACTCTTTAACAGGTGGCCATCCAAAGTGTCCCATTCCTGGCTTGTCACTATCGTCTCAAGATTCTGAATACGCTCAACAAGAAGAGCGCTTTGTGCTTCAGAATTCTCAAGGGCTTTTTCCAATACATCAACCTTCTTTTCCAACTTCTCTGTTGATGTCCCGAGCTGATTTTGTGTTTGCTTGAACTGCAGCCATTCTTTAAATGCACCAGCCAGGATTCCTGCTAGAGGAATTAAGATCCAAGCAAAAGGCCAAAACTCACTCATTGAACCACCCTGTTTTTGATAGATATTTCCTAAATGGGAATACGGACATATTATCCGCCAGTTACACTACTCTATTATATCCAAACGTCGCCTGTAGGCAATAAAAAATTGCCTACCATAAGGAACAGTGAATTTTCAATCAATGGCAACTACAGACTATTCTAGTTGTATTACGTAGACTGACCAGGAAACAACGATTTATTCTATAATAAAGTAGTAGCCAACTTCCTGGCAACTCTTCTTCAGCTACCTTCCTGATAAAATTCAAATAGTTTAAGGGATTTGAATCCATGGTAGCCGTCTCCTGTTTACTCAACCCAATTTACCTATTTACAATGGACTATAAAGAAGGCGCTTACAAAGTAAAGGACTTAAGCCTGGCAGAAGCAGGTCGGCTTCGGATCGAATGGGCCGAAAGCAGAATGCCTGTATTGATGAGTTTGAAAGAAAAATATTCGGCAACGAAGCCTTTCAGCGGTTATAAAATTGCCGGCTGTTTACATGTCACTAAAGAAACCGCAGTTCTTTGCGAAACGCTAGCAGCTTGTGGAGCGGAAGTATCCTGGAGTGGCTGCAACCCCTTGAGCACAAACGACGAAGTTGCGGCAGCTCTTGCCAAATCTGGCATCGAAATTTATGCCTGGCACGGTATGAATACCGAGGAATTTTACTGGTGTATTGACCGCACCATCGACAAAACACCTCATCTTACGCTAGACGATGGAGCCGACCTTATTTTTACGGTTCACCATCGCTTCCCAGAAAAAGCAAACACCATTATTGGTGGAAGCGAAGAAACGACGACGGGCGTACATAGACTTCGCGCTATGGCCGGTGACGGCAAACTGTTGTATCCCATTTATGCTGTAAACGATGCAGAGACAAAATGGGACTTTGATAACGTATACGGAACGGGCCAGAGCACACTTGATGGTATTCTTCGAGCATCAAGCGTTCTTATTGCTGGAAAGAATTTTGTCGTTGCTGGCTATGGACATTGCGGCCGCGGTGTGGCAATGAGAGCTAAAGGCATGGGTGCAAATGTTATTGTAACAGAAATCAAACCCACGGCTGCTCTTAAAGCTACTCTTGAAGGCTTTCAAGTAATGCCAATGGACGAAGCTGCTGCTCTAGGTGACATTTTTGTTACGGCTACAGGAATGAAAAACGTGATTCGCGGACGCCACTTTGCTAAAATGAAGGATGGCGCAATCGTGAGCAACACAGGCCATTATGATGTAGAACTTAATCTACAAGAACTGGCTGAGCTCTCTAACGATACACGCGTGATTCGTCCAAACAACCGCGAGTATGTACTAGAAACAGGGCAACGAGTTTACGTTCTTGCTGACGGACGCCTTGTAAACCTTGCTGCGGCTGAAGGGCACCCTTCAGAAGTTATGGATATGAGCTTTGCCAACCAGTTTATGGCTCATTTATCCTTGGTCGAAGCTCATAAAAACAATCAAAAGCTAGAGCCAACTGTGATTGATCTCCCAGAAACTCTTGACCAGGAAATTGCCGGGATTAAACTGGAAACGATGGGCTTCTCAATTGATACACTTACCGACGAGCAAGTGGTCTATGCGACAGACTACTCAGCGGGTACCTGATCGCCCCAGTTCGGTACATTAAATCTAAAAAAGAAACGCTGCACAGGGCATTCTGTGCAGCGTTTCTTTCTTTATGATCACACTTAAATCAGCTTACGTCGCCCAGTCCAGAATATCTTCTTCAGACTTTTCCTTCTTCGCCCACTCCTCTGCATCTGGTAATGGATCACTCTTCTCAGTGACATTTTTGTCTAACCCCTGCCATTTCTCAGCAAGGTGCTCGTTCCACTGAGCGTAATGTTGCATTTCGTCAGGTAATTCATCATCTGCATAAATAGCTTCTACCGGACATACAGGAACGCATGCATTACAGTCGATGCATTCGTCAGGATGGATAACCAGGAAGTTTGGACCTTCGTAAAAACAGTCCACAGGGCAGACTTCGACACAGTCTGTATGTTTGCAATTAATGCAGGCCTCGGTTACAACATAAGGCATGACAGCTACCTCTCTAATCTATAGTAACGATTACGTTCTTAACGATGATCGGAAAATAAAACAACGGATACACGCAAATCAAACTTTTTTGTTCGAACAACCCGATCAGGCTCTACTTTTCCTTAAAAAATAATCTTTTTAATTACACCTGAGTGCTATTCATTAAACAAATCCCCTGTCCGGAAGGGATATGCCTGTCCAAAATGAGCATACCCACGCGGTGTAACAACGCGGCCACGAGGTGTTCTTTCTAAAAAACCTTCTTGAATGAGGTACGGTTCATACACTTCTTCGATAGTACCGGTATCCTCGCCAACAGAGACTGATAAATTGGACAACCCCGTCGGGCCCCCTCCAAATTTCTCGATAATGGTCAGTAAGATGCGCTTGTCCATCTCATCAAGCCCCTCTTCATCTACATCCTGTGCATTTAATGCGATATCAGCAATCTCACGGGTAATCTTTCCATCACCTTTTACCTGTGCAAAATCACGGGTTCGCCGCAACAATCGATTCGCTACACGAGGTGTACCTCTGCTGCGACGAGCAATCTCAAATGCCCCCTCTTCTTCGATCTCTACATTAAGAATCCCCGCTGAACGAAAAACTATTTTTGAAAGCAGGTCAGCGCTGTAATAGTCATACCGAAAGTCAATCCCAAAACGAGCTCTCATTGGAGCCGTAAGCAGTCCTTTACGCGTAGTTGCACCAACTAAAGTAAACGAAGGCAGTGAAATCTGAACACTTCTTGCATTGGGCCCCGAATCAATAACAATATCGATTGTATAGTCCTCCATGGCTGAGTACAAGTACTCTTCTACGATTGCACTTAGCCGATGAATTTCATCTATAAATAGAATATCTCCCTCATTTAGATTTGTCAGGATCCCTGCAATACTCGCCGGCTTGTCCAAAACGGGACCACTCGTCGTTTTTATACCGCACCCCATCTCCTCTGCAATGATGTATGCTAAAGTTGTTTTTCCTAACCCTGGAGGACCGGATAGTAATACGTGATCCAGTGCCTCATTCCGCTGAAGAGCAGCAGTCATGAAAATGCTGAGATTGTCTTTTATTTTTTCCTGACCAATAAAGTCATCTAAACGAGATGGCCTTAATGCCTTTTCAAAATCTTCGTCCTTCACTGCAAATGATCTGCTATGTATCTATTAATGAATCGATGGGAATACTAACATGACGTCGAACATTTTTCCCTTCCACCGTAATATACATATTTTTTACACATATCACTACGCAGTTAAAATAAAGGCGTAAGAAGGAATTACCTTAGGTGGAGAAAAAAGAGACGATGTCTATGCATGGAGTGAATATTCCACTATACACCATGCCTTAGAATCAATGTATAATCACCACACTATTGTGTATTATGCCCTCAACACCTTTCGTTCATTCAGTGCAGAGTAACCTCTATTTTTTCATCCCATATACAATACAAACGAGAAGTACAAGGGAACTCCTTCGCTTGATCGTGATAGACAAAAAAGGAATTTTTATTTAAGTTCACCAATAAAGGCATCATGTTTGCTGTTGACGATGTATTAGTTACAGATGAGTTGCTCGACGCCCATTTTTCATGCGCATTAGGTGCTTGTTTAGGTGGGTGCTGCGTCCAGGGAGATTCCGGTGCACCAATTACTACCGAAGAACGGTCAGAATTAGAAAATATTCTCCCCAGCGTGCGACCTTACCTCCGGCAGGAAGCCCTGGACGTAATAGAGAAATATGGTGTTTGGGAAGAAGTTGAGGAAAATAAATTTGCTACGACCTGCGTCGACAATGCCGAATGTGTATTTGTAACCTATGAAGGCCCAGTTGCGAAATGCGCTATAGAAAAAGTGTTCTTCGAAGGACACATTTCTTTTAGAAAGCCTATTTCATGCCACCTATTCCCAATTATAGTCGAACAATTCGGAGATGTTGAGGCGTTAAATTACGAGCAAATCCCGCTGTGTATCCCAGCAGTTAACCATGGATGCAAAAAGAATATTCAATTGATTGATTTCCTCCGCGAACCGCTTGAACGGAAATTCGGAAAAGCCTGGTATTTAAAATTCCAACAGGCCTATGAAGAACACCGTCAGAAATCAGTTTCCGATCGGAACGTAGGGATAGAAGAAAAAACAGGATCACGATGCTAAATCTGCACCAAAAGCAATCACTTCAACAGAAGCTCTCGCCCCAGCAGATTCAATATATAAAGCTGCTGCAGCTTCCGACGCTTGCGCTGGAGCAACGTATTAAGTCGGAACTAGAGTCGAATCCTCTCCTGGAAGAAGGAAACGAAGAAGAAGAAGAGATTAAAGAACCAGAACAGTCTGAGTCCGAATCTGAAGCCGCTAGCGAAGAAGCCCCCAAAGAGGAAGCTTCAAATAGTGAAGACGACTATGACTGGGAAGAGTTTATCAACTCTTCAGACGATTTATATGGGTACAAAGCACGGGTCGATCATAGCGATGAAGAAGACGATCGAGAACTGCCCATGCCGGCGCGTGTCTCCATGGCCGAACACTTAACAGATCAACTTTCCTTCCTCTCTCTTAACGAAACCGATCGCCTCATCGCGGACCAGATAATTGGCTCCGTTGATGAAGATGGATACCTTCGCCGGCCCCTTGAGTCTATCATCGATGATATCATGTTCAACCATGGTATCATGCTGGATGATGGCGATGTTGAACGCGTTCTAAAAGGCATTCAACAGCTTGACCCTGTAGGGATTGCCTCGAGAGATCTCCGAGAGTGCTTGCTTGTCCAACTCTACAGCATGCCAGAGGATGTCCCAGGCCTTGAGGTTGCTACCAGTATGCTTGAAAGAGCATACAAAGCCTTTACGATGAAACATTTCGAGGCCATCATGAAAAAACTTGATGCCTCTAGCTCTGAACTAAAACAAGCCTTTGACCTCATACAGCGCCTGAATCCCAAACCCGGTGAAGGGGAGTTTACCGCTGCTCAAAATTATATCACGCCAGACTTTACAGTCATCTATGACGATGGGGATTTCTACATTACCCTAAATAATGGGAATACACCCCAATTGCGCATCTCGCGGCAATACCGGCAAATGCTCCATAAGATTACAGCAGATCGTAAGCGGAGTGCAAGCAGACAAAACCAATCCTTCGACACTGAAACTCGCCAATTCTTAAGAGGCAAACTAGAATCGGCTCGCTGGTTTATCAATTCAATCAACCAGCGCCGCCAAACCATGATGAAGGTCATGAAGGCGATAGTGGAAATTCAAGAGGAATTTTTCAAGTTTGGCGAAGGGTACCTGAAGCCCATGATCCTCAAGGATGTCGCTGAAAAGATCCAAATGGACATATCTACGGTAAGCCGTGTCGTGAATGGGAAATATGTTCAGACTGAATTTGGGGTATACGAGCTCAAATACTACTTCTCAGAAGGCCTCACAACCGATAGCGGAGAGGAGATATCCAATAAAGAAGTTAAAGCCATCATTGAAAGCATCATCGGCAAGGAAGAAAAGCGTAAACCACTTTCTGACCAAAAGATAGCCAAAATGCTCGAAGAGAAAGGGTTTAAGATTGCCCGGCGTACAGTAACTAAGTATAGAGAGCAGCTAGGAATACCGGTTGCACGATTACGTAAAGAAATTGTACTCTCTTAATCATTACCTTTTCCCCCAGGCTTGTAGGGATGACTGCCACCAATTTTTCGCACGGGCTGGCTCGACTGATACTGGCGTATACCTTTTGATCTCAAATCGGTATTTTTGGAATTCAGTACGGTAGATATTCCTTCAAGCTCCTCACCTGACCCCTGATTTCGTAGTTTACCTCCTATTCCGTAGACCAAATCTCTCACCGTTGTATACATTTTGATACATCTCGTAAAGAGACTCACTAATCAACACCACATTCATCCTTTTTTTCTTCCCAGTCCCCTCCTTTTTCGATTTTTGGCACGGTCATTGTTTATCTGATCATTAAATAATAATGCATTGATCGAAAAGGTAATTATGTATAGTAAAGGTCTCAAATCAGCAGCACGGTCGTCAGCACTTCGCGTTTTGTTTTCATTATATCTTACAGGGAAGATTGCGGACGCACTGTGGAGTCAATTGATGAATGTTTTAGACACTCATGCAACGAATACTGATGAAAGAGAGGCCCTTGCACTATTTTTTATGGATGCCTTTCGCGAATTAGGTCCTGAGTCTACTAAAATTCCTAGAGAAGAAGAAGTCCAAGAAATATTGACAATGATGCACTCAGCCTGATCTTATTTGCGTTTTACCTCCCGTAAGGGGTTTACATAAATTAGCTGGACACCGTAATGTCCGGCTTTTTTATTTTATGCACCTCTCAAGCACCCTGTTCACTTTTTACTAGACGAGCTTCCTTTTTCACCAATGTGCTTTCGAACAAGAACACCTCACTGCCAACCCATCCAACCGTTACGGCAGACCGCCCCAGCATAATCACTTGCTGAATAAACAAAGCAAGGAGTACATAGGACGTCCCAACATGCAGCTCAGCATTCACAAACATGCTAAACAGAAATACACCTGCAGTGATACCATACCAGTATAGGTAGACCAGGCTTATCACCGAATGCCTTTGTGGCCAAACAAATCCTACCTTTAAGGCCTGCACCAATCGATCATTACGTACTACCAGGGCCAGCCGTGCATACCGCTGGTACAATTCAAGTATTGCCAATCCTGTTAACAATACGATTGGTGTACAAACGGCCATCAACCAGAACGACCCTACTTCGCCGCTAAAATAGGAGGTCTGTAAAAAGGCCGCCCCAATAAAGGTCAACACGACCCATGCCGCTTTTAATGGAAGGAAACACAATCCAACCATTAACCCAGATCCGGTATGAGTAAAGACTCCTGGCCAAAACGACCACATGGCCCCCTGATGAAGTGCGTAGATCGTACCCATCTGTACAGCAGTTTTCCAAACCCAGAAAACTGGAATAACCAGCAATACAGTCCACAGTAGCTGCTGCAGAGAATCTCTATTTTCTATAAGGATTTCTCGCCATAACAGGATGTCGAACTCAAGCAGCAGATCTTTCCCAAAACCCGTTGCACCAACACTCTCCATCATTATCCTGTACACAGGAAAAGCAACAGCGAACACGAGCAACAAATTCAGGGCATACACAAGTACCGCCAGACGGAATCGACCCCTTATCAACCTGAACCCTTCTAATATGCTCTTTCCTAACATCTCTACCAATAAAACGTGTAACTATATTTAAAATATACTGCTTGCAAATTGAAAGAATTGCTGCAACCAAACCAGACTGTTCGATAGAGACTGTGTTGCAAATTTTGACTCTGGAGTGACTCTCTTTCTATTATTCAGCCTATTAATGTCGAGCCAAATTTTATCCTCAGGATCAATATGCACTTCCTCTAAAGCAATTCCTTTGGCAAAAGAAAAGGTTTTTTTCTCCTCTTCTCCATTCCATATTAAATCTTCATGTGTTCCATCAGCAAAATAAGCCCTGATTGACAGTGGCATCACACCATTGTTTTCCCTCAAAACAGTGAAAGTACTGATGATCTCTTCCCCCTCTTCATTTACCTCGATTTCTCCAACAGCATAGTCTACGACATGGGTACCATATATAAATTGATCAAAAAACCAGTCAAGATCTTCTCCTGATACTCGATTTGCCACATCTATAAAATCCCGAGTTGTAGGGTGCTTAAATCGCCATTCTGAGTAGTACGTTTTCATGATGTCCTTCATCGTCTCCCACCCAAGGTACCCTTCTAACGTCGAAAGAACAGTAGCCGGCTTAAAATAAGACGCTTTTCCATAATCACTGCTACGGGTGTACTCCCAGGACTTGGTGAATATGGCACCGCTACTGGGATTATTAGCAACATATCCAAATCGTTGAACGTCGCTATCAGCTACTCGAATCCAGGGAAAATCAAACACCGCCCCTTCACCGTAAGCAATATCCATCATGCGCATTTCGAGGTATGAATTGATACCTTCATCCAACCACGCCTCTTCGGCTTCATTACTAGCCAACATCCCGTAAAAATATTGGTGGCCAAACTCATGAATGGTTACTACCTCTAACGCCCGTACCCATTTGGGCAACTTGTATGCTGTACCACATGTAATGAACGTGGGGTACTCCATTCCATTACTACCACCAATACCATCAACCAGGGTTAATGTGGAATAAGGGTACGGTCCCACCCAGTCATTGAAATAGGTGAGCCCAATTTTAGCTGCATCGAAATGCCTTTTCACTTGAGCAACATGCTCCGGCTGAATAAGCAATCGAAGCGATACATGCTCCCACTGATCCTCAAACTCCAGGAAGTCACCCCCGGCTGTCCAGGCGAAATCATGAACGTCTTGCGCTTCGTACCGGACCGTGCGATACCCATTAGCAGTCTCCTCACCAACCATCTCCCCAGTAGCGCCAACCAAATAGTTTTCAGGAACCGTGATATCTACCTCATAACTGCCAAAGTCTGCATAAAACTCACTGTTGGCGTGAAACTGATGTGTACTCCATGAACCTGATGAGGCCGTCGCGGGCACATACCTCTGGCCCGGTACTTCGTACACACCCAACTTTGGAAACCACTGAGCAACCAGCACAAAAAGACTGTCGTTGTCCTTTTTTTTCCACCCGGTCCGTGCAATTATTTCCGGTAGTTTGGATTCAAAATCAATCTCCACGGTAATGGTTTCCCCAGGAGGAACAGCTTCGGGCAAAGCAACCGATATAACGGTTTGATCCGATGCATTTTGGTCATCCGGTTGGATAAAACGGATTCGATCTGTGATCTCCGTATCGGATTCGGCACTTCCACCCAATGGCGTTGAGTCCCGCTCTTCTTCACCAACGATGCTCATCCGGCTCACTTCAATGCCCCCCCACGGGTCTTCCACCGTTGCCGAAAAGCCCCGATGCGCCCCATTGCTTTCTTTCATAAACGTACTCAAGGTATCTTTGAACGCATTGAGGTATAAATGAAATTGCAATTCATCTACAGCTACATTATCTGGATTCCTCCAAGAAACACGCTGAGACCCTGTAATAGTCTTCAAATCAGGATCTAACTGCGCCTGAATTTGATAGGCAACCCTCCGATCACTCAGAGAGGAATCCGGTATAATCCCTGCTTGGCCCATGCACAGAGAGGACTGTGCTAGTACCAGTATAACAAAGAGTACTGCCGTAAAACGCTTGCACATCAACGGCACATTATAACTTTGATTGTGTATGAGATAGGACAATTTCATTAAGGATGAAACTTTGAATTTTAACAACACCCAAATTTAGTATTTAGTACCTCGAAAGAAAACCTGCTGCTAAAGAAAGATGAGCATTTCTGATTTGGTCACGATTACGGAAGTTGGAATGCGAGATGGATTCCAATTTGAAGCGACATCTATACCAACTTCTCTAAAGCTTGAAACGCTGAACGGCCTAATCGACGCCGGCGTCCGTCGAATACAGGTGACGTCGTTTGTTCACCCTAAGTGGGTGCCACAAATGGCAGACGCCGAAGAGGTCTGCAATGCTTTGCCATCCAATCCAGAAAACACCTACACAGCCCTTGCCTTAAACATTCGGGGTGTCGTACGCGCAAACAATGCCCTCATTAAGCACATCGACTTGTCTATCTCGACCAATGACCAGCATAGCAGAGACAATGCAAATAGGGCAAGAACAGA
>JAHQVL010000340.1 GCA_019634345.1 Rhodothermaceae bacterium
AAATTCGTTGCTGGACTGGCGAGGAAAAAGTGTCATTGCATTGTCCGTCCTCAATCTAATCATGGTCGCGGTACACCTGGCGGGTGGCCCCATGTGGTGGCCTTATTCGCTCGTGCTGTACTTTGGCATGTATGCGACATTGATTGCAAAAGTAGTCAGGTACATCGAGCACCTTTTCAGAGTAAATAGTGCGCTGTCAGGCTTGTTCAATGTCATGACCTGGATTAATGAGTATTCCCGCCGGCTAGGGAGTAATCTTGATTACCTATGGCGCCAGCTAAGACAAACAGGAGCGCCTACCAGGTACAAAAAACAATTGGATAAGTTGGATTCTGCCATTGCGTTTTCTCAGTCCGAGATCACACGATTGTTGCTCAATTTTTTCATCCCATATGACTTCCTTGTCATGGTTGCCTACGAACGCATGCTCAAGCGCTTGTTGCCCCAGGTTGAAACGTGGATCGACATCCTTTCCGAACTCGAAGCACTAAGCGCCCTCGCTACCTATTCAGATTTTCATCGAGCACGTATTACGTACCCAACTCTGTTGCTGGATGATTCCCTACCAGCAGCCATTCGAGGAACAGCTCTCACCCATCCCCTGATACAAAAAGAGGTATGCATTTCGAACGACGTCCAACTGGTGGTTGGAGACGTTGGCGTGATCACTGGGTCGAATATGTCTGGCAAGAGCACCTACCTGAGATCAGTAGGACTGGCAAGCTTGATGGCCTGGGCCGGCGGACCTGTCTGCGCATCACACTTCGAAGCGAGTCCCGTAAGAATCTATACCTCCATGCGCATTGGAGATGTACTCCAAGAAGGGAAATCTACGTTTTATGCAGAAGTAGAGCGATTAAGCGTCGTAGTAAATGCCATTGATGTAGAAAACCAAGCCCCCGTCCTAATTCTTCTAGACGAAATCTTGCGCGGTACAAACACGAAAGAACGCTTGATGGGGGTACATTCAATCGTTACTCATCTTGCCGGCTCCAAGGCCCTGTCCTTTATTGCTACCCACGATCAGGAAATCACACACCTGGCAGACGGAAATCCCAAAATCAGCAACTTCCATTTCCGAGAGCGGCTTGAGGAAGGCCGGCTGCACTTTGAATATCAAATACACGATGGCCCCTCAGACACTACCAACGCCCTACTCATCATGCAAGAAGCTGGCCTCCCAATCCGGCATAGCACCCAAGAACTAAATTAGACTAAACGTATTCCCGATGCTTTCGAATGTAAAGCAATGGGCGATTTCAATGCGCCCGCTTTTCAGACATTGGTATGGTAAACCAGAAAGTTGCACCTTTGCCTGGATCCGAGTGCACCCCTATCTCTCCCCCCATTAGATTCACTAGCTCTCTAGCAATTGCCAAGCCTAACCCAGTCCCCCCATACTTCCTTGTCGTTGACGAGTCTGCTTGTACAAAGGCCTCGAACAACAAATGTTGGTGTTCCTGAGCAATACCAATACCTGTATCTGTGACCTCTAGCCGACACTGGTTGTCATCCAGGAGTACAGACGTACTTACAGAACCACTGCTTGTGAATTTAAGGGCATTGCCGATCAGGTTCATAAGAATTTGTTTTATCCTTGTTGGATCGCCAAACAAAGTTTCGGGCAGCCCTTCATCAATATGTTGATTCAATGACAGATTCTTTTCTGTGGCAGTTGCTTCAAACAAGGCATTCGTTGAAGAAATCAACTCACATATCGAAAAGGGTAAATATTCTAGTTCTACATGCCCCGCTTCCGCTTTGGAGAAGTTCAGGACGTCATTGATGATAGTAAGTAGATGTTCAGCAGACTGCAGAACGATTTCTGCTGACTCAAGATGTTCTTCCGGTAAGTCACTTGTTGCGAGCAAGCTACTCATACCAATTATTCCATTTAAAGGAGTGCGAAGTTCATGGCTCATTGTTGCCATAAAAGAGCTTTTTGCCAGACTGGCTGCTTCGGCTTCTTTTGCTAACTCTGTACTTTTTTTGAGCGCTTGTTCCAGCTTCTCGGCTGCACGTTCAGCCTCTGTTCTCGCAACCCTCAGACGCTGCTCCATCTGGGCTCTTTTAGTTATATCGATGCCAATGACGCTTATTTGTTCACTAAGGGTATTCCGAAAAAGGGTCAGGAAAAAGTATCGAGGTTGACCATGGTGAACAAAATGGATTTCTCGACGGGCCACTAGTTTATCGTTCTGTGCAAACTCTTGAATGGTTTGTGATAATGAAAGCGGTTCATTTACTGCTCCTAGTGGCTGATCTAGAATCTCAGCACAATGACTATCAAAGAGCGTCGCGCTGTACTCATTGACATCAGAGTAAACAAGTTGGGAAGAGATGCGAATAACGATCCAGGGAACTGCATTTATGAGTTCTTCATGCCTTGTACTCTCCAACCGAAGGGCACGTGCAAACGACTGCTTTTGAGCGATCTCCTCTTTAAGGAGCGCCTTTAGGGATTCAATCATATGCTCTTGTTGTGCCATGACTAAATCCTTGTCTTCTGATGAAGAGGCCTCCTTAACAGGTGCCGATTGCTGTGCTGAATCAAACATCCATGTTTAGGTTAAGCCGGGACAGACAACGTCAATTGCTCAAGCAATTCATCTGTCGTGATTGTTTTGGCATATAACGTAAAAATGGATGAACAATAAAAGTCTTGCTCTGCCATTGTCCGGGACCCAGTGCAGTCCGAAAGTATAATGGTTTCGTAACCTAAGTCAGCCGCTGCACGTGCGGTAGAATCAATACAAAGCGAAGTGACAACACCCGCGACAACGAGGGTTTTTATATTCTTTTCGTCTAAGAATTCTTTCAGATTTGTGCCCTGAAAACTGTTGAACCATGTTTTCCCTGGCATATGCGTAATACGGTCTCCATATTCGAGCAATTGGGGAATCGTTTCCCCACCCCATTTACCTCGTTGAAAAGCACCAACTTCCTTGATGGTTTGCATGAGTCCCTGCGGCTCTTTAAGCTCGCTATAGTCTGAAGAGAACAGAATGGGAGTATTAATGACCGGGATGTCTGATTCTTTTAAAGCATCTATGAGGGAGAGTGTCCGATCGAGCATTCCCGATTCTTGTACATTTTCTTCAATGACTTCATTAAGTGCGCCTCCTTCAGAGAGATAATCATTCTGATATCCAATGAGCAATACGGCAGTGGTAGCTGGTGTGCCAGTCATATGATTAAGAAAGGATTAGTAACAAAATCGTGCATTTCCTATTAAATATCGGCAGACCTATCTTTAGTCTTAATAGCTACGCCATTCCCTCAAGTTCAACTTTTCGAGTTAAGAAATCGAATCGCCGTATTATAATTGGTGTAATGGACATAAGCCCCAGACATCCATAGAACATGATCTCCCTCTCCCTCATACCCATGCGGAAATACAGGGCGGACATTCAAGTGCGTTGAATTCGACGTGATCGGTTCGATATTCCAGGTATTCCCTTGATCGGGTGTTTCAGCTCGAGAAATTTCAAACTGACCGTTAGAGTTATGCGAGAAATAAAGAACAGAAGGGCGATGTTGGTTGATTGAAATGCCTCCAGAATAATGGACCTCACGCTCTTCCTTTCCAGGTTCTGTTTGAGGAAACCATCCTCCGGCTTCTGCAACAAAATGGTCCTCCCATCCCGCTCCGTCCCAAAAGGCATAATAATATTGGTGCATCGTTTCTTCAGGAAGCCGGGTGTAGGCTATATGAGGGCGCCCCTCAGAATCCAAAGCAATATCCCAAACCCAGGCACGCACCTGGTTCTGATTGGCATCGTATACGATGTCGCTATTCAGGGGATCTATCGGAAGCTGGTTCATTGTACCGATTGCGGCATCATCAGCCCCATAAAACACACCACTTGAGTACTTGATATAATAAACCGAATTCGCTGGCTCGTTTCTCGGGTGGCCATTCGTAAATGCAAAGTGGATCGTTGAATCGCTGTCCGAGACTACTTTCAGATAAGGACGAATATCATCATCCTCGCGCCCTTCTTGCTGGATAAGAATCTGAGACTCCGACCAGGTTATCCCGTCGTCCGAATAAGAGAACGTCGGCTTCCAGCTTGGCCCACGCCAAAAGACATAGATTCGATTGCTTTCGGCCTTAAGTTGAACAGGATGGCTGTAGGTGATCCTGTCCTCATCGGACACCAAGACTTCATCTTCCCAGGCAGAGATATCCTCAGGATTCAGCGTGCGACGGGCATACAGCCCCACTTTGTTGTGCCGCGCGTAAAATGCCATAACGTGCCCATCGGGGCGAACGAGAAAACTAGGGGTATTGTGGTCGTCAATGTCCCATTGCTCTTTCAGCACAAGGGAATCAATCTGCCCTGTATTGTGATCATATTGAGCAACCACCAACTGCCCGCTTTTTGTCATCCAGCCTGTATAGGTTCGTTGATATACACCCTCATGATAAACAGCTCGTGGATCCTGAAACCAGCACCAGGCTCCATCTTCGGTGAACGTAGTAATTGTAGTATCAGAAGCGGAGGGTAAACGGTCGCCCTCCTCGCAGCCCAGAAGGACACCCAGGGCCAATAGTAATGTTAATCTTTTCATGAAGGGGGATATACTAGGGTTAGGAGATTTCATTATACTTCCTATTTACTTAGGAATCGAACAACGATGTCTATAAAGCGAATATGGCACGGGTGGACAACCCCCGAAAATGCAAACAAGTACCAGGATCTACTTCACAATAAGATATTCCCCGGAATTGAAGCGAAACAGATACCTGGCTACATGAGCATTGAACTGCTTCGAAGAGACCTGGATGAAGAAGTGGAATTTGTTACTATTATGACATTCCAATCCTTACAAAACCTGATCGACTTTCAAGGCGAAGAATACACAAGAAGTTATGTACCGGATGAAGCACAACGCGTCTTGAAAAGATGGGACAAACACGCATCCCACTATGAAGCGATTGAATCCAGGACCTATCTTTAGACAATTTTATGAAAAAATTGATTTTTCCAGTTCTCGACACTCAATCCCATACAGGTTTTTGCATAGTATGTATTGTTCACTCGTATAGCTTGCGGTTCTTCTCCCCATTTCTCAAAACCCATCCCTTTATATAATCCAATCGCCGGCACATTATCGCTTGTGACGGACAGGTTAATGGCCTTGATGCGCGGGTCTTCAAAAGCGGCCAACAAGACTTTCTCGACCAGTTTTCTCGCCAACCCCTGGCCCCTACATTCAGGCTCTACATACACGGCAATCAAGGTTGCCTTATGCCTCTTCTTCTCTTTAGCCTCGAAACGGCATCCGGACATGCCTAAGACGTGCCCCTTGCTAACAGCACAAAACATACGAAACAGATGCGAATCCAGACGTTCTCGCCAAGCCTTCTCACTTTTCTCAACCTCCTCTCTCCATGAAGAGGTAAATGCAGTCGGCTCCTCCTTCAAAGCCCTTAATCGAAGCTGCCGGTACCCTTCAAAAATAGACTCATCAAGCGCACGAATAGAAACCATGATAGTGGGTTGCGTCTGTGTCTTAGTTGTTACCGTACAATGGCTGGGGCAAACTGCGACGAAGATAAAGAAACATAGCAATAATAATGAAGGACGACAAACACAACGCATGGCGCTCATATACAATGAAAATGGCAAAGGGGTATGGTGTTCAACACTGGACGAAACACCGGAATGGGTGCTGCCCTTTACTGCGCAACCCTACCCCTGCTTGATTTATGCCTGTCGTGATGCCGACCCTCAATGTATGGCTGAGGTTGGGCAGCTACTCATTACGTCTGGGTGTGTGTTTGTGGTCTGTGCAGGGAAAGCCTGTGAGCGATGGCATGACGCAATCGATGCAGAGATTATTGCTGCCCAAGCAACCGGCTCATTGGATGCCGAGAAAACGATCATGACGACCTGGCACACCAGGGATAGCCTGGAGGAGCTCGTTTTCTTTTTCGTGCACACCACCTTTGATGCCAATGAAAAAGACCACCCTGGCTTTAAGGAAGCGTTAAATAGCAACTATGTAGTTCTCGTTATCGGTGATGAAAGACCTGAACTATTGGAGCACATCGTTGAGTCGCTTCGTTCTTAAGAATTTGCGATCGAGAAATATTATCCATCATTGATCCCATAAAGTCCATTTCAAAGACGCACCTCTATCTCCATATTTGCATTGTCATTCAAACAAAACCCAGAAACAACGATGAAATGTGGATTATTAGTCAGACTAAAAGCAAAATCGGGAAAGGAACTGGCGGTAGAAAAGTTCATAACAGGAGCGCTTCCTCTTGCCGTTGAAGAACCAAAAACAACGACTTGGTACGCGATTAAAATAGACTCGGTTACTTTTGGAATATTTGATACTTTTCCGGATGAAGAGGGTAGAGATGCGCACCTTGGTGGAAAAATTGCTGAAGCGTTGATGGCACAGGCACCGGAATTACTAGATGAAGAACCGGTTATCGAAAAGATTGATGTACTGGCTGTCAAAATGGCTACCTAATTGAATATAAGCACAAGGCTGAAGGTGAGTACATGCTCATCTTCAGCCTTCTCACCTCATGGAAACCAGAGTATTTAAACTGATCGACCGGCAAAACGGAGAACTTGCATTTAGCCTCTTTTCTTTTGAGAGTGATCACCACTTTAAGCAAGTACAAAGGCACAATTACTATTCTATTATCCTAATCCATTCGGGAGCGTGTGAGCTGCACATTGAATTGATGAAATACAAGGTATCATCGAATGCCATCATTTGTATTTCCCCCTATCAACCTTATCAAATAGAGTCGTCAGATGCCTTAAAAGGTGTTGTGCTGAATTTCCACCCAGACTTCTTTTGTACCTACAAACATCAAAATGAGATAGAGACTGAAGGCGTCCTATTTCACAACATTTTTGACCCAAACTTTTTTGATGTCATTGATGCAGCACCACTCCTTCATCTTCTTGAACAAATGCAGAAAGAGCTGCAAGAAGATCGTATTGGGCAACACCAGCAGCTTGTCTCCTATCTAAAGATTTTCCTCGTCTCTGTTGTCCGAATAAAAAAGAGACAATCTGAAGAACTCCATATCACCACAAACAAGAGCCCGCGTATTATTACGGAATTGGTCAACTATATTGAAAAGCATTACAGGCAAAAACACTCTACCGGAGATTACGCCAGGTTGCTCAACATTTCAACGAGTGCATTAAGCAAGCTGGTTAAAAAGCATTTCGGGAAAACCTTAACAAATTTGTTAGCCGAGCGAATTATAGTAGAAGCAAAAAGAGAATTATACCTCACATCAAAGACAGTGAAAGAAATATCGTTTTTGATGGGATATAACGATGAATACTACTTCAGTAGGTTTTTCAAAAAACACACAGGTATTTCTCCTAGTGTTTATCGAAATACCGTAGGCTTCGCAAAGGAAGAGAGCTGATACATGCTCAGATACAGTTTCCCTACTTGGGCGTCCGCAAGATTTTCTCCATCTTGCGCCCCCTTGCGAGTTCATCCACCAATTTGTCCAGGTATCGAGCCTGTTTGGTAAGAGGCGTTTCTATGTCTTCTATTCGATACCCACAAATCACCCCTTTTATCATGCTTGCATTTGGATTAAGCGTTGCTTCAGCAAAGAATTGCTGAAACGTCGATTTATTTTCGATTCGCGCCTGAATTTGACTTTCGTCGAATCCCGTAAGCCATGTAATTACCTGGTGCAACTCCTCAACCGTTCTCCCCTTCTTCTCAATCCTTGTAACATAATGGGGATATACAGAAGCAAATTTCATCTTAGCGATGCGTTCATCATGTTCAGGTGTAGTTGTCATGTGTGGCTATTCGTAATTTGTGTAGCAGAAGAGAGTACTGCATCATAGTAAAAAGTGCATCAAAATCTCAATAGTCTGTAGGCGCTTTCGTACTGGTGTGGCTTAAATCAAGAGGAGATAAAGCACCTGGGCCATCAATATTTTAGCGATGATGGCGATGGGAAACATCAGGGTAAACCCAAACTCAGGAATGCGGCTCTTGGCCCGGTTCACGGCAAAATCTAAAATAGCCGGTTGATTGGCGACCATCCCCATAAGTAACGAGAATGGGATGCGTAGCAATTTATATCCAATCGTCAGAAAGATAAATGCTGTCAACAGGCTTATTGTGGATCCGGCGATGAAAAACGTCAATCCATCCATAGACAAACTTTGGACAAATGCATTCCCTGATCTAACGCCGATGGCGGCGAGCAAAAATATGAGCCCGATTTGTTGCAAGGTTATATTTGCGCTGTAGGGGAGTGTCCAACTAAAAGGCCCCGTTCGTCGCAATGCACCTAAGATCAGTCCCATAACCAGGGGACCGCCGGCATACCCAAGCTTGAACTGGATATCAGGACCAATAGAAAAATCAATCGTACCCAGGAGCAGCCCTAGCCCTATGCCTATACCAAAGGTAAACAGATTGATCTTGCTTGAGTGATAATACGAATCTCCAAAAAACGCCGACAATGCCTTTAAGTCCTCTCTTCTGGCGATAAACCGGATACGGTCTCCTAATTCAAGCGTTGTGTCGCCTTGAGCCAGCATATCCACATCCCCTCTCCGAATTCGGGTTACTATAGCGTTGTATTTCTCATCCAGGTTTAATGTAGCCAGGGTACGCCCGGCAATATCCGGATTGGACACAAAGATACTCCTGACATCAAACAACTTTCGATCGTACGCGATGTGGGACTCAACTTCTTTCCCAAGCGTTTTCACAACACTCTGAACATCCAATGTGCTTCCTACTACCATAATCAAATCCCCAATTTGAAAATGGGTATTCCAGGAAGAAAGCGATATTTTCCCATTACGGTAGACCCTGCCAAACACCACATTCCAATCGTATTTTTGAAAAAGATCTCGCAGCTGTATCCCACATACATCCTGCTCGGTAACCTCTATCGTAGTACTGGTAAGCTCTTCGGCAACCGGATATTTTTTGCGTAACTGTTCCTTTTCTTTCGAGTAATCAATCTTGAGTACTTTTTCGAGGAAAAGAATGGCTATGATACTGCCTCCCACACCCATCGGATAAGAATACGAGTATCCTACCACCGCTTGCTCAATCAACGTCACGGAATCCGCAGATTGCCTTCTGTTGCCGATCAGATCAATAACCCCTGCAAGTGCAGCTGTATTCGTTGTACTCCCCGAATAGATGCCCGCAATAGCAGCCGCTGAGAAATCGAAGACATACCACAAGAGGGCAGCCATCATACCCGAAAAGAGCAGCATACAAATGATCAGTCCAAATTCTTTAATTCGGCTGCTGTGAAAGGCGTTAAAAAAGGCCGGCCCCGAACTCAATCCTATGGAGTAGACAAAAATGGATAGCCCAAGAAGAAGGATGATTTCTGGAATGTGCAGGGACGGGTCTAAGGCACCGATAAACAAACCCGTGAACAGCACGGCAGATACCCCCATAGAGCCGCCACGAATACGGATGTTACCAATAAGGTATCCAACAGAAGCTACAACAAACAGAAGCAGGATTGGATTTTCCGCAAGGATATGGATCATGGCACGCGTCGAACAGTCGTTATCATACGAGGGCAAAAGATCCCATTAAATTTTGCCCCTCAACAAATGTTCGACGATTCATGACGAATATTATTTTAACATCACAATTTTTTTCGCAATGGATGAATCGCCAGTCTCAAAAATCGCCATATAAAGTCCGCCTGGTAGTCCGGAGCCATCCCACGTGGTGGAGTAACTCCCAGGGGAATATCTTCCCTCTACTAGGGTAGCTACGTGCTGCCCTAGCGTATTGAATACCCTGAGCCTGACATCCGAAGGATTCGACAGCGTATAGGTAAACGTTGTTGTTTTGTGGAAGGGATTGGGGTAATTCTGATCAAGAGTAGCCCCAACAGGAATACTATTTTCTGGTTCTTCTACAGACACGGCAATGATATCTTCCACTGCAAAAAGGACACCTTCTTGTGAGTACGTATAGAACCCTGCACTGCCCGGCTCGAACGTCCCCGCCACATCAAAAACACGCATCCCATTCTGGAATGCCCCGGTCCCTCCTTCTACATCAACGGTGATTTGAGTTGGCGAGTAGTTGATG
>JAHQVL010000341.1 GCA_019634345.1 Rhodothermaceae bacterium
CAAAGCTGGGCGTACCTGGCCAACCTCGCTTATGGGGTGACCACAACCAGAGATCCACAAACAGGATCCACTGACGTGATCACATACGGCGACCTTGTAGATACAGGCGCCATGGTGGGGCCTCGCATCTACTCTACAGGCCCCGGTATCTTCGGCGACTATGTGACGGACCCTATTCGCGATGCCGAACACGCCAGCGATGTCATGAAACGCTATAGCGAATATTATGACACAAAAACGATCAAGATGTATATGTCGGGCAACCGCCAGCAACGCCAGTGGCTCATCATGGCTGCAAAAGAACAAGGCCTGATGCCCACCACAGAAGGCGGGTTGAAGTTCAAATACAACCTGACCATGTTGATCGATGGATATCCGGGCCAGGAGCACTCGTTCCCGGTGTACCCCATCTACAAAGACGTCATCGAGGCCACGGCACAATCCAAGATGGCGTACACGCCTACCTTGCTGGTCTCCTATGGAGGCCCTTTCGCAGAGAACTATTTCTACTCCCGCGAGAACCCGCATGATGATCCCAAGCTGCGCCGGTTCACACCGCACTCAGACATCGACGTAAAAACCCGACGCCGCTCCGCCGGCTGGTTCCGCGATGAAGAACACGTGTTCTCGGACCACGCCGTAGGCGCCAATGCCATCCTTAAAGCAGGCGGACGCGTAGGCGTCGGAAGCCACGGCCAGTTGCAAGGCCTGGGATACCACTGGGAGCTATGGGCCGTTGGCTCGGGAGGCATGTCCGAACACGACGCCTTGCGCACCGCAACCATCATGGGAGCGGAATCCATCGGACTGGAGAAAGAGCTCGGATCCGTTGAAGCCGGCAAACTGGCTGACCTCGTCATCCTCACCGGCAACCCTCTCGAAAACCTCCGCAACACCAATACGATTCGATATGTCATGAAAAACGGCCGCCTCTACGACGGCGACTCCCTGAACGAAATCTGGCCCGAAGAACGAATCACCGCCATCCCCCCGATGGATGAGTCGATGGAGGGCGTAAACGCGGGGATGAGATAAGCTGAGTTCTGGGTGCACTTTGCACATTCACATTGCACTTTGCACATTGCACATTGCACTTTGCACATTGCACTTTGCACCCAGAACCCCTCTCTCTCAGAAGCGTAAGCCAGTCCGAACAAGATCACCAACCCTGCCCGCCATGCGCAGCTTCGACGTACCCGTCTTTTATAAAAGTCCACTGATATCCACCATTAAGGAAGCGAGGAAAATTCGGGATCCTCGGAAGAAGGACTTTGCCCCAACCGTGTTAGACTTTGGTCCGATTCGATTTAAACTGGCCCGCCACTTTGGGTTTTGTTATGGCGTAGAGCAGGCTGTGGAGATTGCATATAAAGCGCTGGACGAAAACCCGGGCAAACGGATATTTCTGCTCTCAGAGATGATCCATAATCCGGATGTAAACAACGATCTCCAGGAGCGAGGCATCCGCTACTTGCGCACAACCAAAGGCGAACAACTTATTTCGTTTGACGAATTAACGCCCCAGGATGTAGTTATTACCCCGGCCTTCGGTACCTCTGTAGAAATTGCAGCCGAGCTGAAGGAACGAAACATCGACACCCTTTCTTACGACACCACCTGTCCCTTCGTCGAGAAAGTCTGGAAACGCAGCGTCCAATTGGGTAAGAAGGACTATTCGATCGTCGTCCATGGCAAACGGTATCATGAGGAGACGAGAGCTACGTTTTCTCATGCACAGCAGGATGCTCCTGTTGTCGTGGTCCTAAACATGGAAGAAGCGGAAGACCTTGCTAAAGTGATTCGTGGCGAAGCCTCTACGGAATTCTTTTACGAGCGATTTAAAGAGCGCTACTCCGAAGGATTCTCCCCGGAAAGAGACTTGCAGCGCATCGGCGTCGTCAACCAGACGACCATGCTCGCCTCTGAAACGGCAGCCATCGCAGAGCATCTCCGCCAGGCGGTCATCACGCGCTATGGGAACGATAACCTGAGTGATCACTTTGCCAATACCAACGACACCCTCTGTTATGCCACCAATGAAAACCAGACGTCAGCCAAAGCCCTCGTGGAATCGGGTGCAGACGTTGCACTTGTCATCGGTGGATATAACTCGTCGAACACCAGCCACCTGGTTGAGTTATGCGAAGAGCACATGCCGACGTATTTCATCAACAACAAATCCTCCATTCACAGCCTTACCCACATCGAACACTTCGACCTACACACCAAAGCCGTCCGAAGCACCGAAAACTGGTGGCCCCAAAAAGATAGTGTCGACGTCGTCCTCACCGCCGGCGCCTCCTGCCCCGACGTCCTCCTGGACGAAGTAGCCCGCAAGCTACTCTCATGGTTTCCAGATGCGCGGGATGAGGAAGAAGTATTAAGTGAGTTCGGGTGAACTCACTGTTTCTTGTTTCTGGTTTCTCGTTTCTGGTTAAATGGGACTAAACTGGTTAAATGGCACCTAAAAAGCCTGTCCTCCCGGACACCGATCCGGGATCCATGCAAGGATTGAGAAAAATGAAGCCTTGTATGGACTTACTTCGTTAGTCGCTTCGCTCGTTTCCAATCAAGTTGGGAAAGACACAGAAAACCAATTCACCAACAGCGCCGAAGCAAAACTCACTACCAACGAGAAACCAGAAACCAGAAACAGCTATCAAGCCCCGCTTGATAGCTAGCGCCTTAAGACCGCAAACCCAAAATCCGCTCCCCACTCTTCCTGGTAGGCTTGTGAGATCCAGACGTAGGCCATGGCTTCGAGGTATTTTGATTTACTTAGTGGTCCCGCGTCAACCGGATCGAAGCCTAGTTCTGCAGTAAGCAGCATCACGTTGGCTTTTGCTTCTACATCGTCGCCACAGACCAGCATGGCAAGGGGTTGTTCACCGTACACAGGATCACCCATGTTCTTGGACCCTGTTGTATTTAACGCCTTCACGACCTTTGCACCCTTCGCCCATGCTGCGATTTGTTCACCGCCGGAGGTACCGGTTAAATCCATGGTGAAGTTTGGGCCCAGTGGATTGGTGCAATCCAAAACAATCTTACCGGAAAGATCTCCAAGCCCCTCAATCACCTTTTCAGTTACGCTCCAGGGCACCGCAAGTACCACGACGTCGCCAAATTCAGCTGCAGCGGCTGGTGAAGCGATATCAATGCCGTGCCTTTCCTTAATAGCCTGCCAGTCATCGCTATCTGCTCTACGAGAACCAAACACAACTTCATTCCCTGAATCAGCCCAACGAAGCCCCAGCACCATCCCAACGTTACCTGTACCTATAATTCCTATTTTCATAGTTTTTGTAGTCTGGACTATTGTCTCGAAGTAAAATAGAACAAGAAACGATTAGTTGCTTAGAATCTACTCACTAAATGCACACACAAAAACTGATGGTTTGTGTGTGGTTTCTGGTTTCTGGTTGTTTCCACAGGTAAAAACCTACTTTTCAACCAGAAACGAGAAACAAGAAACAAGAAACCGATCAAATGAGATTCATTTGATCGTACTTAACCCTTTGCGAAATTGGATAGCTGATCATACCTTTGTGCGGTGAACACTGATTTATTAAGGAATATTATCCTGGCATTCACACTTTTTGTGGTTTCTTCTGGTTGCGATCTATTTTCCCCACGCACCCCGGAGGATCCTGTCGACGAAGCCGGCACCTTTTTGCAACCGGATACGCCCGAACAGGTCGTCGAAAATATTCAATTCTCCATTGCTGAGTTGAATCCCCCAAACTATACCCGCTCGCTTAATACCTCCATCATGTTTTCACCTACAGAACAAGCAAGAGCGAGGGATGAAAACATTTGGGGTGCCTGGAGTCAAACAGAAGAAAATCAGTACTTCACCACCATTGCTGCTGCAGCCCAGTTTGCCACCGGCCACGAATTGGTTCTAACAAACCAATCGATTTCAATCATTACTGAAGATCGCTTTGAGATCGATGCTTCCTACCTGTTGACGATCAATCACAATCGGCCAGATGTCCCGACTACCGTCCAGGGCAGGTTTATTTGGGTGATGACACAGGGCGAAGACGGATTGTGGAATCTTACGGAATGGACAGACCGCGAAGTGGGCAACGAGCCGTCGTGGAGCGATCTTAAATCTGAGTTTATTAAATAATACGTGATGTAAATGGCGCGCTATTCAAGAACAACCATTCGAACCAATACCGTAATTGTAGGAGCTGGAGCTGCTGGATTGGCCATTGCCGCGTGTTTACGCCGTCATCGCGTGCCATTGGTTGTTCTTGAGCAAAACAGAGACATCGGAAGCGCCTGGTTGAAACGATATGAACGCCTGCATCTTCACACGCATAAAAATCATTCGTCTCTTCCCTATCTCTCTTTTCCGAGGAATTACCCGCCCTATCCCTCAAGGCTGCAATTCGCCGACTACCTTGAGATCTATGCCAATAAATTCAGGATTGAGCCTCGGTTCGATGAAAAGGTCCGCTCCATTATGCGGCTCGGTAGTGTATGGTCCTCGCGGGCAAAACGCAGTGATTACATCTCCCGAAATCTGATTATCGCAACAGGCTACAGCCAAAAGCCTGTGATCCCTTCTCTAAAAGGCAAGACCTCCTTCTCTGGACAAATACTTCACAGCTCTGCTTATAAGAACGGTGAACCGTTTAGCGGGCAAAATGTCCTGGTGGTTGGCTGTGGAAACTCAGGCGGTGAAATTGCCGTGGACCTTCACGAACACGGAGCCCATGTTAGCATGTCGATTCGAGGGCCCGTAAATGTCATCCCAAGGGATGTATTGGGGGTTTCTTCGCACAGGCTTTCGGTTATGATGAGGGGTTTGCCTACAACCGTTGCCGACTCTCTATCTGCCCCACTGGTTCAGATGTCCGTCGGCAACCTTTCTGATTACGGGCTTCAATCTGCACCCAAGGGACCCCTGACTCAGATCAAAGAAGATAGCCGCGTTCCTCTCTTAGATATAGGAACAATGAAACTAATTAAGGACGGGCACATTACCGTCTTCAATGAAATAGATCGTATCAAGGAAAACGATGTGTTCTTTAAAAGCGGTGATCATAAACCTTTTGATGCCATTGTTCTAGCAACGGGCTTCAAACACAATGTGGGCTCTTTCTTTCGGGACGTAAACCTGGTTGCAGATGAAACGGGCAACATCACATCAAGCGGACGAAAGACGGCCCTTCCCGGTTTATACTTTTGCGGATTTCATAATGCACCTTACGGTTTTATCCGCGAAATCGGCATTGAAGCCAAACGTATTGCACATCTGATACATCGATCAGACACATCCATACCAGAAGAGCAGCAGGTGGGAAATGAAAAAGAAAACAGTTGAGCACACCCGGTTAGAAGATTCTGAAGCCAGAAAGGCGGATTGGAAAAATTGGGGCCCCTACGTGAGTGAAAGGGCATGGGGAACCGTTAGAGAGGATTATAGCGCACATGGCAATGCATGGGAATATCTACCCCATGACCATGCCCGAAGCAGGGCCTACCGTTGGAATGAAGATGGAATTGCGGGCTTTTGCAACCGATTTCAGAACGTCTGCTTAGCTTTAGCCTTTTGGAATGAGAATGATTTGATCCTGAAAGAACGCTTATTCGGCCTTTCAGGCAACGAAGGAAACCACGCCGAAGACGTCAAGGAGTACTATTACTACCTGGACTCTACACCGACGCACTCGTACGCAAAAATGCTGTACAAGTACCCGCAAGTGGCCTTCCCGTATGGCGAACTGATTGAACAAAACCAGAAACGGACCAAGAATCAAACAGAATACGAGCTTATTGACGCGCTGTATGATGTGTTCAAATCAAACCGCTATTTCGATATTTACATTGAATACGCTAAGATTGATCAAGAAGACATCGCTTGCCGGATCACAGCGGTCAACCGCAACTCAGTAGCTGCCCCGCTTCATATCCTGCCTCACATTTGGTTTAGGAATACATGGTCCTGGGGGCATAGTTCGGACCGCCCTAACCTGCACCATGAAGACCACGACCGCTACGCCTGTGTAAAAACAGTCCATAAGCACCTGGGTCAACGCTGGTGGTATGCCTACGCTCCTGGAGCAGATAAGCTTGACGTCCTTTACACAGAAAACGACACCAACTACGAGCGACTTTTTAAAACGGGAAATCCGGCCCCTTACGTCAAAGATGCCTTTCACAATGCCATTGTCCGCGGACAGACGCAGCTTACGAACCCGGAGCAAAAGGGCACTAAAGCAGCCGGCCATATCCGATTTGACATTCCTCCCGGCGAATCGCGCACGGTCTATTTTCGATATAGCTCCAACGCACAAGAAGACCCGTTTCAGTCTATTGAGCAGTTATTCGAAGAACGGATAGCAGAAGCAGACGCCTTTTATGCGACGGCTGAAGGGAACGTGTGCAACGAAGACGAGCGCTCGGTGCAACGCCAGGCGTTTGCCGGCTTGATGTGGTCCAAGCAGTTTTACCACTACAGTGTTGAGAAGTGGATTCATGGCGACGTACTGGGCCCTGAACCTCCTGAGTCTAGAATATTCGGGCGGAATCATACCTGGAAGCATCTATACAACCTGGATGTCATCTCCATGCCCGACAAATGGGAGTATCCCTGGTATGCCGCCTGGGATCTAGCCTTCCACATGATCCCTGTCGCCCTTATCGATCCCGAATGGGCCAAGCGACAGCTGATTCTGATGACGAGAGAGTGGTATATGCACCCCAATGGCCAGATACCTGCGTACGAATGGGCATTGGGCGACGTAAATCCGCCTGTTCACGCGTGGGCTTCCTGGCGTGTCTATAAAATCACGGAGCGGATCACCGGAAAAGCAGACACCGTCTTCCTCGAGAAAATCTTCCACAAGCTACTCCTGAACTTTACCTGGTGGGTTAATCGAAAGGACCAAAACGGCAGCAATGTATTTGAAGGCGGCTTCCTCGGGCTGGACAATATCGGGGTCTTTGATCGTAGCGCACCCTTACCTACAGGCGGGTATTTGGAGCAAGCAGATGGTACGGCCTGGATGGGCATGTACTGCCTGAACATGTTGACTATCGCTCTCGAACTGGCCAAAACGAAGCCGGCCTACGAGGATGTGGCCACCAAGTTCTTCGAACATTTTGTCTACATCGCCAACGCGATCAATACGGACCAGTCTGCTGGAGGCTTGTGGAATGAAGAAGACGGCTTCTTTTACGATGCGATTTGCACACCTCACGGGCAGAAGATTCCTCTAAAGATTCGGTCCTTCGTTGGCTTGATTCCTCTCTTTGCTGTAGAAACGATCGAAGCGGAGACGCTGGCCAAACTGCCCCGCTTCCGCCGAAGGATGCAGTGGTTCCTGGATCACCGCTCCCATTTGATGGAGCATCTGACCTTAACCAAGACCGAGAAAAACAACGACCGCATGTTGCTCTCGCTCGTGAATGAAGGCCAGTTGCAGCGTATGCTTGCAAGGATGCTCGATTCAAACCAGTTTCTTTCTGATTACGGGCTACGGGCCTTATCCAAAGAACACGACGCCAACCCGTTCGCTATTCAGATCGAGGGGCACGTGCATACGGTTAAGTACGAGCCGGCAGAATCGACCACCCATTTATTCGGCGGCAATTCGAATTGGAGAGGCCCGATCTGGTTTCCTCTCAATTACCTGATGATCGAGTCCCTGCAGAAATTCCACTTCTTCTTCGAAGATGATTTTAGGGTGGAGATGCCATCCGGATCGGGACGCATGGCGAATCTTTCCGAAGTGTCTTCGGCCCTGTCGCAGCGCTTGATTCACATCTTCCTCCGCGACCCCAACACCAAGCGCCGCGCCTTCAACGGCGACACGGATCTTTTCCAGGAAGACGAACACTTCAAAGACCATATCCTCTTCTACGAATACTTCCACGGAGACAATGGAGCCGGCATCGGCGCCAGCCACCAAACGGGATGGACGGCGCTGGTTGCGAAGCTGCTTCAGCAGTCCGGTGGGAAGGAATTGCTATAAGGACGATCGGGACCGTCTGGGGCGCTTTCCCAATATGGGGAGACGACAAGGCTGAACGGCTGGACCCCATTCGGCTCTCGGCACAAAACCTTGTCAAATGGCCGAGGCATTTTCCTAATACCGGAAAACGATAAGGCTCAACGGCCGGACCCTGTTCGGCTTTCGGAATAGAACCTTGTCGAAGGGCTGGCCTCTTTTCTACGTTCAGGAAAAGACGATGCTGAATGGCCGGGACCCTTCACGACTTTCGGGCTAGGACCAGGCTGAATGGCTGGACGCCTTTCGGTTTCCGGGATATCACCACGCCGAATGGATGAGCGCTTTACCGCTTCTGGGATATGACCATGTTGAACTGCATAATCATAGGACCAATATTTAAGTTTAAATCAAAGAAGCGCTACCAGTGTTTTATCTCGAAACGCTTATCAAAGTTAGCAGTTTACCAGTACCAAAAGACCCATAGTCTGACCCTTACCTGTACGATTAACACACACCACGACTCCCATGATTCGCAAACAAAAAGTAAAAAAAACCGGTGAGACCAAAGTCACTTTTGTCATCTCCGGTGACCACCAGCACGCAGGCAAAGTATCCGTCGTCGGCGACTTCAACGACTGGGACCCATCAGCCCTCGTTCTGAAGAAGCGCAGCAATAATACCTATAGCGCATCCGTCACCCTACCAGCCGGCGAACGCTATGCGTTTCGCTACCGAACCGCTGACGAAGTATGGTTCAATGACGAAGCCGCTGACCATTACGAAATGGGCAAAGCGGGGCAGGATGACTGCATCGTAACCACTTAATTTATGTTTCTGGTGCCTCGTTTCTTGCAGGTTAGCTTCTACTCTCACCTGCAAGAAACCAGAAACACGAAACGCAGATGGGTATGCCCATCTAACTCATCGCGAAGCGATAAACCAGAAACAGATCCAAAAATCCTAGATTTGTTGGATCCCCCTTACGCAATTCGGTGGGAATGATTACCTTCCTCTTAACTCTCGGTTAAGACGTAACACATACCCATATGAAAATCCCCCATCTCACCAAATTTGTCCTGCTCTTCTTTTTTGCAGGACTCGCATCTCCTACATTCGCCCAGATTGACATGGCTCATTTGGAAGCCATGAAAGCCCGAAGCGTTGGGCCGGCGGGCATGAGTGGGAGAGTAACAGCCATTGACGCCGTCATCGACAACCCTGATCTCCTGTACATCGGTACCGCCTCGGGCGGGCTTTGGAAATCGGATAATGGAGGCATCAACTTTGAACCGCTGTTTGATACCCAACAGGTTCACTCCATCGGAGACATCTCTATTTACCAAAAGAATCCCGACATCATCTATGTAGGCACCGGCGAGGGAAACCCCAGAAACAGCCACAATGCCGGCAATGGAATGTATAAGACCATCGATGGCGGGCATACCTGGACGCACATTGGTCTTGAAGATTCCCGCACTATCCACCGGGTCATCGTCCACCCAGAAAACCCTGATGTTGTTTATGCCGGCGTTCAAGGATCAGCCTGGGCGGAAAGCTCCACACGCGGCGTCTATAAGTCCACTGATGGCGGACAAACGTGGTCCCAAATCCTGTACATCGACGAAAACACGGGCATCGGGGATCTTATCATGGATCCGGCAAATCCCGAAAAACTCATGGCGGCAATGTGGGAGTTTCGGAGGCTCCCCTGGTTCTTTACCTCAGGCGGCAGCAGTTCAGGGCTGCATGTCACCTTTGACGGTGGCGCAACCTGGACAGAACGAACAAGCAAAGACGGCCTTCCTGACGGAGACCTCGGGCGCCTGGGCCTAGGTATTGCGCCTAGCAATCCGAAGATTGTATACGCCCTGGTAGAAGCCAAGAAAAATGCGCTGTACCGGTCTGAAGATGGCGGATTTACCTTCAGCATGGTGAACAATAAGGACCAGGTCAGCAACCGACCATTCTACTACAATGACGTATTTGTGGACCCTGTCAATGAAAACAGAGTGTATCACGTAGCCTCGATTGTACAGGTCAGCGATGACGGCGGACGTAACTTCAAACGTATCATGAACGACGTTCACCCGGATCATCATGCGTGGTGGATCGACCCGAACAATCCTCACTTGATTTACAGTGGCAACGATGGAGGGCTTGCTATCTCCAGAGACAGAGGCGCCACCTGGCGATTCCCAGAGAATCTACCCATAGGCCAGTTCTATCATGTCCGCGTAGACAACAGCATCCCTTATCGGATATGCGGCGGGATGCAAGATAACGGCTCGTGGTGCGGCCCAAACGAGGTATGGCGAGCCGGAGGCATTCGGAATTCGTACTGGGAAGAGGTGGCTTTCGGAGACGGTTTTGATGTCATGATCCACCCAGAAGATTTGAATACGGGATACGCGATGTCGCAAGGCGGCAATCTTCGGCGGTTCGAATTGGTGACAGGGTATCAAAAGAATATCAAACCCATCCATCCCGAGGGAGTCAAGCTCCGCTTCAATTGGGACGCAGCCATCGCCCAGGATCCGTTTGATGGAAACACCATCTACTACGGCAGCCAGTTTGTACATAAGAGTACGGATCGCGGGAATACCTGGACCATTATCTCACCCGATCTAACAACCAACGATCCAGAAAAACAACGGCAATTAGAAAGCGGCGGGTTAACCTATGACGTCACGCAGGCCGAAAATTACACCACCCTTACAGCAATCTCTGCAAGCCCGATTGACAACCAGGTCCTATGGGCCGGCTCTGACGATGGGCAGGTGCACGTCACGCGCAATGGCGGCCAATCCTGGGACAATCTAGCGGACCGTTTTCCTGATCTTGCAGAAGGATCATGGGTAGCCCAGGTACATGCGTCGGCGTATGATGCAGGTGAAGCCGTAGTGGTATTCGACGACCATCGCCGTAATAACTGGGAGCCTTACGTCTATCGGACTACCAATTCCGGTAGAAACTGGGAGCGCCTTACCGATAGCAATGACGTTTGGGGATATGCCCTTTCGTTTGCCCAAGACCCGGTAGAGCCAAACCTCTTGTTTGTAGGCACGGAGTTTCACGTTTACGTGAGTTTTGATGGTGGCGCATCCTGGAATCCGTTCAAACACGGCCTTCCAACTACGTCCATGATGGACATGGCGATCCACCCGAGGGATCACGACCTGGTAGTAGGCACCTTCGGACGATCAATGTATGTCATCGACGATATTCGCCCGCTGCGAGCGCTCGCGCAGAACAGTGCCGCCATTATGGATAATCCACTGACTTCGTTTGAGGCCCCTGATGCGTACCTCTCTAACTGGCGCCAGGCAACAGGCACGCGCTTTATGGCAGATGGCATGTATGCGGGTGATAATACATCGCGAGGCGCGATGCTTTCCTATTGGATAAACCCCGGTGAGGAAGCCGACAGTTCGGCAGGTAAAAAAGACGAAGTGACGATCGAAATACTCGACGATGGGGCCGTGATCAGAACCTTAAAGGGATCAGCAAAAGCCGGATTGAATCGGACAAATTGGACCCTGACACGAAAAGGCATTGAGTTCTCCACCAATCCCTTTGAAAAAAGCGAGAGCCAGAACGACGCAGAGCCATCCGGTGCCCGAGTGCTCCCTGGGACGTACACGGCTCGAATCACCTTTAATGATGCGAGTGCAGAAACGACCATCCGGGTGCTTATGGATCCACGAATCGAAGTAAACGAAAGCAACCTGGTTGCCCGAAATACGATGTACGAACGCTGGGAATCAAACGCCGACGTTGCATCCAAAGCAGTACGGCAAATGCAAGATGCTTTCGAAACACTGGACCTCGTCAGCAGCCGCATGAACGGCCACGAGGGGGAGCAGGTAGACGCTCTTCGAACCATGGCGAAGGACATCAAGAAGAATTTGACCGAGCTAGGCGAGCACTTTGCAGGCAAACAGGTCCAGGGTATCTTGAGAGATCCTGCTTCGGTGATGTCGATGTTGTTTACAGCACGAAGCTACATTGTGTCTGGCTTCAATGCACCTGACGAAAGCGCACGCATCGCGATGGAGCAGTCCACTGACCAACTAAACCAGGTTCTGGAAGAAGTCAATGCATTTTTCTCCACCGAATGGGCAGCTTTTGAAGACGCCGTAGAAGAGGCAGATATAAGCCTGTTTGGCAAGAAAGAACAATTTAAGCTAGATTAAGGCACCGATAAACTTGTCATCTCGAGCTTGCCGAGAGATCTATGCACCAGTCTATTACATGTGCTGTGATAAGGCATAGATTCCTCGACAAGCTCGGAATGACAGGGTTTGAAGGTTCTTCCATACCCACACTTGGCCCCCCTATAGTACCACCCCTATGGCAAATACCGGTATCCCCATGTATATCATTAGAACATTCCTTTTCCTACTCTTAGCTTCCTTCCTTATCCCCACGACGGCTACAGGTCAGCGGGCTGCTTATGATGAAGCCCTCTACAGTGCCCTCGAATACAGGAGCATTGGCCCCTATCGCGGGGGGCGGTCTGCGGCAGTAACAGGAGTGCCTGACAAACCGTTGCTGTACTATTTTGGGTCGACAGGGGGAGGCGTTTGGAGAACGCAGGATGGCGGTCAATCCTGGCACAACATTTCTGACGGCTATTTCGGTGGGTCTATTGGCGCTGTTGCTGTAAGTGAATGGGATCCTAACGTAATTTATGTAGGGGGCGGGGAGAAAACAGTGCGAGGCAATGTGTCGCATGGGTATGGCATGTGGAAATCAACAGATGCCGGAAAAACGTGGAATGCGATTGGCCTGGAATCGTCTTACCACATCCCCCGCATTCGCATTCATCCCAAAAACCCTGATGTCGTTTATGCGGCTGTAATGGGTAATCTGTACAGAGATACCGAAGAGCGTGGCGTATATCGAAGTACGAACGGTGGAGAAACCTGGGAGAAGATTTTATTTGCGAATGCCGGAGCCGGAGCCGTGGACCTGATTATGGACCCAACCAATCCACGCATCTTATATGCAAGCACCTGGAAAATCCGAAGAACTCCGTCCAATCTATCAAGCGGTGGAGAAGGTTCGGCACTTTGGAAGTCAACCGATGGTGGCGACTCCTGGACAGAGATCACCAGAAATGAAGGACTTCCCCAAGGGATAGTTGGGATCATTGGTGTTACCGTTTCGCCCGTAAATCCTGAACGCGTGTGGGCGATTATTGAGTCTGAAGACGGGGGCGTATTTCGCTCGGAAGATGGCGGGGAGACGTGGGCGCGAATCAATCAAGAACGCAGCTTGAGGCAACGAGCCTGGTACTATACCCGGATCTATGCCGACACGCACGACGAAGACGTCGTCTATGTGCTCAACGTTCGTTTTTGGAAATCGAAAGATGGCGGCAAAACGTATGAGAGCATCAGCACACCGCATGGCGACCATCACGATTTATGGATCTCACCCGAAGATCCTCAACGCATGGTGATTGGAGACGACGGCGGCGCCCAGGTTTCCTTTAGCGGAGGCATGGATTGGTCCACGTATCACAATCAACCAACGGCTCAGTTTTACAGAATAACGACCGACAATCACTTCCCCTATCGTGTTTATGGAGCGCAACAGGATAACTCGACGGTACGCATCCTACACCGGTCAAATAGCTCTACGATTGGAGAACGGCACTGGGAGCCTACAGCCGGTGGCGAAAGCGGACACATTGCTCCTCATCCCGACAACCCTGACATTGTGTATGGCGGATCCTACGGTGGTTTTTTACAACGATATGATCACTCCACGAATGAATCACGAACCATCAATGTCTGGCCAGACAACCCCATGGGTTCTGGCGCTGAAGGGATGCGATACCGATTCCAGTGGAATTTCCCCATCTTCTTCTCGCCCCATGACGCCAATGTGCTGTACACAGCTGGCCACATACTCTTTAAATCGACCAACGAAGGGCAAACCTGGATTCCCATCAGCCCAGACTTAACTCGAGCTGACCCAACGACGCTAGGGCCTTCAGGAGGACCAATTACTAAGGACAATACGGGCGTCGAATACTATGCGACCATCTTTGCTGCAGCAGAATCCCAGCATGAGCAGGGCGTTCTCTGGGCAGGGTCGGACGATGGACTTATTCATATTACCCGAGACAATGGGCAGAACTGGCAAAACGTAACGCCCGACTCCCGGATTATGCCCGAGTGGATATTAATCAACGGCATTGAAGTAGACCCCTTTAATCCAGGCGGCCTGTACGTTGCAGCTACCATGTACAAGCACGGTGATTTTGCACCTTATCTGTACCGCACAAAAGACTATGGTGCGACCTGGACCAAAATCGTCAATGGGATCGATGATGAACATTTCACACGCGCGATCCGTGCTGACCCTGATCGAGAAGGGTTGTTGTACGCTGGTACTGAATCAGGCATGTACGTCTCCTTCGACGATGGCGACAACTGGACCTCCTTCCAGTTAAACCTGCCGGTTGTCCCAATCACAGACATGACGATGAAGAACAAAGACCTGATTGTAGCGACACAAGGGCGATCGTTTTGGCTTATCGACGACCTCTCTCCGTTGCATCAGTTAAGCGAAGAAGTTGCGTCCAGCGATATGTGGTTGTATGGTCCGCGTCCAACGTACCGCATGCGAGGCGGCACCACTGCGTCCCAACCTAAGAATGCCGGCAAGAACCCGGCGAACGGGGTTCAGCTTCGGTATTACTTCGCTGAACAGCCGGCGGATAGTGTCGATGTCATTATCCGCATATTGGAAGACGACGGCTCGATTATCCAAAGCTACTCCAGCAAAGAAAAGGGATCAAACGTGTCAACCGAAGCAGGTATGAATCAATTTGCGTGGGACCTAAGCTATCCGGATGCAGAAGGGTTCGACGGCTTGATCATGTGGGCCGGCAATCTAAGTGGACCGCTTGCTGTGCCAGGTCCATATGCCGCTCGATTGGTTGCCGGGCAAGATTCCATGACCGTTCCTTTTGAAATCTTGATAGATCCTCGGCTCTCATCGAGTGTTGCTGACCTGCAAGCGCGGCATGATTACATCGCTGAATCCAACGACGTATTGTCTGAAACACACCGAGCAATCAAACGCATCCGGAGCGTGCGAGAGCAGGTAAATGGTGTTACAGAGCGGACCAAGGAAATGGCCGGCAGCGATCAACTCGAAGAGGCCAGCAAGGCACTCCTTGACAAGATGAAAACCATCGAGGAGACCCTTTATCAAACTAAAAACCAGAGCCGGCAGGATCCGCTCAACTACCCTATTCGCCTCAACAACAAACTGGCTGCTGTCAAAGGCACCGTTCAGAGGGGCGAATATCCACCGACGGATCAACAAATAGACGTAAAGGACGAACTCATCGATTCTATTAACATCGAGTTGCAGAAACTCCAAGAGCTTCTGGACAATGAGATCCCCTCCTTAAATCAAATGGCTAAAGACCTGAACCTGCCCGCCATTTACCTCAAACAAACACCCAATCCGGCGATGTAATTACTCCAAAAGGTCGACCTTTTGGATGGTTTCTGGTTTCTTGTTTCTGGTTTCTTGTTGTTGGCACCACCTCAACAAGAAACCAACGAGAAACGAGAAACCAGAAACGAGAAACATTAGATGCTACACCACCACAACATCCCTATAACAAAATCAGCACGCTTTAGCTCGCTGGGGAATCGTTCGGGTGATATTAAGGAGCTTTGGTTTGTGCTGCATGGGTATGGGCAACTTGCAGCAGACTTTATTAAAGAGTTTGAACCTATCCAGGAAGACTCTCGCTTTATAGTTGCTCCCGAGGCACTTTCTCGATTTTATGTTAAGCGAGACCCACTACGGGTTGGTGCGAGTTGGATGACTAAAGAATGCCGGGAGCAAGAGATCAATGATTACCTTGCTTATCTCAACCAGGTCGCCCTTTTTGTTTATGACATGCTTGACCGGAGAATCCCGGCTACTGTACTAGGATTTTCTCAAGGGGCCACCACCGCTTCCCGATGGGTAACACTGGGACGATTTCCTGCCAAGAAATTAATCCTCTGGGGAGGAGACATTGCTCAGGATCTCAATATGGCGGAGCATGGTCCTATCATAAGCCAGATGAACCCGACGATCGTCGTGGGCGACAAGGACCATTACATCAATCAAGAGCGTCTCCAAAAAGAGGAGGAGCGGTTGCAGGCCCATCAGGTCTCCTATGAGTTGATCACCTTCAAGGGCGGCCACACCCTGGATCCCCATGTATTGCGCACGATTGCCTAAGTACTCACTCCTCCTCTTCAAGCACTCCGTCTTCGAAATCTGAGTCGTTTACCCAGCCGGTAGGCATGGACTCACCGGCCATGTATCGTTCATAGAATCCCTGGTTCTTTACATCAGAATATTTATACTCGTCGAAAATCGCTCCTTGCCCCAGGATTCGGGGATCGTTTTGAGCGGTCAACTCTTGCACCATCAATGCACTGAGTTCTTGCTTAATAGGGGCATAGACCTCATCGTCCACGAGATTATTAATGCATTCTGGGTCCTGAACAATATTATAAAGCTCTTCAGCACCTCGTTTCCCGAAGGAAAGCTGCCAGTATTGTTTCATCCCGGGAGTGGTTCGGGCATTGAGGCAGACCGATTTAGTTGGGCTACCATCACAATTTAAATACCCTGTTTCCGGATTGCCTGAGGGCCAGCGGTCGGGTTCAAAATTTTGAATATAGAGAAACTCCCCTTTTACAATGCCTCGAATGGGATACCCACCGTCTTGTGGGCGGCCAATATCATGGCGTTCTTTACCAATAAGGACGTGATCCCTATGCATGTCTACGGTGGCATTCTCCATCAACCTTAACAGGCTTCTGCCCTCCATCGGCTCCATGCCGCTTTGTGCACTATCCAGATTCAGCACGTCAAAAAATGTGGGAGCAAAATCAGCAAAGCTCACAAAATCATCGACGACGCGCCCTGAATGCTGAATACCAGAAGGCCACATGACAGCAAGCGGCATGTGATTGGACATTTCATAACTCTGCCCCTTCACCCTGGGAAAAGGCATGCCATTGTCAGCCGTAACAACAACGAGAGTGTTTTCTAACTCCCCCCGTTCTTCAAGCAGATTCAGCATTTGCATCAAGTGGGAATCAAAGTGCTCAATCTCGAAGGCATAGTCCAACATATCCGTTCGGGTTGAATCATTGTCCGGCCAGAACGAAGGTACTTTATCTATTTCACCGGGCGATTTCCCCCCTACTTCGATACCGGCGCCAAAATCGTAAGCCCTGTGCGGCTCAAGCGAACCGTACCAGAAAACAAACGGCTGATCGCCTGACCAGGCATCCAGAAAGGCTTCAAAGTTTCGTGCGTAATCATTGCTGGATATATGATCAGCCGGCGGATCCAGTTGGTGTTCGTTGTAGGCTTTGCCAGCAAGATCCCGTCGATTGCCTTCAGCATCCAGAGGAACGCCAGGCCCCCACCCTTTGGCCGTATACCCAACGTGCAATCCGCTTTCTGTAAACGCCTCGGCGTATGTTTTAAACTTTTGGGGAAAGTAGGGCCAGTGATTGGCGGCCTCCTCAAGCTGCCACGAATTGCGGCCCGTCAATATAATAGAGCGAGACGGGGCACATTTTGCATTCGGAGTATAGGCCCGTTCAAAGAGAATCCCTTCCTCGGCCACCCGGTCAAACGCCGGCGTGCGAACCCAGTCTGTCCCATAGGCTCCCATATGGGGGTAGGACACATCATCTGCAATCGCAAAAAGGATATTGGGAGGTTTTGGGTCTTCTGGGGTTGATTCTGCGCAGCCAGGAATACATACTAGAAGGAATACAATGACCAGAGGGAGAGTCACCTTCATATCTATTTTGATGTTTGTGGGTTTATGAAGTAGCCCAAAGAACGAGTTCGGGGAAAAGAATAATAAGTAATAAACCGATTAATTGAATCCCGATAAATGGAATGGCTCCTTTGTAGATCTGGGCAGTCGTAAGCTCAGGCGGCGCAACGCCACGTAGATAAAACAGTGCAAACCCAAAAGGCGGCGTCAGGAAAGAGGTCTGAAGATTCATGCCGATCATTACCCCAAACCATACAAGGTCGACACCCAGAATGGTTGCTGCAGGTACGAGGAGCGGCAGAATAATGAAAGCGATCTCGAAGAAATCGATAAAGAATCCAAGGATGAAAATAGTCAGGTTTGCGACTATGAGAAGCCCCACAACGCCTCCTGGCAGGTTCGTCAGCAACTCTTCGATCCAGATATCCCCATAGAGCCCCCTAAATACCAACGCAAAAGCCGTCGACCCGATCAGCAGGAATAGCACCATGGACGTTAGCCGCGTTGTGCCGTCCATTGTTTCTTTCAGGGCTTTCTTGTTCAGCCTTTTGTTTATCCCAGCCAGTACAAGAGCCCCAACAGCACCCAGGGCTCCTGCCTCCGTAGGGGTTGCTATTCCGGCGAAGATGCTACCTAATACAACGAGGATAAGCAGCAGGGGCGGAAGCATCACAAAGAGAACTTTTTTAACCAGGCGTCCACCAGCCATCGTGCGTTCAGACTCGGGTAATGCCGGAGCGGCTTCAGGGTGCACGATCGAGACACCAATGGTGTACAATCCATACAATAGCGCAAGTATGATCCCGGGTACCAGTGCCCCTTTGAACAAGTCACCTACCGAGATGCCCAATTGATCGGCAAGGACTACCAGAACGACGCTAGGCGGAATGATCTGCCCCAGGGTCCCCGATGCCGTGATTACTCCGGAAGCCAGTGTACCCGAATACCCATACCGGAGCATAATAGGGAGCGAGATCATCCCCATAGCAACAACAGAAGCTCCCACTACCCCCGTGGCCGCAGCCAGGAGTGCCCCAACAAAAACAACAGCCAGCGCAAGGCCTCCCCGTGTAGCCCCAAACAATTGACCAATCGTTTGCAGCAGATCCTCAGCCAGCTTTGACTTCTCGAGCAGCGTCCCCATAAAAATGAAGAAGGGTATGGCAAGCAGCACATAATTTGACATCACACCGAATACACGATCCGGTAATGCCTGGAGTAAATTCCAATCGAACAACCCTGCCTCAATACCTACAAAAGCAAAAATAAGTGCAGTGCCACCGAGAGAAAATGCAACGGGGTAGCCAATAAAAATGAGAGCCAGGGCAACAAAAAACATCAAGGGTGCCAGGATATCCGGATTCATGCCGCATCCCCCGCGTTGCTTAGTTCACCTTCCTCATTGCCGGGATTCCCCCTTAGCACATGAACCTGCTTAATCACCATCGATACTCCCTGCAAAATCACCAGAATGAATGCGATGGGTATCATTGTTTTAATCGGATACCTCGGAAGCCCTCCAGGATCTGGAGACATTTCAAACACCGCCCAGGAATTCATTACGGACGGGATGGACATGATGAGCATCAGAATGCAGAAGGGAAATAGAAAGAGAAGCGTCCCCAACACATTTACCCATGCTTTCCCTTTGGCAGACAACTTACCGTAAAACACATCGACCCTAACATGGCTGTTGTGTTTGAGGGTGTATGCAGCGCCAAGTAGAAACAACAGGCTAAACAGGTACCATTGGAGTTCGATATACATATTCGAACTCATACCCCATCCTGTGAACCGATCAAAATATCGGGCTATGGCATTGTAGGCTCCAATCAAGACCATGATTAATGAAAGCCAGTAAATCCCAATACCGACCCGCTCATTCATGCGGTCAATCCAGGTAGATACGTGCAACCAGAATCTCATAAGGCACTCCTTTCTAAGTACAAACACGCAAAAACCGATGGTTTGTGAATGTTTGGTTTCTCGTTTCTTGTTTCTGGTTTCTTGTCGTTGAGATGGTAAAATCTGCTATTCAACAAGAAACTAGAAACCCGAAACCCGAAACGCAATCAAATGAATCGAAAAGATTCAGTTGATTGAAAATAGTCCTTAATACTACTCCGGTACCATTGAATTGCATAGAATGACCCATAGAGAATGCAAAATCGCACCGTATTATATTACCACATTAAGTTTCTAATACATAAGAGATTTGGACACAGATACTTAATGTGATGCACATCTTAACATGGGACGGAGGTTATCTGGAGGGGTAGAGTCTCCGTCCCTGCATTTCTTCTTAGAGATATATTGAGCCTGTCAGAGTTAATGTTCTGTCAGGTTTTTTTAATGTTTAGCAAATGTCTCTAATCTTGCCATCCGATCCTGTGGAAGGATCTGCAGTAAAGGACCGGCTACACATAATGCAAGGCAAAGTTCGTTAGGGTAGATCTCTCGATCGCTTCGCTCCAAAGAGATGACAATAGGGGGATATTCTCTGGCTAAATAGAGAAGAGCAGTAGCTTAGCGTACCATTATAAAATACCACTCTGGTTGTAGTACAATTCCATAGTCAGTACCAAACCGGAGCTGTTCAGGCAACGTATATTATAACCATGATCACACACCGAACTCAGGTGTGGCACACACATCTTCGTCGGGACGGAGGCTCTTTTTGGAGGGGTATGCCTCCGTCCCTGCACTTCTTCAGACAGCGAACAATAATTCAACAAGCTTTATAATTTTACTGGCAACATCATTCTGATTGATCGCTTGTTGGCCATCTACCAGAGGACGGAGACAAACTGAGTGGATGCCTATCACCATCCCGCACTTCTACAGACATAGAGCAAATTCATTCAATCCACAATTCTTTCGCAATAACCACTACAAGTGTGTGGGCCACTGTACCTGGTGCTCGCATGAAGCAAATGTGAAATAGGTTTCTACTCATATCGACCCCAGCAAGCAAGATATTAAGTGCAAAATCGAAAAAGAGGAAAATCCATCCCCATGCGCAGGAGAAAATTTCCAATACATCCCCTTAAAGCAGCCATTGCAGTTAATAGTGCCCTCAGGGTACAGATAATCAGCTTATAGAAAGGCTCAAATCGTAATCCGATAGCGAGTCGCTGAATGCTCCAAAGGTGCAGCAGTACACTGCCTAAGAGATCAATTGTAAATCCTTACGCCGCGGTACATTATGTACGTTCGCAAGAGGGGCCACAAGATGCCGAACTTGCTTTCTTTGAGATATTGAAATTTTCTGAGATTGCTGCTAATACCGGGGGGCAAGCAGCAATGGTAGAGGACCGGCTGGGACGTATGTCCCAGCTGGACTTCGAATCCATCACATTGTCCTCAGGTGTTCAATGTACAGCCAAGAAATCTGAATTGGATAGGCGTACAGAGACAGCACACAAATTGCTGCTTCAATCGGGGGGCAAGCAGCAATGGTAGAGGACCGGCTGGGACGTATGTCCCAGCTGGGCTTCGAACTTACTCAGAAGATTTCCACCTTATTTTTACTGAGTTTGCTGCTTCAATCGGGGGGCAAGCAGCAAGGTGGAGGACCGGCCGAGTATTGGCTCGGTCGGACTTCAACCCACTGAAGTAAAAAAAGAAATTATATACAAGTTTGCTGCTAATACCGGGGGGCAAGCAGCAATCGAAAGCCAGTCAGTGTTTCACTGACTGGCTTTTTTATGTATCGTCCTTTTCTTCGCGATCAGAAGTCGTATACTTGTGCACTCGTTTTTTGAAGTTTTCCTCGTCATCACGCAATCGCTGAACGCTCAATCGATCTGTGATTTCTTGTTCATATCCCAGGGTGCCCGGTTCGTAAAAGTACGTTCCCTGCATTTGATCGGGTAAGTATTGCTGGGGAGTATAATGATCCCTGAATGCATGGGGGTACTTGTATCCGTCACCATGTCCTAACCCCTCTTTATCGCGATTGGCATCTTTGAGAGGATTGGGGACCTCTCCAGACTGTTCTTTTTCGACGTAGTGCAACGCTTGAAAAAAAGATAGTGTTGTGTTGCTCTTCGGCGCAGTTGCCAGGTACAGACAGCATTCCGCCAGTAAGAAACGGCCTTCCGGCATACCAACATATTCAAATCCTTGAGCTGAGGCCGTTGCTATTTGAAGCGCTCGGGGATCAGCAAGCCCTATATCCTCGGCTGCAAAGATCAACATGCGCCGTAAAATAAACCGTGGATCCTCACCGGCATACACCATGCGGGCCATCCAGTAGAGGGCGGCATCTGGATCAGAACCTCTCAGGCTTTTAATAAAAGCACTAATCGTATCATAATGAGCGTCCCCTTCTTTGTCGTATAAAACGGCCCGCTTCTGTATACTGTCCTCGGCAACCTCCAGCGTAACACGTACCACCCGGTGCTCATCAGATGGCGTCGTTTCAACAGCGAGTTCCAGGGCGTTTAAAAGAGACCGGGCATCCCCATTTGCAGAAGACACCATATGGTCCAATGCATCTGTATCAATCTCAACAATCTGATTGCCATACCCTCTATCCTTATCCCGGAGCGCCATTGCAGCGATGCCGTATAAATCTTGTTCAGTGAGTGTCTTTAACTCAAAGATTCTCGACCGGCTTACAAGCGCTTTGATTACCTCAAAATAGGGGTTCTCAGTTGTTGCCCCAATAAGTACCACCGTTCCGTTTTCAACGTGAGGCAACAATGCATCTTGCTGAGCCTTGTTAAACCGGTGTACTTCATCCACAAATAAGATGGTTTTCTGCTGATGAAGTGTTAAGCGTTCTTTTGCTTGATGGATGGCCTCGCGAATATCCTTAACTCCAGCAAGAACAGCATTCAATGCTGAAAAATGAGACGCCGTTGTATTTGCAATGATACGTGCCAGCGTGGTTTTGCCGGTGCCTGGAGGGCCAAAGAAAATCACCGAAGAGATCCGATCTGCCTCAATGGCACGCCGCAATAGCTTGCCCTCCCCCAAGATATGCTGCTGGCCTACAAAGGTATGCAGGGTACGCGGGCGCATTCGGTCTGCAAGGGGCGCATTTGATGTTCTGTATCTTTGAGCCGCCTCCTGGAAAAGGTCAGACATGACTCGCGTGGGTTCTAGTTTAGCAAAACGGAGTACTTGATAATTTCGTAAGAAAGAGGCTAAAAAGATACGAGTCCTCTATAAATCTTTTTACTTTGTGCGCTCTAGATTCATTTCCTTGATAACCTGTAGTACCCCCTCTTCAAATTTCTTTGCGCCGCCTTGAGAAGGGTGCCTGATATACGTACACGTCCGGCCAATTTTTTGGAGTGCGTATTCCGCTTTTCGCCCAATAGCCAGCACTCGCTCAGGAGATACGGCATCCAATACCTCTTCAATGAGCGGCAGAAAAGAAACGACTTCGCTGTTCCGTGGATTTCGAATAGACAGCATGTTTTCAGGCTTGTACGGATGAAACGGGACCGTATTCCAGGTAAAGTATTGAGGAAACCAATCTCCCAAAACGCGCCAGTATATCTTGGCGGTATACTCAGAGTGAGGCTTTTCTTCCAGGCTAGTCGGATGGCCCTCAATCGGGAAAGCGGGGTCTACCAGTTGCGACTCACTGACCAACGGAACGCCTGAAAAGCGGCAGCCCCAGGGACCAGGAGCTTCTGCCAACAAGAATAATCGAGGCCGTTCTGTATAGGATGCCAGATATTGCCTAAAATTTTCTTGCCGAATGCGATCAGCTGCGGGTATATCATAGGAGTCTGTTCTATCTTTATACGGATTAAACAGCCCCTCCTGATCTGGGAATGTGAAAATCTGCTCTTTTGCAATATTCCAAACGCGTTCGAGTAGCATATTTTTTAATGACTAAATGGAAATAAGCTCCTACTATAAGAATAAACGAGGAATTCAGCCAAATACAGAGCCGGGGGCGGGTACCTTTTAGGTAGTACCTAGAGTTAAACGAGGCTTTGAAAAATAGATAAGCACCACGATTAATTATAAATACATGCACAGAGATTATGTAAAATGGTTCAGCCCCAGCCTGAATCGGGATATGGAGATGCTTGTTTTTGGACACAGCGGCACTCCCCTCCTCGCCTTCCCATCTAGCCTCGGTAGATTTTTTGAGTGGGAGGACTTTGGAATGGTTAAAGCACTGAGCGACCAATTAGAAAGCGGACAAAATCGTCTCTACTGCGTCGACTCCGTAGATGCTGAAAGCCTCTACAATCGCAACGTTGATCCCTATGTTCGCATCAAACGGCATCAGCAATATGAGCAGTATATTTTTAACGAAGCCCTACCCTTCGTTCATAACAACAGTGGCCAACGTTTCGTCATCGCTGCCGGCGCTAGTTTTGGCGCGTACCATGCAGCGAATATGATGTTTAAACGCCCATGGGATTTTGGAAAACTGATTGCTCTAAGTGGCGTATTTGATGTAAAATCCCGCTTTGACGGGTTCTATAACGATGATGTGTATTTCAGCAATCCGACCGACTATATCCCCAACATGAGTGATCCAGGCACGTTGGATGCCATCAGAAATAATCACATAATCCTGAGCACAGCAGAACACGATCCGTGTAAAGATGCAAACTACCACATGAGCTACCTGCTGAACCAAAAAGGAATCCACCATACCCTCGATGTGCAACCCGGTGTTTTTGGCCATGACTGGCCTTTCTGGGCTGAGCTAGTAAAGAAGCATATCGGTTAGTCCCACACAATCCACCGCCCTACCATCCCAACACCCCACCCTCATAAACATAGCCATGGCAACCCCCAACGTAAAAAAAATTGGTGTGCTCCGAGGAATGGAGACCACCTTCCCCGATGGACTTATTCATCACATTAATGAAAACTACGGCGACAAAGGTATACACGCTGAGTTTATCAAACTAGATGCTGTTCGAATGGATGGCGACCCCGAGTATGCGGTCATCCTGGATCGCATTTCTCATGACATTCCTTTTTATCGCTCGTATCTAAAATGGGCGGCTTTAAGAGGGACGTATGTTGTCAACAATCCTTTTTGGTGGAGCGCTGACGATAAGTTCATCGACAATGTAATTGCTGAAGGGGCTGGAGTAGCCGTCCCTAAAACAGTGATTCTCCCCCACAAACAACAGCTTCCAAACACCGACGACACCTCGTACCGAAACCTCAAATATCCCCTAGACTGGGATGCCGTATTTGAGTATATCGGATTCCCCGCTTTCCTAAAACCGCATGACGGAGGCGGTTGGCGTGGTGTCAGCAAAGTCAACAATCCTGATGAGCTTTTTAAAGCCTATAACGACTCAGGAATGGATTGCATGATGCTGCAGGAAGGCATCGAGTTTGACGACTACTTCAGGTGTTATGGCGTTGGTCAAGCAGAAGTACGTGTGATGCGTTATAATCCAGGTGCAGACAATGCCCAAACGCGTTACACAGAAATAGACCCTACCCCAATCGAACCCAAGATGCTGAAGAAGGTCGAGCGAGACGTCCTGGCACTGTGCAAGGCCCTTGGATATGACTTCAATACGGTTGAGTTCGCGGTACGTGATGGGGTCCCTTATGCAATAGACTTCATGAACCCTGCTCCTGACGCAAACTACCACACGGTAGGCAAAGAAAGCTACGAATGGGTCATCAAGACAGTAGGCGCTTTTCTTGTCAAAAAAGCAAAAGAGAAGCGATCCAAAAAGCAGTTTTCGGCTAATGGTGTCCTAGAGCCTGCCAAGTAGCTTTTTTCTTCCTCATTTTTATTCCTCTAGCGCATACATATGCACCACCCTTTGGAGCAGGCAATCACGGACTACCATTCGTTGATTGAGAATAACCTGACAGATGCTGAGCAGCAATTAGAACTTCTCATCGGCCAACAACTTGATAAGGGGGTCACTTTTGGGGATCGGCCTTTAGCAACCAGCTTGCGCCCAACGTTCTTGACGGAAGCAAGCTACAACGCTATACAGGACACCGTGTACTTGATCCGGCAGGCTGTCCTTTCTATTGCGGCTTCCTGTTTTAATGATAAAAAGACCCTGATAGAAGACTTAGGGATGGAAGAATGGGAAATTGAGTTAGCCTCTATCCCGACGAATGTCATTCGGCTCTCTGCATTGTCTCGGATGGATTCATTTCTGACGAAGAATTCCTTCAAGTTTGTTGAGTTGAACGGAGAAAATCCGGCGGGCATTGCTTACCTGGACGAGCTTGGAAAGATCTACCGGTCGCTTCCTTTATTCAAGAAGTTCGAAACCCGGCACCCTGTCCGTTTCGTCTCCCCTCTTGAACATACGCATGCCGCGATTCGGTTCATTTACCATGAACAATTCGATGGAAAAAGTGAACACCCATCCATTGCCATTGTCGACAAACTAGACGTTCCGACGATTCATGAATTCAGGCTATTGCAGTCGTACTTTCAGCGTAGAGGGCACACCTGTGTCATCGTTGACCCGAGAGATCTCGCATGCCGAGATGGTTGGATATACGCGGGAGACACCCGAATTGATATTCTATATCGTCGCCTATTGCTGAATGAGTTCTATGAGATGAAGGACGAGTGCAGTGCATTTCTGCAAGGGTACCTGGCACAGAAGACCTGCTACCTGAACACGTTCCGAACAAAGCTCGTCCACAAAAAGGCGATCTTCAGTTTTTTGACGGATGAGCGATACACCCGTTACTTAACAAGGGAACAGCAGGAAGCCATTCATCAACATATTCCCTGGACGCGCATGATGAGGAATGAGAAAACAACATTCAGGGGACTCCAAATCGATCTGATTGACTTTGTTCGGAGAAACAAAAAATACTTTGTTATCAAGCCGAATGATGAGTATGGAGGAAAAGGAGTCACGCTGGGTTTCTCTGCTACGCAACAAGAATGGGACGATGCCATCACCCAGAGCACGAAGGGCAAGTTTGTTGTACAGGAAGTGGTCGACATTCACAAAGAACCGTTCATGATGAAGGTTGGCTCATCCTGGGAAATAATCCCAACGATCATTGACCTGGACCCGTATCTGAATGGCCCATTGATGGGCGGTTGCCTGACAAGAACATCGACGTCAAACCTGGCTAATGTAACAGCAGGTGGCGATTCGTTACCTATGTTTATTTTACGTCACACTTATGAATCCCCTTACATCCAACCCGCCGATTAAAGTAGCGCTCATTGATTTATACAATGGCGAACCCAACCAGGGCATCCGAGCAATCACAGAGATTGTCTCAAGCTTCAAACATCCTGGGCTCCAAGGCCCGCTGGTGTTGGATCGCTTTGAAACCCGGCTAAACGGTACCGTTCCAACACTTGATTACGACATCTACCTCCTTTCAGGAGGTCCGGGAAGTCCGTTTGATGGAGAAGATCAACCCTGGGAAGCTGCTTACTTTCAGCTTGTTGATGCTATCTGGGACTATAATGAACAGCACCGATCATCTTCTACGCATGATCGGAAATTTGCACTCTTCATTTGCCATTCGTTTCAGATGATGTGCCGGCATTATAAATTCGGCGAAGTGGTACAGCGCCAGTCAGAGTCCTTTGGCATTTTTAAAACGTACCAGACAGAAGCCGGCAAGAAGGACCAGTTATTCGATGATCTGGTTGACCCCTTCTATGCTGCTGATTTCAGAAAATGGCAGGTGGTTCAACCTGACCAGGATGCGCTCGACAAGATCGGGGCTGAGGTGTTAGCTATCGAAAGATTCAGACAAGATCCTGCTCATGAACGAGCGCTAATGAGCATCCGCATAAATCCTGAAATGGTAGGGGTCCAATTCCATCCTGAAGCAGATCCTGATGGGATGCTTATTCATTTCGGAGAAGAAGAACGAAGAATGGCGATCGTAAAAAAGTACGGCGAAGATTCCTTTCAGTTGATCATCGATCGGCTAGAGAAACCTGAATACCTTGCTCATACATACAATACGATCATCCCAAATTTCCTCACTCAAGCCATTGACACCCTGCGGGGAGCAGGTTGATACTGCGTCTTTATGTCCAAACAGTTACGACGTGCCATTCTGGAGCGACACAAAAAATCCCTTCGCGGGAAGCTGCGAGATCATAAGATACTCTCAAAGCAGTTGTGCCATCTGAAACACTTTTATATCTATGAGCCGGCAGGCCTTCAGTCTATGAACGAGGTGCCGGTTGTTTATCTTTTTCGCGGACATGAACGTGAATGGGTACACATTGAAGAAGATTCTTCTCGAAAATCATCAACGGCCATTGAAGATGTAGATTTTCTTATTCACGAAGGGGTTCTTCCTCCCATGATCCTGGTTATGCCAGGTTTGAACAGTGCAAATAATCACGTCCCGTCTTTAGGTATCAACATGAAGGGGCGATGGTCAGTCAAGCAAAAAGGACTCGGCACAGGCCGGTTCTGGGCCTACTTGACGCGCGAGCTATTTCCATTTGTTGAAAAAAACTATCCGAGTACCCAGCACAGTAAACGACTCGCTGTGGGATTCTCGTTGGGCGGATTTACAGTCAGCTTACTAGGCATTCATTATCCGGGTTATTTTGATCACCTTGGCATCTACGACGGGCTCTTTATGTGGCCTAAGTTACTGGATCCTAGAGTTAAACCCAATGAACCCTTCAATGACAAAGTGTGGCTAGAGAACCCCTTATTCGATGCCGCATTTGGTAAACCAAGAAAACGAAAAGCCTTGAAGAAGTGGAATCCAACAGACACTCTTTTTAAGGCCGAGGCCTCTCTTATTGAACAACTGAACAGTACCCATTGGTGGATCTCCAGCGCATCCAGCGATGGAACTTCCGGCAACAAAGATAGAACAACCTATTTTGTCCATTTACTGGAAGGATTTAAACTTCCGCTTGGATTTGATTCTATCGTTTTTGACGAAGACGCCTCTCACAACTGGCACTGGACGGACCGTTTCCTGGTCCGCTTCTTACGAGAAACGCTCCTCTAATCGCTCTCATTTTATCTATCCTCACCCAAAAAGCATGGTACTCCATCGACTCCAACTCGCCTCGTTTTGCATTTTTTTGCTGATCATTGGATGCAAAACACCCAAAGTACTTCCTCCAGCCAACCTTCTCAGAGCCAACCACTTTGACAAGAGTCTACAGATTCTCAGAGAAGGCCTACACTCCGATGAGTTTATGCCATCGGTTTATGCCGCAGAAGCCATGATTGATGCCGGGTATGGATTTGAAGCCATCCCCGTATTACGAGAAAAGCTCAAGAAAGAAGGTGTGGATGTGTACCGGGCTCGTATTGCAAGAGCCCTGGTTAAAGGCCGCCAACAGGATGGGGTTATTCTTTTGCAAGACATCATACTTGGCAATGATGAGGAAGCACAAATCGAATCGTTGAAAGGGCTGTTCTACGAAGCCTACGTAGCAGACACATCCATCGTTGGAAACGTGATACGATCCACGGACAACAATGCCATCAAGCTCTACGCCCAGGGGCTTCTTCACATCACTGAAAAAGAAAAGCATGTCGACGAGGTACGAGCTGGTCTCACAGATTCCGATCCTCGTTCACGAATAGCGGCGGCCGACATTATTTCATTTATTGGATCGATCGAGGAAGACACAACCCAACTGATTACAAATCTAGCCAATGTCACATCGGATATTGAGCGATTCCGTACGCTTCGGGCGTTGGCCTTGCTGGATCACGCGGCCTCCAGAGAAAGCCTCCCCCAACTAACCAGAAGCCCGGACCCATCGATGCGTGCTATGGCAACCTATGCCATCGCTGAGTCCTGGCTGGTAGAGCATGCCGAAGCGATCTATCCTCTACTTGAAGATCCTTCTCTCGCCGTTAGAGTACGAGCTGCGCAATCCTTGCTCATTTTAAATGACTCAGCCTCCCTGTTCAGATACATGAGGCTACGATAAAAGAAAACGGGCATGTAAGACGAACCTACATACCCGTTGTGATCTACCTTATAAAAAGGGGGACCTACAATTCTGGAACACGAATTTGTTGCCCAGGATAGATTAGATCTGGATTTTCAATCACTTCTTTGTTTGCCGCGAAGAGCGCTTCCCACTTCATGTAGTCGCCATAGACCTCTTTTGCAATTTTAGAAAGAGAGTCTCCCTTTTGAACGGTGTAGAACTTAGGTTCTGGTTCAGGGTCATCTACTTTGACAGTCATCATGTCATTTACTTTTTCAACGTTCTTCACGTTTCCAGCCATCAGTACCGCTTTCTGTTTTGTAGCAAATGAATCTGCTTCTCCACTAAGTGTAACAGTACCATCATCATAAGCAACATTTAGCCCGTTGATGGAGTCGCCGAGACCTATTGACAAGTGTTCTTTGATTTGATCAGCTTCTTTTCCGTCGTCAACGTTTTTCCCAATGTTTTTTAGAAAATCAAATAATCCCATAGTAATTTAGGTTACCTCTTTTAAGTTGTGAGCATTATTAATCGGTGAAAAGTAAAAAGCCTAACGGTCTCAGGCAACGATTCACACCATTAACATAGAATTTATTGCGAGAAGATAATGCCAATTCGCCTTTAACAGTATTTCTGATGCGAAAATGGCTTAATTAGCGACAACGTAACGTCATCTTGTATAATTTTGCAACAATTCTCTGAGCTTTTTTTTTCACACAGTTGCTTTCTTTGAGCGAAAACACCATTTTCCACCCCGAGTATGCGTGCAATCCATACGCTATTCTATTATACAGACCCACCCACGCTTAATACTGTCAAACCAGTTACCTGGAGGAAACACATGGCTAAACTGACAACGATTGAAGGCATTGGTGATGCTTTCGCAGAAAAATTAAAAGCTATTGGTGTTGGGTCCGTAGAAACTCTGCTTAAGAGGGGAGCGACTCGGCAAGGTCGAAAAGAAATTGTTGAAGCTAGCGGAATGGACGACAAACGAATCCTACGTTTTGTAAACCACGCTGATCTCATGCGCATTAAAGGGGTAGGAGGAGAATACGCTGAATTGTTGGAAGCATCTGGCGTCGACACCGTAGTTGAACTTGCCACGAGAAACGGAGTCAACTTGCACAAAAAAATGAAAAGTGTGAATGCTGAGAAAAAGCTTGTCAGGCAGGTTGCCGCCCAATCCCAAGTTGAAGGGTGGGTCCAGCAGGCCAAAGACTTGC
>JAHQVL010000342.1 GCA_019634345.1 Rhodothermaceae bacterium
AGCGAACTGAGGCTCGTCGTTGGCATCTGCAATAGAACCAGGACGGAGACCGTCGCCAAGGGAGATGGATACGTCATAGGCGGCGAGGATTTCGCAGACTTCATCCCAATGAGTATAGATGAAGTTTTCCTTGTGATGCGCAAGGCACCACTTGGCCATGATCGATCCACCACGAGATACGATACCGGTTACTCGCTTCGCTGTAAGAGGCACAAAGCGTAGCAATACACCCGCATGCAGCGTGAAGTAATCAACACCTTGCTCTGCTTGCTCTATCAGCGTATCCCGGAATAATTCCCACGTGAGTTCTTCTGGAGTCCCTCCTACTTTTTCAAGGGCCTGATAGATAGGTACGGTTCCGACAGGAGCCGGGCAGTTTCGGAGCATCCACTCTCGCGTTTCATGGATGTTCTTGCCGGTCGACAAGTCCATGATCGTATCAGCACCCCATCGGGTGGCCCACACCATCTTTTCTACTTCTTCTGCAATCGAAGAGGTAACGGCTGAATTCCCCATATTGGCATTGATCTTCACCAGGAAATTACGGCCAATAATCATGGGCTCGATTTCCGGGTGATTGATGTTTGCCGGGATGATCGCTCGCCCTCTTGCCACTTCGTCACGCACAAATTCAGGAGTAATCACATCGGGAATCGCGGCTCCGTAAGAATAGCCGGGATGCTGTGTCCACAATTCTGTATTGCGAAAGGCATCCAACTTCTGATTCTCTCGAATGGCGATGTACTCCATCTCTGGAGTGATCATACCCTTGCGGGCATAGTGCATCTGGGTAACTCGCCGGCCTTCTTTTGCTCGCAGAGGGCGATGCAAATGATCAAACCGGAGGGTGTCTAGCGAGGTATCATCTCTTCGCTGTTGTCCATAAGCGGATGTCAAGTCCTTTAACTCGACCGTATCCTCTCGTTCTTGGATCCACGCTTTCCGAATGGGTTCGACGCCCTTTGTGACATCAATTTTGATGTTCGGGTCGGTATACGGCCCAGAGGTATCGTATACAAAAATATCCGGATTCGAAGCGGCTCCAAACAACGAAGGCGTGTCGTCTTGCGTAATTCTACGCATAGGCACCCGAATATCGGGGCGACTGCCTGTGATGTACACTTTTTCGGAACCAGGAAGAGGAGTTGTCATTTCGGCAGCAAGTTCAGCTGCGCGAACACGGGGGTTTTCAAGGGAGACTTTGACCGATGCACCGTCTCCACTCGGCGCTGGGGGGCGTTGGGGCATTAGACCTCTCGAGAGAATGAAAGGATGTATGTAATGGTGAGTTGCGAAGCCAGAGGTGCTGCAAAAGCACTTCTTAAAGAGGAGGACAACAGTAAGCTTCCCTACGCCGGTGTTAACCAGGTCAGGTTCAAAGGGTTTTTCTCAGCCAACCCATTGTTGTGGGCGCAGCACCCCTAGCTCCGCTATGGTGTTAATATACGATCAAACAGGCAAAACACCAAATTGATCCCTCGTTTATCCCCACAAGGCTTCAGGGAAATTCCCCCAGCACCCCCTAGACCAAAAGCTGATTCATCACTTTTCCATGCACATCGGTCAGCCTAAAACGACGCCCCTGGAATTTATACGTCAGCTTTTCATGGTCGATACCAAGCAGGTGCAATAGGGTAGCCTGGAAGTCATGGACATGCACAGGATCCTTCACGATGTTGTATCCAAAATCGTCTGTCTCCCCGTACGTGAGGCCTGCTTTTACACCGCCGCCAGCCATCCAGATGCTAAAACACTTGGGATGATGATCGCGCCCGTAATTGTCTTCCGTGAGACGGCCCTGGGAATAACTGGTACGCCCGAATTCGCCGCCCCAGATCACCAAGGTATCATCAAGCATGCCTCTTTGTTCAAGATCAGCAACAAGTGCTGCGGATGGTTGATCGACGCTTTTTGCCATCGTTGGGATATCCTTTGGCAAATTGCTGTGCTGATCCCATCCCTGATGGTACAACTGAATAAACCGGACTCCTTTCTCAGCCAAACGGCGCGCAAGGAGGCAGTTAGCGGCGAAGGTGCCGGGTGTTCGCGAATCTTCTCCGTACATATCAAAGACGTACTCCGGCTCGTCGGAAATGTCCATCGTCTCTGGCACGGACGACTGCATCCGGTAAGCCATTTCGTACTGGGCAATTTTGGATTGAATTTCAGAGTCGCCTTCTTGCTCGTACTGAAGTTCTTGCAATTGCTTAAGGTAATCCAACTGACGCCTACGGTCCGCATCTTCGATACCAGGTGGATTGTTCAGGTATAGGACGGGGTCTTTTCCCGATCGAAACTGGATCCCCTGGTGCCTCGATTCCAGAAAGCCACTCCCCCACAAGTGTGCGTACAACGGTTGCCCACCCCGGCGCCCTTCAGACAACAAGACGCAAAATGCCGGCAAGTTTTCGTTCGAACTGCCCAGTCCATAACTCAGCCAAGACCCAATCGAAGGCCGGCCCCTATGCTGAGAACCGGTCTGGAAAAACGTAATGGCGGGGTCGTGATTGATTGCCTCCGTGTACATCGACTTTATGAAACACGCTTTATCGGCGATGGAGCCTATGTGTGGCAACAACTCGCTTACCCAGGCTCCACTCTGCCCGTGTTGTGAGAAGGAAAAAGCGGAGCGTGCCATGGGCCAGGAACGTTGACCAGCAGTCATGCCTGTCAATCGTTGTCCCTTTCGAATCGATTCGGGCAGTTCTTCGCTATGCCGCTCAGACAACACCGGTTTGTGATCATACAATTCCAGGTGTGAGGGGCCGCCGCTTTGGAAGAGGTAAATAATCCGCTTGGCACGTGGAGCAAAATGAAGCGACTTTAAGGCACCGTTCACGGGATCGTCAATGGGCGATGCATTTAAGATGCCGGGATTCACTAACGAAGCCAGTGCGGCAGCACCGATTCCCATTGTCGTCTTGGTGAGGAAATCGCGGCGGGAGTAATTTTTTTCGTAATTATGGCAGTGCATGATTGCTCTATCGTTTCATGTATGCTTCGTCGTGATTCATCATCGTACTGGCTACCATCGCCAGTGAGGCCGTCTTCACAGGATCAAGTGACTGGTCTCTTTCCCAGTCACCTACACCAAGCAAGGAAATCGCCTGGTCAGCATCTCCATTAAATCGGTTTACTTCATCGTTGTACATCGATTCAAACAACGCAACTTCTTTCTCAACAGGAAAGCGCCCCGTCAACAGGCGGAATCCAAGGGTTATCTGATCGGCCAATTCGTCCCCTCCCTCCTTCTGCATCCGCTCAGCCAGCACCCGGCTCGCCTCAACGTATTGGGGATCGTTCATCAGGATCAGGGATTGCAGCGGGGTGCTTGTAGCTTGCCGCTCGATAATGCACACACTCCTGTCCGTAGCGTCGAATGCGATCATGGATGGAGGTGGAGAGGTTCGTTTAACAAATGTGTATAGGCTTCTGCGATACAAACCGTCCCCCTTGTCGGCTTCATACGTCAATAGTTTGGCCGAAAAAGTCCCTTTTTCGATCCACAATCCGGGTGGTTGATAGGGCTTCACACTGGGGCCGCCGACGGTCCGGACGAGCAGTCCACTGGCAGCAAGTGCGTTGTCCCTGATCATTTCTGCCGTTAATCGCAGTCGTGGTCCACGGGCAAACAGATGATTTTCAGGATCCACTTCCTTAAGATCAGCTCTTGTTCTGGAGGACTGTTTATACGTCGAGGACATAACGATCAGCTTCTGCAAAGCCTTTATATCCCAACCCGACTCTACAAATTCGACAGCCAACCAATCGAGCAACGCGGGATGCGTTGGCAGGGCACCTTGATACCCGAAGTCGCCCGGGGTTTGGACAATCCCTTTTCCGAAATATTGTTGCCAGTATCTATTTACTGCAACCCTAGCAGTAAGAGGATTCTCGGGATCCATAAGCCATTCTGACAGACCAAGCCGGTTTTTCTCATAGTCGCCAGAAAACGCAAGCACCGCCTCTGGAGTGCCTGGATACACCTCCTCTCCAGGCTGACTGTAATCGCCTCTTGCCAGTACATGTGTTGTGCGTGGAGTGTCCATCTCTTCCATGACCATGATCTCCTCCACAGGCTCCATGAGTTCATGCTCCTCTTTCCTTAGCTCGTACAATGCCGCACGAATACGGGCGACCTCAGCATCTCCACGCTCAGCCTCATGTTCTTTCTCCACACCAGCAGAAGGCGAAACCGCCTCTCCTCCATTTGCCAGTGTTGCCACTTCTAATCCAGTCAGTGCATGACTATAGATTCGTATGTCATCTATCCGCCCGGTGAGTATGCCGTCTTCTCCACTAAAAGCGCGGTAACTCTTCCCGATTCGTAGCGGCCGCTCCGTAGATGCATACCGTCCATCTACGGGATAAATACTCTTATAGAGCCTATCAAACACGATATCTCGTTCCTGCTCTTGGCCATCCAGATAAAGCCGGACGCCACTCGCACGGCTGGATCCGTCATAGGTGTATGTGACGTGATGCCATTCATTCAACGAGATACCGTCCTTCGTCCTTACGTACACCTGATTATGCGGCAGTGCGTGGATAAGGCGGACATTTACGCGGTTGAGACTGTCTAGAAAAACCTCATGGCCTCTCCAGTAGGTGTTTTTGTGGTGAGCATTCCCAAGGATGGTAGCGTATGCTTCTGTTTTCTCAGGATAAACCCACAGGCCTATGGAAAAAGGCTTATATCTTTCCAACAAGCCGGCTTTGTCGAGCTCCAGATAGTCGTAGTCATAATCCAGGCGGAGGCCTTTACCGGAAGGCGAATCCACTACTTCTAGATCACCGGAGACGCGGCCGTCGGTACGTCCACTAATCTCATTCGTTACTATGGTTTGATCTCCTTTTTCGCGTACTCGATCCAGTGGATAATAATCCTCAAGGGCCTCGTTTAATTGGACAGGTACAGTAGGGGAAGAACCAAAATTCGCTTGCACAACACGCGGGCCCATTAATTTATCATATCGGGCATCCAGCCTTAATTCCCACACTCGAATGCTATCTCTAATTGCTGCCAGTTGCTCTTCGACCCCATCATCATAGAGCTGCAACATCGGCCCTGCATTTCCATCATCTCCGGTCATTCCGACTTCATTTACGTTGTTAAAAAACGCCGAAAGCTGGAAATATTCTTTCTGCGAGATCGGGTCAAACTTATGGTCGTGGCACTTTGCGCATTCCATCGTCAGGCCCAGGAAAGCCTGCGCTGTTGTATTCGTTCGATCGGCGACATATTCCAGCCGATACTCCTCATCAACAATCCCCCCTTCAGCCGTCATTTGGTGGTTACGATGAAAGGCCGTTGCCAGGCGTGAATCCCGATCAGCATTGGGTATCAGGTCACCAGCAAGCTGCAGCGTGATGAATTCATCATAAGGCATGTTTTGATTAAAGGCCTCGATGACCCAGTCTCTCCAGGGCCACATCATTCGGTATCCATCTGCATGGTAGCCGTGTGAATCCGCATAGCGGGCCAGATCCATCCAATCAACGGCCATGCGTTCAGCATAAGCCATAGAGCCTAGAAGGCGATCTACGACTTTCTCGTAGGCGTCATCGGAGGTGTCCTTTAGGAACGCATCGATTTCTTCGATGGTAGGCGGAAGGCCCGTCAGGTCAAAGGAAACGCGCCTAAGGAGGCGCTCTTTATCGGCTTCTTCAGACGGGGAAATCCCGTCTCGATCCAGGCGAGCCAGAACAAACTGGTCTATAGGCTGTGATGCCCATTCTTCGTCTGAAACAGCGGGCAGCTCCGGCCTGGCCGGCGGAGTAAAGGCCCAGTGCTCCTTCCATTTCGCCCCCTGATCGACCCATTTCTTCAGCAGAGCGCGTTCGTACTCAGAAAGAGCAAGGTTCGACTCTGCAGGAGGCATCAAGTAGTCGTCATCATCAGAGGCGATGCGATGCACCAGTTCGCTTCGCCTCAGGCTACCCGGGACGATGGCTTTCTTGCGTTCTGATTCCGTCAGTTTCGCGAAGGCCCCGTCTTCCGTATCCAGCCTGAAGTCCGCTTCGCGGGTATTTTCATCGGGCCCATGGCACGCGAAGCACCGATCCGAAAGCAAAGGACGAACGTGGTAGTTGAAGTCTACCGTTTCGGGCAATGCAGCAAGGATCTCGGGGTCTTCCGAAACGGGTTGGTTACAGGCAGAAAAACCAATCAGAAACAGGGCTCCGAGGAGTCCTTTCCAGGGCGGGATACGCATGAGCGGCGTCTCAAATAGGGTTGGAGTAGGTACCTTTTGTGTGCTACCAAATATATCCTGGTGGTATATTTGATCGCACTGACAATATGAGGCGCTGCAAGTTGATTTTCAAGCAAAATAACATACTCACACTTCTGTCATCCCGAGCTAGCCGAAGGATCTACCGTGAAGGACTTGCTAAACCAAAGGACTGTGCAGGCTGTTGGGGTAGATCTCTTGATCGCTACGCTCCAACGAGATGACAAAGGGGAATGGTATGAATTACACCCACCCTTCGCGCTCGATCAACCCCGATACATGCGCAGCATGATGCTTACCATGCCAGGCATACATGCCGGCTAACCAGTCAAGTTGCATGCGGGTGCCTGTTTCGGGATGCAGTATGCCGCGCTTCCATTGATCGCCTTTTATCGAAGACAATAAGAGCACCCACTTTGCGTGAAGGAGGTCGATGAAATCAAGGGTTAATTCTAGAGGTGTTTCGTTAACGTCCGCTGTTTCAGCCCAATCTGCCTGCTCATAGGCCTTGATTAGGGGTTCATCTTCGGTCAGGCCCCATTTAAAACGGATAACGCTATTCAGATGACTCTCGCTTGTATGATGAACGACCTGGCGCACCGTCCATCCTCCTGGCCTGTAAGGGGTGTTTAATTGCTCTTCGGTCATACCTTCCACCAAGGAGCGAATAACGGAAGGGAATTGCCTGATATCTTCAATCCAGCCAGCAACATGGTCTTCTGTAATGGTATCAGGTGGGGAATATTTACCAATGGGATATTGAAGGTCGGCCATGAGGTCTATTGTTTAATGGGGTCAAAATTTAAACGATTAACTCATTGAGCACATTACCGTGTACATCTGTAAGCCGAAAGTCTCGGCCCTGGTACCGGTAGCTGAGCTTTTTGTGGTCGATACCCATTAACCGGAGGATGGTTGCATGTAGATCATGGACATGTACTGGATTTTCTGCCACGTCATATCCAAAGTCATCGGTGCGTCCATACGATATGCCCGGCTTAATTCCACCGCCTGCCATCCAGATGGAGAAGGCCTTGATGTGATGATCTCTACCATCCCCTTTGCCCCCCTGCCCCATAGGCGTCCGTCCGAATTCACCGCCCCAGATGACTAGGGTATCTTCGAGCAACCCGCGCTGCTTCAAATCCATAATCAATGCGGCAGACGCTTGATCTACGTGATTAGATACCGTCTTTATACCATCCTTTAGATTCCCGTGATGATCCCAGCCGCGGTGGTAGAGCTGGATGAACCGAACACCCCTTTCGGCAAGACGGCGAGCGAGGAGGCAATTCGAAGCGAACGTACCATCGGCACCTTCCGCTCCATACAATTGCTTGATGTACTCCGGCTCATCGGAGAAGTCGACGAGTTCGGGGACACTCATCTGCATTCGGAAAGCCAGTTCGTACTGACTGATCCTCGTTGATAGTTCAGGGTCCTGCAGGTAGTCCTCCTGCATCCCATTCAACGCCTTTACAGCGTCGACGACCTGGCGCTGGTTTTGGTTCGACACGCCTGCTGGCGGACTCACATATAATACCGGGTCACCCGCAGATTGAAAACGCACGCCCTGATGATGGCCCGGTAAAAATCCACTGTGCCACTGGCGCGCAGCGATAGGCTGTGCCTGCCCTCCGCCTTCCGACGTCAGCACAACAAATCCGGGGAGGTTTTGGTTTTCATTCCCCAACCCGTACGACAACCAGGCGCCCATGCTAGGCCGGCCCTGTATGATCGACCCGGTGTTCATGAACGTGTGTGCCGGGTCATGGTTGATCTGCTCCGTTTGCATCGATCGGACGATGCAGATCTCATCGGCAATCGAACCGATACCGGGAAACATCTCAGAGATTTCTTGCCCCGACTTTCCCCACCGCTTAAACGAAAATTGAGGGCCCAAACACACCAGTTCTTGCCCCTGCAATTGAGCTATCTGTTCTCCCTCTGTGAGAGAAGCCGGCATCGCCTCCCCACTCATTTTTGCAAGGTGAGGTTTGTAGTCGAAGGTTTCCAGATGCGAGGGTCCTCCAGCCTGGTACAGATAAATAATCCGCTTCGCCTTGGGCGCAAACCGCAGTGCTGCGTGCGGGTCATTCCCCCCAAACGCACTCATCCCCCACGCCGTAGCTGGATTTAACAACGATGCCAACGCCATCGTACCCATGCCTTGCGCAGAACGTTTTAGAAATTCTCTTCGGGTTTCGACGAGAATTCGTTTCGTGTTTCGTGTTTCTGGTTTCGGGTTTGTTTTTTTCATGGGGTTGATAAATTCTGCTTGTCCTGCAATCTTGTCATCCCGACCTTGTGGAGGGATCTACCGACAAGGGATTAGCTGCCCGATAATGCAGAGAAAGACGTTAGGGTAGATCCCTCGATCGCTGCGCTCCAACGGGATGACAAAAAACCGACAGTTAGTACCTCATAATCATCTCATGGAGATTAAAGATAGTCCTGGATATAGAGGTCCAGGCTGCTAGTTCTGCCTTGGAGGCGGAGCCGGCAAGCGGGGCGTTTCCGGTGCTTACAAATTGGAGGGCGAGGGATTCGTCTTCGGCGAATTCGGTTTTATTGGCACTGTACAACTGGGTGAGCAGTTGAAGTTCTTCAGGCCGTGCATCTCTCGACAGGGCTTCCCGGTAGGCCCATTGCATCCGGGATTCTACTGACTCTCCTCCCTCGTCCATAATGCGCTGGGCAAATACGCGAGCAGCTTCTACATAGGTCGGGTCGTTTAGCAGAACCAGTGCCTGAGACGGTGTATTGGATTCAGATCGTTTTGCTTCGCTCTCCTGGCGAGTCGGTGCATCGAAGGCGAGCATGCTGGGGTGAAGAAAGGTTCGCTTCCAGTACGTGTATACACCGCGGCGGTATTGCTCTTCATCTTCCTCAGCCGTCCAGGTTGTGCCAGGTCCTTTCACACCGAAGGTATTGATATTCGCCCAGTAGCCCTCGGGCTGGTAAGGTTGCACGCTTCTTCCCCCAATGCGCCTTGACAACAATCCACTCACAGCCAGTGCGTTATCACGGATGAGTTCGGCTTCTAGCCTATAACTCTCCTGCCTCGCCAGCAGCGTATTTGCGGGGTCAACCTCTTCGAGTTCTGGTCTCGGCGTAGACGATTGCTTGTAGGTCTCAGAGGTCACGATCAACTCGACTAAGTGCTTGACATCCCAACCGCTTTCTCTAAACTCAACAGCCAACCAATCCAGTAATTCTGGGTGTACAGGAGGTTCTCCTTGAGAGCCGAGATCATCGAGGACGCGGGATAAGCCCTCGTTGAAGAACTGTTTCCACAGTCTGTTTACGAAGACACGGCCGGTTAGCGGGTTCTCTTCCTCGAATAACCAGTCGGACAGGTCTAGCCTGTTTAGACGCTTAGCGTTGTTTCCCTGGGAAGCTGGCAAGAAATGAGGAAGATCGGGCTGCACGATTTCACCACTTTCATCCATCCAATTCCCTCTGGGTAAAACACGAACATCCCTGGGCGCCACGGGGACAGTTACCAGGGTTGCCGGCATATCTTTGACGAGCGTATCCCGCAATGCACGGTGTACATCGAGCTGTTCACGCATCCGGGCAATCTCTTGAGCGCTCAACGAGACCGAATCCTGCAGTTGCTTGTGGATCGTAACAAGGAAGGTATCCAGTTGCGCAACGGAATCTGCCAGTTCAGGCGAAGGCACCGGCATTTCCGGGGGGACGTATGGGCTGTTTCGATAGATTCCTTTTTCGTCGATATCGGCGAAGAAGGCGCTTAGGCTATAAAAGTCTTTTGCCGTGTAAGGATCGAACTTATGATCGTGGCACTCGGCACACCCAACGGTTGCACCCATCCACGTTGCCGAAAAGGCACGGACTCGGTCGGCAGCGTATTTCAGCCGATACTCTTTGTCCTGTGCCCCACCTTCTTTTGTGATTTGATTCAGTCTATTGAATCCAGACGCAATGCGTTGATCGAGCGTGGGCTCGGGCAACAAGTCGCCGGCCAGTTGCTCTTTCGTAAACCGATCGAACGGCATGTTCGCATTAAACGCATTGATTACATAATCCCGATACGGATAGATGTGACGATGGACGTCGGAGTGGAATCCATTGGTGTCCGCATACCGTACGATATCCAGCCAGCCAATCGCCATCTTCTCGCCAAAATGAGGAGACGCAAGCAGGTCTTGAACCACGGACTCATAGGCCTGTGGGTCGGGATCATCTAGAAAAGACCGAACCTCATCATAGCCTGGCGGCAACCCGATCATATCAAAATAGAGCCGGCGAAGCAGGGTGACTGAATCTGCCCTCGGAGACAGCTTCTGCTTATTTTCCTGAAGTGTTGCAACTACAAACCGATCGATGGGGTGCTCATAAGAACGGGTGGCTCGGCTACTCGGTGGCGTTCGCTTTTGCGGGGCGATATAGGCCCAGTGATCTTCCCATTCAGCTCCATCAGTGATCCACTTCTCCAGCAAGGCAATCTCATATTCATCCAGAGACTTGTTCGCATCCTCATGGGGCATATAGTCTTCATTATCCGGATCGAGCTTGATCCGCCGAATCATCTCGCTTCTTCCCGGCTTACCTTCAGCAATGACCTGGTAGCCTTCTCTCTCCTTTTTCGCTTCAACCTCAAGGTCTAATCGCAGGTCACCCTCGATGGCTTCTTCGTCCGGGCCATGACACTTAAAACAATTGTCAGACAGAATGGGCCGAATATGCTTATTAAACGCAATGTCCTCTGGCAAGGCATGCTGATCGGCACATCCAGAAATAACGATCAGCAGACTGAGGATACATAGCCCTATTTGGGGCTGAGATAATCTTGGCATGAATAGTACCGGGCAGGTTCGTAGTCAATGTAAACAGCCTATCCAATCAATTCAAATTGTCATGCCCCCTAATTACCAATTCGATCAATCTGCTAGAAAGAGCGATTGCACCCACATTACTTCCGGGATTTCTATCACAAAATGTTTCGGTTAACAATTAAGTAACACCTCAATTACAGTTTATTGATACACCATCATGAAATTGCCGTGTCTTTTAAGCACCTATTCACCAACCTCCTTATCAATAAACGATTTCATGGTACATACTTTACGATCAATCCTTTTACTCACCTTGCTTGCGCTGCTGACACTGCCCACAAGTGTCCAGGCCCAGGACTTGCTGAGAAAAATAGGCTCGTTTGAGACGGGCATATTTGACGACAGCGCTGCAGAAATAGTAGCATTTGACCCCGAAACGAATCGTCTCTTCGTTACAAACTCTGCAAACACAACTATTGATATTGTAGATATATCAGACCCGTTTAACCCAACGCTCTTCTCAACCATTGACATCTCTGTTTATGGAGGAAGCCCAACAAGTGTGGATGTAAGTTCTGGTGGATATGTTGCGGTCGCTGTTCCTGCTGCAACAGAGACAGACCCAGGCAGCGTGGTGTTTTTCGGTACCGATGGAAGCTTCATGGGCCAGGCAACGGTCGGAGCTCTTCCAGACATGCTCACCTTTACGCCTGACGAGTCGTATGTTATCACGGCGAATGAAGGTCAACCTAGCGATGACTATTCAATTGATCCAGAAGGAAGCATTAGTATCGTTGATTCTGATTTTAACGTGCAGACCGTCACGTTTGAAGCGTTCAACGAAGGCGGTGCTCGAGCAGGCGAACTACCTGAGGGTGTTCGCATTTTTGGCCCAGGCGCTTCTGTAGCTCAAGATCTTGAGCCCGAGTATGTAACGGTTTCTCCAGATGGTTCAACCGTCTATGCAATTATGCAGGAGAACAATGCACTTGCCATAATCGATATTGAAACCGCTTCAGTAACTGCTATTCTCGCCCTGGGCACAAAGGACCACAGTGTAATGGGCAATGGCCTCGATGCCAGCAACAGAGATGATGCTATCAATATTACAGAGTGGCCAGTAAAGGGCATGTATCAACCCGACGCCATCACGTCTTACGAAGTAGATGGACAACTCTACCTTGTGACGGCCAATGAAGGAGATGCGCGTGACTACGACACCTACTCAGAAGAAGCCCGTGTTGCTGACCTGACGCTTGACCCAACAGCGTTCCCAGACGCAGCTACACTACAAGAAGACGCCAACCTGGGCCGTATCAAAACAACGCTTGAAAATGGCGACACAGATGGCGATGGCGATTACGACGAGATCTATACCTACGGCGCTCGCTCGTTCACGATCTGGAATGCAACAACAGGTGCGGTTGTATTTGATAGCGGCACCATGATTGAAGATTATGTGGCTGCTTTCTTGCCAGACGACTTCAACGCAACCAACGACGAAAACGACTCCTTCGACAATCGAAGCGACGACAAAGGCCCAGAACCTGAGGCCCTAACCATCGGTGTAGTTGGCGGCGTGCCTCATGCATTCGTCGGCCTGGAGCGTGTAGGCGGCATCATGGTCTTCGACATATCCGACCCGACTGCTCCAACATTTGCTGACTATAACAATCCTCGCGACTTTTCCATCGAGTTTGATCCAGACACGATTACTGAGCAGCAACTCTCTGCTGTAGGCGACCTTGGTCCTGAAGGCATCGAGTTCATCGCCGCAGGCAACAGCCCGATAGGCGTCGACATGCTTGCGGTCGCAAACGAAGTAAGCGGCAGCGTTTCTCTGTTTGTGATCGGTGAAATCCCCAATGCACCTGTTCAGCTTACGGTTCTTCACAACAACGACGGAGAGTCGCAACTGCTTTTTGCTCCTGGACAGGAAGACTTCGGAGGTGCTGCTCGATTCAAAACATTGATGGACAACCTTCGTTCGGCAGCAGACGAAACCGGTGCAGTGCTTACCCTTTCTTCAGGTGACAACTTCCTCGCAGGCCCTGAATTTCAGGTCAGCCTGGATCAACCTGAAGGAGAGCAACTGTTTGAGTCGATCGCTCTCGATCTGATCGGTTACGATGCACTTGCCATCGGCAACCACGAGTTCGACTTTGGTCCTGACGTACTGGCTCGCTTGATCAATGACTTTGGGGCTTCTACGCCTTTCTTGAGTGCAAACCTTGATATTTCTGGAGAACCTTCGCTCGTTGAGCTAGAAGAAGCAGGACGTATCGCTAAGAGCGCCTACTTCGGCAAAGACGGCCAAGTTTTTGGTGTTGTTGGTGCAACCACGCCTAATCTGCCCTTCGTTTCTAGCCCGCGTAACGTGATCGCCATGGAAAACGTCGCCGAGCTTGTTCAGGCAGAGATTGACGCATTAACCGCGATGGGCATCAACAAGATCGTCCTCATCAGTCACCTTCAAGGTGTTGAAGAGGATCAAGAACTGATCGGTATGCTCACAGACGTTGACATCGCCATCGCAGGAGGCGGTGACGAATTGTTAGCCAACGAAGGCGACCTTCTCGTTCCTGGAGACGATGATGTATTCGGTGCTTACCCACTGATTACCCCGGACATGGACGGGAATGATGTACCGGTTGTAACTACTGCAGGTAACTACAAGTACATCGGCCAGTTGATCGTTGACTTCGACGAAAACGGTGTCATTACATCGATTTCTGATGCGAGCGGCCCTGTTCGTGTCTCTGGTATTGACTTTGATGCGGTCGAAGAAGACCAGGATGTAGTTGACATGGTGACTACGCCTGTTCAAGCTGCTCTTGAAGCGCTGGCAAACAATGTGATTGGCAGCAGTGAGGTTGGCCTCGACGGTGTTCGTGGAAACATCCGAAGCGTTGAAACCAACCTGGGTAACCTGATCACAGACGCGTACCTCTGGCAGGCTGCAGAGCTCGCTGATGAGTTTGGTGTCGACGTGCCACAAGTTGCTCTCGCAAACGGTGGTGGCATCCGTAACGACAACGTGATTCCAGCCGGCGACATCACAGAGCTTACCACTTTTGACATCCTGCCGTTCGGTAACCAGCTTACGGTTGTAGAAAACATCCCTGCAACTCAATTCAAAGAATTGCTTGAAAACGGGGTATCAGCGATTGGAGGTAGCAGCGGTACAGGACGCTTTGCTCAATTAGCGGGTGTATCCATTACCTACGCCCCAACAGCAACACCACAGGACACCGATGACGGTGTTGTCGTTACTCCAGGTGAGCGCATCCGACGCGTAGTGCTCGACGACGGACGCCTCATTGTTAACAATGGTGAAGTGGTTGATGAATCACAGACTATCGACGTTGTAACTGTGAATTTCACGGCCAACGGTGGTGATGAGTTTATCTTCGGCGATGGACCATTCACTTCGCTGGGTGTAACGTATCAAAAAACACTGGCCAACTACATCGTAGATGGCCTTGGTGGCACGATCACAGCTGACGACTACCCAGAAGGTGGCGAAGGTCGTATTACTGAAGTACAGGCCAATGCAGCTATTCAGTTGACCGTTCTTCATAACAACGATGGAGAGTCGCAACTACTCTTCGCTCCTGGCCAGGAAGACTTCGGCGGTGCTGCTCGATTCAAAACGCTGATGGACAACCTTCGTTCGACAGCAGATGAAACCGGTGCGGTTCTTACGCTATCCTCTGGTGACAACTTCCTCGCTGGTCCTGAATTCCAGGTCAGCCTGGATCAACCTGAAGGAGAGCAACTGTTTGAGTCGATTGCGCTGAATTTGATTGGTTATGATGCACTTGCAATCGGTAACCACGAATTCGACTTTGGGCCAGACGTACTGGCTCGCCTGATCAACGACTTCCAAGCACCAACCCCCTTCTTGAGTGCCAACCTGGATATCTCTGGTGAGCCTGGTCTCGTAGAATTGGAAGAAGCTGGACGTATTGCCAAGAGTGCTTACTTCGTAAAAGATGGACAACTCTTCGGTGTTGTTGGTGCAACTACGCCGAACCTTCCCTTCGTATCAAGTCCGCGTAACGTGATCGCAATGGAAAACGTTGCTGAGCTTGTTCAGGCAGAAGTTGATGCATTGACTGGAATGGGCGTTAACAAGATCGTTCTCATCAGTCACCTTCAAGGTATCGAAGAAGATCAAGAACTGATCGGGATGCTTACGGACGTTGACATCGCGATCGCAGGTGGCGGCGATGAGTTGCTTGCTAACGAAGGCGACCTTCTCGTCCCTGAAGATGAAGTCTTCGATGTCTATCCAATTATCACCCAGGACATGATGGGCAACGACGTACCGGTTGTAACTACCGCTGGTAATTACAAGTACATCGGTCAGTTGATCGTTGACTTCGACGAAAACGGGGTGATTACCATGATCAGCGACGATAGTGGACCTGTTCGTGTCTCGGGAATTGAAGCCGATGCGGTTGAAGAAGACCAGGATGTAGTTGACATGGTGACGACACCGATACAAGCTGCTCTTGATGGATTGGCCAGCAATGTAATCGGATCCAGTGAAGTCGGCCTTGACGGTATTCGTGCAAATATCCGAAGCATTGAAACCAACCTGGGTAACCTTATCACAGACGCGTATCTCTGGCAGGCTGCACAGCTCGCTGATCAGTTTGGCGTCGACGTACCACAAGTTGCTCTTGCAAATGGTGGTGGTATCCGTAATGACAACGTGATCCCAGCCGGCGACATCACCGAGCTTACCACGTTCGACATCCTGCCGTTTGGTAACCAGCTTACGGTTGTAGAAAACATCCCTGCTGCTCAGTTCAAAGAGTTGCTTGAAAATGCGGTATCAGCAATCGGAGGTACAAGCGGCACAGGGCGCTTTGCTCAGCTAGGTGGTGTTGTCATGCGATACGACCCAGCTGCCACAGCCCAGGTTACCGAAGACGGCATCATCACAACGCCAGGTGAGCGCGTGATTACTGTAGCCCTCGATGACGGCACTGTCGTTGTAGAAGAAGGAGCGGTTGTGGATGAATCACTAACCATCGACGTTGTAACTGTAAACTTCACCGCTAATGGCGGCGACCAGTTCATCTTCGGAGAAGGACCTTTTACCTCACTGGGTGTCACGTATCAGAAAACGCTGGCTAACTACATTGTAGAAGGCCTCGGCGGAACGGTTTCTGCCGACATGTACCCAGAAGGTGGCGAAGGACGCATCCTCACGCTTGAGCAATCTGTCAGTGTTGAAGATCCGATCGCAAGTGAATTGCCACAGGAGTATTCCCTGAACGGCAACTACCCGAACCCCTTCAACCCAACAACAAACATCAGCTTCAGCTTACCTGAATCTTCTGAAATCCAACTGGCTGTTTACGACATGCTTGGCCGCGAAGTCATGCTGCTTGTAAACACTCAAATGAGTGCTGGAAACCACGAAGTTCAGTTCGCTGCAGACAATCTGCCGAGCGGCACGTATTTCTACCGATTAACCACACCGCAAGGCGCATTTGTCAAACAAATGATCCTGCTGAAGTAATTTTTATTGCTGTGTGATCAGAGGGCATGGTTCGTGTGAGCCATGCCCTTTTTTTTGTATTAAGGTACCAGGTATACTGGGATCGTCTTTTGACTCAATTCAGATTCTAGCCTCACATAATACACGCCGCCCGGTAGCCCTGAAGCATCCCATCTGACTTGATGCGGACCGGGTTGCTGAATACCCTGGGAGAGGGTGGCAACGTGTTGGCCGAGGAGGTTGTAGACGTTTAGTGTTACGCTGGAAGCCTGGGGAAGGCGGTATGAAATGGTGGTGCTGTTTTGAAATGGATTTGGATAATTCTGGTCCAGTTGCAACCCATTGGGAAGGGCGGTGTCTTGATCTACCGACACTGGAATGGATCCTGTGTAATAGACGTAGAACATGAACTGCATTTCGTCGGAGCTGAGCAAGCCGAAGTTAATCGTTTGATCTGTCTGGTTGTCATACGTAGTTACTAATCGGACGCGGTCTCCTTCCTCAAAGGTAATCGGGGGATCCAGGTTTAGGAGCGGCGGATGTTTCCAATCGTTGGTCCAGTAAATCAGCTCTCCGCTATCTGGTCCGCTCGCGCGTTCGATCTTGAATTCCGTCATTCGTTCATGCGCATGGGCCCATATTTGAATGATGTGCTGCGTCTCTGAAAAAGTAAAGGTTCGTGAAAGCGTAGTTACCTGGTTTGGAGGCAGCGAAATGTTTGTATTGTTGAAATTCCCGGGGTGCGCTACCCGTTCTACCCGTTCAGGCGGCACGGTATACAGGTTTACATATACCTCCCCATCGAAGGACTCCGTCGAACGATTAACATAGTGAGAGTTTAGGTCAAATCCAGCACCTGGTGGAAGCCGTAAGGCAATGCCCTCCGGAAAATCAAATCGAACATACGGCGTCTGGGTACCAACGAAGAACCGGAATGGAAACAAGAAATTGAGTTGTACGAGCGGCAGCAGGTTATCGTCCCCGTTTTGATTTCGTAGATCACGATACACGCCGGGGTCTTGAGGCACGATATCACCCTCGGGATAATTGTACAGGATGAAATGGTGGCTCCCGGGCCTCATCGATATCTCGTAGCCTTGTACAAACACATCCTCGGTTGTGGGATAGGGCTCAAAGTAGAGGAATTCTCGATCATGGAGTTCTGCCGGCCACACGTCGAAAGGGCCAACATGAAACTGAATGCCTTCTTCCGGAGGATCAAGTGGAATGAACTCTGGTGTTTCGTACCGGGTGAGGTCGTTTAGGAGACCAGGATCCACTACCTCGCCTGATTCTGGAGCTCCGGCCTCGATCCACGCCGTAATAAAGGCGATCTCGCCATTCGTAAGTGGAGGCAAGCCAAGCGGCATCAATGCACCATAATTAGGATGATCCGCATAATAATGCTCCTGATTGGTTGCATTGACCTTTTCCCACAAGAAACTCATATGCGGAGACGGGAGCCCACCTACTGAGCTAACACGCATTAGCCCATCTGCAGCAGCCTGTTCGTTTTTAGGCACCACATCGATCAGGTTATCGTAGGATTGATCGGCTGTAAGTACTAGACCAGATTGAACGGCAAATTCAGAGCCAGCGAAATGACATTGGGTGCAATTCTTATCGAATATCTCTTCCTGAATGATTTGCCAGGAAGATTGGCCATACAGATCGTTTGAAAGAGAAAGTAAGGGTAATAAAACGAGGGATAGAACTGAGTACTTAAGCAGAGTAGAACGTTTCACGCAGATTGTTTAGTTATACTAAATCCTGCATCAGCTCGTGAATCTGGCGCATCACATGACCTTCAACTGGCTCCCCGTTGTAGTGACGAATTAATCCATCAATCCATTGAGCCATTTCGTGATCAAAATGTGTCGCCAGGACAAGCTCATTCAAGATCAATAGTTCATTGTAGAAGAGCTGTGCCCATCGTTGCATGGACGTATCTCTAACTACTGTCAAGAAATACTCAGGGTTTCCGTTCCAATCGCGAACCAACGACATCGTCTGGTGCGCCCACACACTGTAACCCGGCTTCGTTTGATACCGGATGTCAAGCTCCGCATAATTACTCTCGCCGCTATACAACGCTTTCATAATCCGCGTCACTTCAGCGTCCGTCTCTTCACACGATTCAGGGTGATAGGCAATCACCCAGTCATTTTCGAGTTCGTCAAGAGCGTAGCCCAGGTACGTTTCAAGGCGCTCATCGACATGGTGCCAGGAGAACGTCTCGGCAGCAATGATAAAGATGTAAGGCCCTGAACTGCTCCATGGATCCGAAGCATTTTCGCAGAAGAAATTGTACTCGCCACTGTTTAACAAGAATTGGTCTTCTTGGACAAGAAGGTCGCCTATAAAACGGAAATATTCGGGGTGTGATCGCACATGCTTTTTAAGCTGAGGATATGCCTGTTTTGCAGCCCGCACAAAGCATCTGTTGATTGCATGAAACGCAACGGGGGATTCATTGAATCGGTTTGGAATTTTACTAATACTCATGGCAACCGGTTTTTCCGGGCCGCGAGCTTTGCTTGGGGGGGCAAAAGAGCGGCCGTATTAGAATTGAGAATAAGGGATAAAAAGGTAATGCCTGAGGTAAATTATTCCATCAAAAACATGTCACAAATCCATGTATCTTTGATGAATAATCTTTGGAACAGCCAAAGAAAACCCCTTTTAGGTAATACTGTAACAATATCACAGATTTTTGTACTGGCATATGTAAAGATCCTGCAAATATTCGACCAAAATAACGGGTATTTTGGATCATTTCCTTAGCTCCTGTGGGAAGAACTTTCCACCTCTTATAGGGAATTTTTCCTATATCCTTACGTTATTCACAAACAGTAACCTTTGAATTTCCTTGCACGTTATTATGGAGGAGTATTTAACACATCGCTAATTACCTTATGAAAAGAGTAGGCTGGATTACCCTGATATTTCTCGCAATGGGAGTTGCCGGATATGCGTTTGCAGTTGGACTTTTACCCGAGTTAGGCCCCCAGGCTATCGTGTCTAAATTTAGCGGTTTCCCACTCCCCTTGTGGGCGCACACGATAGGTGGAGGTATTGCATTGGTGCTTGGAGTATTTCAGGTGCATCCTCGGTTTCGTTCTCAATTTACCCAGTCGCACAGGCGCGTGGGTAAAGCATACGTTCTCGCCGTATTCCTAAGTGGGTCTGCAGGGTTATATATGGCGACCATTGCTGAAGGGGGAATGATCACCGAACTTGGATTCGGAATGCTTGCCATTCTCTGGCTTACAACAGCAACCATGGCCATTATTCGGATTCGCCAGAGAAATATCTCGGCACATCGAGCCTGGATGATCCGCAATTATGCATTAACGTTATCGGCTGTCACCCTTCGCCTTTATTTACCAGCTAGCCTGGCCAGTGATCTGGATTTTCTAACCGCATACATGGTCATTGCCTGGATGTGCTGGGTGCCAAACCTGATTATAGCCGAATGGTTTTTTGTCAGAAACGACCCTATCCGCGCTGCCGCATCTGTTTTGCCTTCTGGCTAAGCCCTTTCAGCATTCCTGGGAAAACAACAAGATGGGGTAGATAAAGCGCATACCAGTACAGGAATCCAAAGACGCCCTTGGGCTCGTAGAATGCAGTCTGAGTGAGCAGGCTCGTGTCTGGAGCAAGCGGTTTTACCTCGTATTGCAACCACGCTCTTCCTGGCAGCTTCATCTCGGCCCTCATTCGCAGTAGTGTATCCTCCTTTACCGCTTCGACCCGCCAAAAATCGATGGTATCTCCGGGACGAACATCGGTATAACTGCGCCGGCTTTTTCTCATGCCAACGCCCCCTACCAGCATGTCCAAGAACCCCCGAAGCTTCCAGAGCCTGTCAGCAAAATACCAACCGTTATCTCCACCCAGGCTTTTCACAGCCGCAAACACCTCGCTAGCTGGCGCCTTTACTTTCAGGTGCCGGCGGTCCTGAATCATGCCTTCTTTGTCAATCAACGGCTCCTCAATTATCTCCTCGGTCATGTTCGACTGGGGTGAATCCTTCCAGGTCGTCTCGACACGATCCTCATCAAACCGTTCAAGTGCTAGACGCACGGCCTTCTTATAGGGCAACAAATTGAGGCCAAATAGAGCGTTTGCCCTATCGTCTTGCACAACAAGCTCGCTTCTTAACCCTTCCACGACCGGTTTTACAATTTTACCATTTAGCGGTGTTATCAGGCCAACCCAATGGGAAGACCAATACGGAGTCAGTAATGGAACGGGTATCGAGTACCTCTTAAGATTGCGAATTTTCGCATAATCCATCATCATTTGGCCATACGTTAGTTGCTCGGGCCCACCTATGTCATAGGTCTCACCGACCGTTTCAGGCAGGTGCAATGAATCAATGAGATACTCCAACACATTGCGAACGGCTATCGGCTGGGTCATGGTCCAGACCCATCGAGGTGTAATCATGAAAGGCAGGCGCTCCGTCAGATACCGAACGACTTCAAACGATAAACTGCCCGACCCAATGATGGCTCCTGCTCGAAACTCCGTTACAGGGATGCCCCATCCCCTAAGGCGATCCCCTGTCTGCAGCCGGCTTTTCAGATGGTCAGACATATCATCGGCAGCAGGATGCAATCCGCCCAGGTAAATGATTCTTTCGACGCCGGCCTCCCTGGCAAGGCGTCCAAAATTATCGGCTGCCTGGTTGTCTTTCTGGGAAAAGTCTTTGGAATCAAGGGAATGGATCAGGTAATAAGCTACATCAATATCCTGAAACACGGCCTCGAGAGATTCGGGCTTTAACACATCTCCGGTGATTACCTCAACATCATGAACCCAGGGCCGTCCTCCAAGCCGGTCCTTATTTCTGACGAGGCAACGAACCGTATGCCCTTTCTCAATGAGCCTTGGCACAAGCCGCCCGCCAATATACCCCGTTGACCCGGTAACCAGAATATTCAATGGCTTATTCATTTTAATGTATCCTTAATCAAGCAGTGGTTTACGTAAGTACGCTCCAAACCCATTACCCGCCATCGCAGTAGGATGCATACTTGATTATATCTTTGCAAATTGATATATCCCTATGCGACCACACTCTCACAGCGCACTAACCAAGACAAACCCCATTCTACAATGAGTACTCGATATTCCTTGCGGACCCACCTTATAACAACCACTCTAACGCTCCTATTCTTTGCTCCCCTATCCTTGTATGCTCAAGATGCTAGTGATCTTATCGGCCGCTGGAATCTAGAAGTAAAAGGCGAAGACATGAGCTACCCTTCATGGCTTGAAATACAAAAGTCAGGAAACAACACACTTGTTGGTCACTTCGTCGGCCAGTTCGGCAGTGCCCGGCCGGTATCAGAGATTGAGTATGATGGCTCCATGCTACGCTTCTCTATCCCTCCCCAGTGGGAAAACCGGAGGGATCACCTCGTTTTTATGGGCCAATTCAATGAAAACAAGATAAAGGGAAAAACGACTGATGAAGAAGGAAATACCCTGACCTGGAAAGGATGGCGTGCACCTGATCTCAATAGTCATCCGATCGAGAAATGGAGTGCGCCTGTTGCTCTATTCAACGGCGAGAACGTGGATAACTGGACGACCCAGTTCACAGATATGGAAAACAGTTGGAGTGTAAGTGACGGCCTTCTAAAGAACAAAGGGGCTGGCAACAACTTGATCTCAAAGGATACATTCTCAGATTTCAAACTAACGGCCGAATTCCGGTACCCTGAAGGCAGTAATGGCGGTATCTACCTTAGAGGCCGATATGAGCTGCAAATTGAGGATGGGTTTGGCGCTGAAGCGCATAGCGAAAAAATTGGAGGGATCTATGGCTTTATCACGCCTTCTATGAATGCCTCGAAACCGGCCGGCGAATGGCAACGCATGGACGTTGAGCTTGTTGGCCGAAAAGTCACTGTACATCTCAACGGAGAGCGGATCATCGACCGGCAAACGATTCGTGGTATGACCGGTGGCGCCCTGGACAATTACGAAGATAAACCAGGCCCTATCATGCTTCAGGGAGACCACGGGCCGTTGGAGTTTCGCAAACTTGAAATTCAGGTACCTGGGGAATGAAGGTATCTCTCTTACCTTGACATCCAGGGCTTTCTGTATTGCGGTGCAGTTCCTTTTAAGGTATACAATCGGTCGTCCTTGACTTGATCAGGGACGACCGACAAAGGCGGGCAGGCAACCTGCTAAATAGCTCGGATACTAGGCCGTTCCTGCTTCACTTCTTTCAAATCCAAAGGCGTGCGTGCCAAATTCAGCGCCCATATTCATTCCGATCGCTGCTTGCTTTAGTTCTTCTGGGATATCCCCACAAAAGAAGAAGGGTCCAGGAGCGGCTATCTCGGCCAACTGTGGAAAGTGATGTGCTGCTGTGCCCATGAGGTGCGTTCCTAATGCTGCTCCATCCTTAAACAAATCATGGACAAAAATAGCGTTTTGATCGTCGTCGAAATAACATTCCATTTTGAGCGCATCGGGCTCGGTATCCCTCATTTGCTCTAACACATCCTCGTAGATGGCTTTTAACTCATCAAATTTACCTGGCTTGGCGGTCCACTTATAGAATACAGTGATTTCTTGACTTTTCATTTTATCTAACCTGTGTTTGTGTTGTTGAACGAATCAATAATATGGCATAAACACACCCTGTGCGCATGTCATTTCCGACAACATCAAGGGTTGTTTCCGCCACATTTTGTTTTTATGTTTAAGTCCAATACAAAGCGGCAAATCCCATGAAGCATATAAGCATTCTCGTTCCTGCTGGAGATTCTATTTTAGATACGATTATCGGGTCGTATGGACTACTCAGGATGGCAAATGCCCATTACAAGCGAGCGAAGAACCTCAAGGAAGACTACTTCCGCATCGACCTTGTTGGGCTCAGTCCTGATCCGGTTAACTATCGAGGTCTATTTCAGGTGACGCCAACCAAAACGATTTATGATATAGACAAGACCGATCTGATTGTCGTTTCAGCGATTAGTGGCAACCTGGAGAAGGAAATAGAAAACAACCAGGCTTTTATTCCCTGGATAAAAAAGCAGCGTATTGAAAATGACGTGGAAATTGCCAGCCTGTGCAAAGGGGCTGTTCTACTGGCCGAAACAGGACTGCTTAATGGAAAATCTTGCGCAACCCATTGGACCATCCATGATTTTTTCAGGCACCGTTATCCTAAGGTCAACTTGATTCCGGAAAAGATTATAAGCGAGGATCGAGGTATCTATTCCAGCGGAGGGGCCTATTCGTTTCTCAACTTCATGATCTACTTGATAGAAAAGTATTGCGGTAGAGAAACCGCTATCTGGTGTTCAAAAGTTGCAGAAATTGAGTTTGATCGTATCGGACAAAGTCATTTTATGATTTTCAGCGGACAGAAAGAACATGAAGACGAACCGATTCAAAAAGCCCAGGACTATATCGAGAAGAACTATGACAAGAAGTTGAGCATTGATGACTTGGCCAATACGTTTGCTATCAGCAGCAGGAGCTTCCTCAGGCGATTCAAAAAAGCCACAGCAAATACCCCGTTGGAATACATTCAACGGGTACGGATTGAAGCCGCAAAAAAACGACTTGAATCATCACCAGATACTATAACAGAAGTGATGTATGACATGGGCTACATCGATGGCAAAGCGTTCCGAAAAATGTTTAAGAAGTATACCGGGCTATCACCTATTGAATACCGGAGTAAGTACAACCGTGAAATGGCTATAGCACATTAAGAACAGAGGTAATGGCATTACTTACATATATTTGTACAGCATATCCTGGCTCTTTTTGTCCAGGGCATTGACATCCCGTATATCATACCGGTTGCCATCAATGTCCTGGATCAGCAGCCTGCCTGGAGTTGGAGAAAACGAGTATTCCCGCAAATTACGCGTGCTAAATCGGCACTCGCCTCGATCCGTTTCCATGGCCCAATCCAGCGTACCAAAGCGCTCTTTGGTAGAGAGGATACGCTTTACAATGGGAACGAGGTACCTCCTATTTAGATGATACTCTACCAATGCCCTGTTTTCCTTGCTCAGCTCCTCTGGTTCTACCAGGACGCCAATCTCCTTATTCTCCTCATCACAAATACTCAAATAATGCGTCGGATCAGATAAGGGGTACGCCCTGTAAATCTGCACACCAGTGCTTACCTGTTCACCGTTTATGGCAAGAGTAAGGTGAACCCCTTTTTGTTCAAATTGAAGTTCATCGGCTACCAACAGGTTTAACTGAGACGCCTCCACCAGTGACATTGGCTCATCCGGCAAACGGTCCGTTTCTGATGGTGTATCCAGGTTATTATCACTCATGACTATAGTACACTCATTTCAGATTGCATTTGAACAAAACGATAAAACTCCCCTTCTGCCTCCATTAATTCCTCGTGTGTCCCTACCTCAGCGACCTCTCCGTTTTTAAGCACAATCAGACGGGATGCATTGCGCAAGGTACTCAATCGATGGGCAATGGCAAACGTCGTCCGGCCCTTCACCAGACGGGCAATCGCTTCTTGAATTTGCTTCTCTGTATCTGTGTCTACCGAAGCCGTGGCCTCATCTAAAATCAAGATCCGAGGATTATGGAGGATGGCGCGAGCGATACTGATCCGCTGGCGCTCTCCCCCACTCAAAGTCTGCCCGCGCTCGCCCACAAGAGTATCATATCCATCAGGCTTCTGAACGATAAACCCATGCGCATTGGCTGCTTTTGCAGCCGCCATGATGTCCCTCTTTGTGGCATCCGGTTTTGCGTATGCTATGTTTTCATAGATCGACCCACTAAACAAAAAAGGCTCTTGCAGGACGACGCCTATCTGGGAGCGGAGGTCTTTCTGTGCAATGTCTTTAATGTTTACCCCGTCGATCTCAATTGCACCGCGTGTGACCTCGTAAAACCTACACAACAGATTGATTGTGGTGCTCTTTCCAGAGCCGCTTCGTCCGACAAGCCCGATCATCTCGCCAGGCTTAACGTCAAACTCGATATTCTTCAGAACCGGCTTATGTACATCGTACCCGAACGTAACGTCTTTGAATGCAACGCGTCCTTTGATCTTAGGCATATAAACCGGATCTTCCGCATCTTTTACATCCAGTTCGGTATCGAGTACTTCGAATACGCGTTCAGCAGCTGCAAGGGCTTGTGAGAGATAATCGGACATCCGGCTAATAAAGTGCAGTGGCTGATAAAACTGGCTCAAGAATCCCAGAAAGACAAAGAATTGCCCCAACGTAAACACATCCCGCTCTGGCATTAACTGCTGGCCAAGAACTGAGTCCTCGATTACCTGGTAGCCTCCAACATACCACACAATCAAGTTGCCCAGGCCCATGATGAAAAACATAATGGGGAAAAAGGTCTGCCCAAACTGCATCGCTTTGATGTCCGCATCAAGCAGCTCTTGACTTTTCAGATCAAAGCGACGTACTTCGGCATCTTCTTTTGCGAATGCACGGACAACCCGAATACCAGCCAGGCTGTCACTAACCGTAGCCGTTACCCGGCTGTAAAAGTAGGAAAAACGACGCCACACGTGCTTCAATCGGGTCCAAAAGAACCGGGATATAATCAGCACGAACGGTGCTGGAATGAATACTAATAACGTCAGCTTCCAATTCATCCAGAGCAAGACCGAGCCAATACCAATAAAAAGCAGAATATTTGAAAAGAATCCTTCTACACTTTGAATGAGAACGCGCTCCAGCGCCGTCGTATCTCGAGTCACACGGGAAATCAGAGACCCTGCGTGACGCTTATCGAAGTACCGTAGCGACAGGTTTTGAAGGTGGCTAAACACTTCATTCCGTAACGCATGCGATACCTGAACCCCTAGTTTAACAATCAATCGCCCCCGCACGATGCCCAGTACGTTGCCAGAAAGTTGTACTGTAAAAAACAGAAGCACAAGCCATCCCAGCAAGGTTATCCGTTCATCCACCGTTGCCGACGGATCCACTGGATTCAACACCTTGTCCGTCAACGGCTCGGTGAGGTAGGTGGGGATCAGGGAAAGCACTATTCCGATCATCATCATTACCCAGATGACGCCGATCAGCTTTTTATGAGGATTCAGATATGCCAGAACACGTCTTATGGCCTTCCCCTTGCTCATGCAAGCAGGACATACATTGGTCCCTTCGGGAAGGGGTAGATTACAGTTTAGACAGTGGCGATTATCCTCCTCATCGGGCACCAGTTCAGGGAGTTTGTCGGGCGCGACAATTGCTAGCCCCGCATCATCAAGCTCCCCGTTTTCTGCTTTCTCGGTCTTCTCCCAGTACTCTTTTAGTTCATTGATGTGTTCGGCAACACGGGCAAACTTGCGTTGTAGCCCGTTAGAATAACGAAGTACTTCCACATTGTGGCCGTTAACAGCCACCAGCAGAGAGCCTCCACCAACTAGAGAATCTGCTGTTACGCGTTTTATGTTGTTAAACTCATATTCTTCCCGCGGTGTATAGTTTTCGCCTGATCGGCCATATACAGTTAGCCTGGAAGACCTTACAACCAGCCACTCTTCAGCAAACCGGCCTTCGCGATCCAGATCAGCATAAACAACGGCATGTACAGATTTGTCCATCGTTGAAAGACGTAACTCATCCTTCAACTGCTCCGACAACGGATCAATTAGGGGCATAAATCCACTATATTATAGGTACAAATGACACAGTAATATAGTAAAGCGTTATGACGCCGGCGTTACCGACAGGGTATGCCTATTTTCTACTCTGAGTACTGCTCGGTTAATACGTCCCTGGCATCCATCAATGCCTTTTTGACCTTCATGAT
>JAHQVL010000343.1 GCA_019634345.1 Rhodothermaceae bacterium
AATAGCCTCAAAGACTTCAATCGTTCGAGTAGTACCTGGCTTGATTCGCCCAAGTACCTTCAAGTGTTTGCCGGTTGTGGTGTATCCAGGAACAATCCCTTTCATTGATTCGAATGGTGTCCAGTCGAGGGTGTAAGGAGTGGCAGCAAACGGTTTTGGGTCCTGAAATGGGGACAGAGGTGTGTCGATATCGACCACGGTCAATCCATTCGCTTTGAATGGACCTTGCCAGAACCGTAATTCATCTTCTTCTGGCATTTTTGCATTCCAGTCGGATTCTGAGGGAAAGTAGTACCCTGAAAAATGAGCTGGTTCAGAGATATTGAGAAATTCATTGTCCTTCCATACCGCGAAGATATCCGGTGTATTATTTTCGTTACCTGATGACGGGCCCGTAATAAACCTAAAAAAGAATCGGTCCCTAATAACATTAGACGTCGCAGCCTGCCGATTGGGGCCTAATTCACCATCACCTCCCCCATCACTGTTTTCTGATTCTACAGTAACTAAATAGGTAGTGTGATTTTTAAGAGTCCCTCCACTGGTCGGTTCACATGCACTATCATATTCTTCATCAGACTGTTCCTTTCCGACTGCAAATCCTGTCCAGTTAAACTGATTCTTAACCCAACAAGCCGTTGTATTCGACCAGCCCTCAACCCTATGGCTATAGGGAAGAAAGCTTTTGACAGTCACAAATGCTCGTAACGGGAAACCAGGATTTCCAAACGTATTACAGAATTGAAATCGCAATTCCCCAGTTCCTGATTGTGGCGCTGGTAGCTCAAGATCATCACAAAACTCGCTGCTAAAATCCATTAATGCGCCATTCGTTGCATAGAATCCTGTCGATGTGCCATTCACTGCAGAAAGAGGCTCAGGCTCTGCAAGCATTCCTTGTTCACTACAACCCACCAGGCCAGCTACTAAGAGCAGTACTAAAAGGGGATACATTCTTTGCATGGGGTTTCACCTTGAATAACTGTGGATAATTTAGTTTATAGATGGCCCTGCTTGAATACAGAGGGGAGTTTGCCATCCTTTATTATCCTATAGTCACTCAGTGAAATGATTTGTAAAGTGAGCGCTTGATTTTTTTTACACGCACTACCTGTACCTTACAAAGCGCTCAATAATGCTTCGCTTTCTGATCGATATGCTTTTACGTTTTGATCGAGAACGGTTTGAAACCACGATGCCGCCTCTGTCGGGTTCTCGTTCATTAGATGGGCTTTTCCCAGAAAAAACGCCGCCTTCGCTTTAGACACGGGATCGGTAGACGCATTGTAGGATACTTCGAGTAACCCTATGGCTGCACGCACATGGGATTCCTTGTAGTGAGGAAATAATCCTAGATAGGAAGAGCGCGCCTGGAGTAATTCTTCAGCGCCAGAGAGAAAAGGCGTGGAAGAAGCATCCTCGGTTCTAACGTTCTGAGTTAATACATCGGCAAAGGCTTCAACTTGCGCTTCTTCAAAAAATGCCGGACGCGTCAGGAGGCTGGTAAGAACCAGGACGGCATACAGAACCAGAAGCCCTGAGGCAGAAATGAGAATGGCTTTTCTCCAGAAGCCTTTTCCAGATGAAGCTCCCCTGGACACAGAAGGCCTATCGGTAGCCCGGCGCGATCTACTGGCCGGCTCTTCCCCTTCGCCTTGCTCTCGAACATTCAGTTGGACAATGCTCTCGGCAATCTCCAGTTCTTCCTGGCTGAGCGAATGGTCTTTTAAGAACCACTCAGACTGCGCAGCTATTCGAAGCACAGAAACGATGTCTTCGTTGGAGAGAGACGTTGCCCAGGCCTGTTTGGAAAGAGAGGTAATTGCCTGGTCTAACGTAGATTCAGCCTCATCCGTATGGTCATCTGCTGACTGAATGCTTCCAGTGTGCTGGCTTGGTACCAATACCCCAAAGGCTTCCGTCAACACGGTACGTTCATTCTCACTGAGATGGAGCATTCCATCCTGAATAGCCGGCATCCATTGTCTTTGCCAGGTATCACTTAAGATGTCTATTTTCGCTTCCATCTGTTGTTAAAGGATTTAGTGTCATGCATCATACATGGGTGCACTCGCGCTTAAGGAATATAAAAACTTTGCGAGTCGATTCCTTGATCCTCAAGGATCTTGGCCAATGCGCCCAGACAAGATCGTCGTTTCTGATTCGCCCACTCACGGGTAATATTCAGTTTTTTACCAATCTCTGCATCGGTAAAGCCCCCAAAATATTTCAACCTGAGAATGCGCTCGCAGGGATCTTTCAGCATACTCAGAAAATGATCAAACGCAATAATTTCATCAAACTGAGTCTCCGTTCTGTTTTTGCCGGAAACGGCATGCAGGTGTTCTAGTTCCTCTCCTGTATTACTCGTAATGCTCTTCTGCCGTGCATACTCTTTCCGGGCAATGCGGTAGCATAGATTTCTTGTGAGCACCCATAACCACCCCGCCATGGGGCGCGTAGAATCCCAACTCCTCAGGTTTTTCCAGTCCTCTTTTTTCCCATAAAGGCTCAAAAAGACCTCATTGCACACCCCACGCCACTCTAATTCTACACCGAACTTGAACTCCACCGAAGCCTTTGCATGCTTAAGCACTGCCCCGTACCGTTTGTGAATCAGATGATCATAAGCTTTTTCCCAACCGTGCTCCTTTTCCAGTATCTGATGCCACAACGCAGCATCGGATACCTCCTGAAAGTCACTTTCAAATGATGTCGACATCAACACGGCCTATCTGCTAACTACCAAGACGAGGTCGTTCTGCGCGAACGGAGCGAAGAACGTAAACCAAACTGTAACAAGGGCCAAAAAATAGAGAATCGTTTGATCAAATGCTAAGGGATAATCCAGACTAAAGAGAAGACCATCGATCAGATCAAATACAGTACAAAAGGCCTGATCGCGTTGAGCTTTTACTGGGTAACCTCTAATCTAAAGGTACGCGCAAGGTGCTCAGCACCCGTAAACGTGTGACGTACCATTAACTCCTGCTCTTCACTCATCGCAGAGTGAACAATGACCTCATACGGTAACGAGGTCTCTGCCATCTGGCACATTTGAGGAGTCGGTGTGGCTTCGATGGTGAGCAGCAACGAGTCTGCATAGGCTAAGCCGGAGGCTTTTACTTCAAAACAAGGGTTTGGCAAACGCATGGAACCCGATACGGCGACCTGCTCGTCTGCAAGCCGAACGATCTCGACGGTGTCTGCAAGGGCTGCTGCATATTGCTGTTCCCCTGAGCTGAATTCAACCTCGATTTCCTGAGGCTCCTGAGATGCAGCTGTACTGCTACATCCATGTAGAACCATCGTATTTAAGGCAATTATGCATGTAATAAGTGTTGTAATGTTTTGCACTGTACTATCCGTTTATTTATCTTCTAAGCAACCCCTTCTTAAGTATTCTGTAATACCCCTCACATTCGCCCATTTGCACTATTAATTACAGGTTTCCGATCTTCTAACCTTCAAAACTAAAAAGGTTATACTAATATAAACGCTACTTAGAAGACTATTATTACTTTTTAACGCTCTCTCTATAACCCATTTTTAAGGCATACTTTACCACTCGTTCGTTCACTAATAATAACTGTACGTAACACGTACATCCATCTTATGGTTACATCCTCACTCACCCGTGCAGCATTGTTGATGCTGTTTCTGGTAATCCCTATCGCTTCGCACGCCCAACAAGCCCTAACACCTCAACAGGTGGAGACGACGATCGTCAACAGGGTTCCGAGCCAGCTTTCCTATGTTCCTGGACAGTTGATCGTAAAAATGCGTGATGACGCGCCTATTGCTGCCAATGCGTTGACGACTCTTGGTTTAGACACCAATTCAAACACGTTGTCTGGCGGTGAATTTCTGTACACGATTCCAACTACGGTAACGGCGTCCATGACAACCCAGGCTGTGATGGACAACACCCGGGCCATCAAGGATCAATTGGATGCTCGCGCTGATGTTGAATATGTGCAATACAACTACCTATACAATATCGTGTCTCATCCAAGCCTTTCGGTGGCCCCTGTAGCCATACCAGCTACACCTACCGATCCTCGGTACAACGAGCAATGGCACTACTTTAACAATGGTACCGGTGCTGGAGAATCTCCAGGAGGCATCAACTTACCCGATGCCTGGGACACAACAACAGGTAGCCGCGATATCGTTGTTGCTGTTCTAGATACGGGTATTCTACCCGACGAGGAAGATGCCAACGCGGCTAACCTCGTTGCAGGATATGACTTTGTATCCAACACCTTTCAAGGAAACGACGGCGACGGCCGCGACGGCGATGCCACTGACCCTGGTGACGCTGTCACTGCCGGTGAATGCGCAGCTGTTGGGTTTCCATCAAACCCCGCCATGCAGGATAGCTGGCACGGTACGCACGTTGCCGGTACCATAGGATACGGCACCACAAACAACGACCTCGGCATCGCTGGCATCAACTGGGAAGTTTCAGTCCAGCCTGTTCGTGTACTTGGGAAGTGTGGTGGATCTACTGCAGACATCGCAGACGCCATCCGCTGGGCAGCAGGCCTTCCGGTATCGGGTGTTCCTGACAACGAAACGCCTGCAGATGTCATCAACATGAGCCTCGGCGGCCAGGGTAGTTGCGCTATCCAGGCGGCCTTCCAAAATGCTATCAATGACGCGGTAGCAGCAGGAACGGCTGTTGTTGTAGCTGCTGGAAACTCTTCTGCTGATGCATCAGGCTTTACGCCGGCTGGCTGCACAGGTGTAATTACCGTTGCTGCTTCCGACGCGAGTGGCCGATTGGTTGACCGCTACTCGAACTACGGCTCTACCGTCGAGATCATGGCACCCGGTGGAAACACACAGAATGACGACGACAACAACGGATTCCCTGACGGGGTATTGAGTATCACAGGACGTGGGTACGAATACTACAACGGTACGTCCATGGCGTCTCCCCATGTAGCTGGTGCTCTTGCATTATGGCTGGCCGATGATCCGTCACTCACTCCAGAGCAACTGCTCACGCGTCTTGAAGGCACGGCCATTCCAAGAAGCAGTGTAGAATGCTCCAGACCTTGTGGTGCCGGGCTGCTTAATGCAAACAGCTTTGTACAACCACCACCTATGCGTAGACTCGCGTTGAGCCTGAACCCTGATCAAGCAATTGGTGGCGGCGGACAAACAGACGCCATCGCAACGGTTACCTTTGGTGGCTCTGCAGAACCGGGCGTCGATGTAACGTTTACGATTGCGGATACGTCGAAAGTCAAGTTTGTATCATCGCCAACGAGCAAATCAGTCACGATTACCTCCAATGCGAGTGGCTTGGCTGTTGCTCGCCTCGAAGGCGTCGACAACTCGGGAAACACTACATTGACAGCTACAGCAGGCACGGCCTCTGCACAGGTTACTGTTGAAGTTCCTGACCTGGCCTTCCTGGGTATCGCCCTTGCGCTCTCGCTAATCTTCTTCATCGAATACCGACGCAGACAAAAAGCGAAGCTCATAGCCTAAGTGTATGATTCAGAAGATCGCCCAACATACCGCTACTAGCTCCTCTGAGGTATCCACTACCTCAGAGGGGTCTACATCGTGGCACTACTTTGCCATCATTGGTGTGTTGGGCCTTTTTCTTGCCCTCTTCTTCCGAGACCCTTACCTCGGCACTACGCTGCATCCTATTCAGACGGGTATAGCCAGCATCACTACAGCCCTCTTGGGCATATTTGACATTCAAGTGATTCAGAAAGGTACAATCCTCGTTCATTCTGGAGGATTCGCTTGCGAAATCACGCCTGGGTGCACGGGGATTATTCCCTTAGTCCTCTACATCGTTGCCGTGCTGATGTACCCGGCTCGCTCTGCTCAAAAAGCGTGGGGCCTCATTCTCGGCATCGTCTTCCTGGTCGGGTTTAATTTCATTCGCCTTGTCCACCTCGTGTACCTCGGTGCCTACCACCCTTCCTGGTTCGACGTCATGCACTGGGTCGTATGGCAGTCCTTGATCGCTCTGACCGTTGTTGCAGCCTGGTGGGCATGGACGGGTTGGGTGCGGAGAAAAGCCCTGTAGTCCGTCACTCTTCCTCTGCCGTAAACGGGGCAAACACAGGGTTCTCAGCAACATCCCGTTTTGAGGAAGCCACCATCTTTTCTACCTCTTCCATCAGCTTCTCATTTTCTACTACGATCCCATCTTTGATGGTGTGCTCGATCCCTCCACGACGTACCATCTCTCCACTTTCATCCAGAGTGAGTGCACCAAAGCTGTACATAAAGCGGAGATTGTAGAGCGGGCTCTCGTTTACAATGACCAGGTCAGCAAGATAGCCAGGGCGCACCAATCCGAGTTCTTCCTGGCGTAACGTTTTGGCGCTGTTGAAGGTAGCTGATTTCAGAACTTCAAGGGTGTGCATTCCGGTCTCGCGCAGTAGCTGTAGCTCACGGATATTGGAAAACCCGGGGGTCGCCCAGATGTAGTTGTCGTCCGTTCCATAGGCTACCCGCCCGCCTCTCTTGTTGAACTCAAAGATCAGGTCGCCCCAGAGGTCAAAGGCATATGACCAATAGAATTCATCGTCGGACGTCCAGTCGTAGTGATAGGCACCGTGGTAAGCGGGATTTGGTCCGTTCCAATCAACCAATGCCTGGTGCGTGTATTTTTCGTGCCATGGAAGGCTCTGGGCGCGCAAGATATCCCGATTGGCTTCGTATACAACGCGAGTAGGCAGCATAGCTACCCCATAGGCAGCCAGCGAATCAGCCACCTCGGTAAGCAGGCGTTCCTTGTTTGTCTCGGACCATACCATGCCGGCATGACGGAAACGTGCGTTTTCATCGTTGTAGTCGTAATCCCTAGGAAAATCCTGTACTTGCCGATCCAGGGCAGACTCGGCGTACGCATAATGATGTTCAATCATCGTTACCCCAAGCCGCGCAGCGTCCACTGCTTGCGTCATGGATGTTGTACTGGGCGGAATATGATATGTCGTTATCCCACCAGCCTCCGTTACGGCTTTGCAGATAGCACCAAGGAGTTCAGGATTCCACCCCCATGGACCTACACTCACTACATGCGCCCCCTTTTCAACCATTTCCTTTGCAATCAGCAGTGCATTTGTGGGGTCTTCGAGGAAAGCACGGTCATAGTCGGTTTGCGAACCCCATCCCCAAATTGGATAAAGCCGGGGGGCAAGTATTTCATTTTTCGCACTCAGAACGGCTTCCTCCATCCCATTCTCCAACCCTCTATCCGGAGCCGGCACCATAGTCGTTACCCCATGAGCCAGCTTCAAGTAATAGACATATTCGAGCGGCATCGGATCTTGCCTCAAGTGCATGTGCAGATCCACCATGCCTGGCATTACATACTTCCCCGTCGCATCGATGATGCGATCACCTGTCATCCTATCCGTGTCACCTCGCCGCTCCGCTGTCACCGGATCAAAGGGTACCATCTCAGTAATGCGATTGCCTTCGATCAGGATATCGTAGGGACCAACAGGCGGGCCCCCGTGGCCAGGTAGCACCATGGCACCTCGGATTACAAGGCGATCATAGGGACCATCGGCAAGTTCGCCAAACGGAGAGTTGGACTGCTGAGCAAGTGCGGGGCAAGCGGTAAAAAGAAGGACAAGGCCAAGGAGAAGAGGTCGAACAGAACGTTGCATTGAACACACCTTTTGGGAAAATAATAGGGGGGGATAATTCCCTGTTTTATAGCTATAATGATACATCCAGGCCGGATGAGTAGCAACTTACTCCAGGGTACGTGCTTCGATTATTTGGGCCAGAAATGAATATATTGATGTACTTTGTAACTACCGAATTATTGATGGGTACATTTCACCGTCTTCCCTGGGGAAGCAGGGATCCATAAAACGTTGAGGTGCACTTTTATGCCGCATGGATTCATGCTTTCAAAGGAACAACTGGAAAGGCGAATCCTCAATTTGACCAGTTAAATACCCGCCTGCTTAGAACCCTATACCATGCCTAGACTACTCTTTCTTCTTCTAATTGGCCTCTTCCCCACACTCGCCACCGCCCAATCCTCCACAGACATCTACCTGATTGACCTGAACAACGGCAACATCGTGGATACCCCAGAGGGCCCCTTGAACCTGACGAATAGAGACGGCTACGACAACCAGCCGTTCTTCTCACCTGATGGGGATTACCTGTTGTATACCAGTCAGCGTGGTGAGCAAACAGATATCTACAGGGTGAGTGTTCCGGATTTGCGCATCGAGCAGGTCACCGATACCCCAGAGAGCGAGTACTCCCCTACCGTTACGCCAGACAGGGCCGGCTTCTCTGTAATAAGGGTAGAATCTGACGGAGCCCAGCGATTATGGCGATTCGATAGGGATGGCAATAATCCTAAGCTACTCTTTGAAGACATCAAACCCGTTGGGTATCACGCCTGGGCAAACGACAACCAGGTAGCCATGTTTATCCTTGGAGAACCTCCTACACTACAGATCGGCTCATTGAATGAGGGTAAAGCCTATATTGCTGAAGGATCGATTGGTCGCTCTCTGCATCAAGTACCCGGTACGAATCACATCAGCTTTTTTCTTAATGAGTCGGAATCCCATTGGCAGATACGCAGCCTGGATCCATCAAGCGGGACAGTGCAATACATCGCCCCT
>JAHQVL010000034.1 GCA_019634345.1 Rhodothermaceae bacterium
AAGGCCAGCGTGAGCGTTTTCATTTCTACATTGGATCATAAACTCGACTATGATCCAATATCGAAACACAAATACTTAATCTCAACGTATTCCTCTATCCCATATTTCGAGCCTTCTCGGCCTATTCCGCTTTCTTTTACACCACCAAAGGGAGCTACTGGAGTTGAAATTTTGCCTGTGTTGATTCCGACCATACCGTATTCCAGGCCTTCGGCTACTTTCCATATGCGACTGATGTCTCGTCCGTAGAAGTATGCCGCAAGGCCATACTCCGTATCGTTAGCCATTGCAATCACTTCCTCGTCCGTGTCAAAAGGATAAACCGGAGCTACGGGTCCGAAAATTTCTTCCCGGCTGATATCCATTGAGGGTTTTACATCGGCCAATACCGTGGGTTGGTAGAAATACCCTTTTGCATCCATATCGGCTTTATCGCCACCTAGCCGGACGGTTGCTCCATGTTTGACGGCATCTTTTACGAGAGTCTCTACTTTCTTCAGGGCAGCCTTATTGATTAAAGGGCCGACCATGGTGCCTTCTTCAATGCCAGACCCCACTTTTAATTGCCTCACAGCCTGCGTCAAACGATCCACAAAGGCCTCATAGATGGATGACTGCGCGTAGATGCGGTTTGCACAAACACACGTCTGGCCTGCATTTCGATACTTAGAAGCGATTGCTCCTTCGACAGCAGCGTCCAGATCAGCATCGTCAAAAACGATGAAGGGTGCATTGCCTCCCAGTTCCAGGGACACCTTCTTAACCGTAGAAGCGCACTGTTTCATCAGCATCTTCCCCACGGCCGTGGAGCCCGTAAACGATACTTTTTTGACTAAGGGATGCTGCGTGATTACATCACCGACAGACGCCGGCTTGCTTGTAGTTATGACATTAAACACGCCATCGGGCATCCCAGCCTCTTCCGCCAGCACGGCCAGTGCCAACGCAGACAGCGGGGTATCCTCAGCCGGTTTGATGACTACCGAACACCCTGCTGCAAGAGCGGGTGCAACCTTACGAGTAATCATCGCATTGGGGAAATTCCAGGGTGTGATAGCACCCACTACGCCAACCGGCTGTTTAATGGCAACTATCCGTTTGTCGCGCATATGCCCTGGAATAACATCTCCATAAACCCTACGCGCTTCCTCAGCAAACCACTCGACAAACGCTGCACCGTATTTTATTTCTCCTCGTGCCTCGGCCAACGGTTTGCCTTGTTCTGTTGTAAGCAATAAGGCAAGGTCCTCAAGATTCTCCATTTGGAGGGCGTACCATCGCTTGAGGATATCCGCCCGTTCACTGGCAGAATAAGCGCGCCATTGTTGAAAAGCGTTGTGTGCAGCCTCAATGGCCTCCACGGTCTCGTCGTCCCTCATATCGGGTACGTCGCCGATATACTCACCGTTATAGGGATTTTTTACGTCGAAGTGCCTGTTGGAGCGGGCAGAGACCCAGGCACCATTTATGTAGCCCTGATTGCGGAGAAGGTTGGGTTTTTTAAGCTGCATGATCAACTACAATTTATACACATGGGCCGACCGGAAAGCGAGCCGATCTTTATTAGCTTTTAAATAGGCCTCAGCCTCAGGAGTCTTTAACGATACCGACCCCTCAAGCTCAATCAATTCCGCTGTATTTGATGTTGTGTCATACACGGCTATTGTTGCTTTTCGGGTCTTTTGCGCTGAGATTTCACCGGGATTAACAATGAGGCAATCGCCCTCTGTTGTTATTTCTGAAAGGTGTGTATGGCCATAAAACACAGCATCATACTGCCCTGAAAGTGCCATCGGACGTGCCAGGTCGTCATAATGAGTGAGAAACAGGGTACGGCCATCGACCTCTATAAAATCGTATGTATTACCACTTACAGTCAGAGCGCTTCCTTCTCTATAGGCTGTTTTTACAACGCCGATCACTTCCCCATCGTTATTCCCCCAGATCATAAAAACAGGCACATCGGATATGGCCAGCACCTTGGCAACACCTTCATTAATCAAGTCTCCCAGGCAAAAAATGTGTTCAACCTGTTGGCGCTTGAGTTCTTCTAAGGCAAGAATCAGGTTATGAAAGTTCTCATGGATATCAGAGAGGACACCTATTTTCATGAACGTGTTACCGAATCTTTGGTAATGACTTAAACCGATTTGTAGAAGGCCAATCATTCCCTACGGGAATTTCTATTAAGGTAGGCAACGATTCACCCCTTGCCTCGCGGAGGGCTGATCGCAATCCGTCAAAGCTGGTTACCCGGGCTGCATTCGCACCAAATGAATGCGCCATTTTCACAAAGTCGGGATTGTGCAGATCGGTCGCAATTACGCGGTTATCATACAGGTTCTCCTGCATGCTTCGCACGTTTCCGAAGAGATTGTTATTAAACAGGAGCACTGTTACTCCAATTTTATGCTGCACAGCAGTAGCCAACTCCTGAATGGCGAACATAAGCCCACCGTCACCAGCAACTGAAATTACGGGTACGTCTGGCCTGGCTACTTTAGCCCCTAATGCTGTTGGAAAGCCCCAGCCGAGGGTCCCCATATAGCCCGTCGACAAATAGGTTCGCGGTTGGTAAGACTCCCAAAGTATCCGACTTGCAAAGCCCACTTGCGTTAACTCATCGACAAAAATACCGTCATCTGGCATCTCTTCTCGGATGATGCGTAGATAGGTGGCCTGGGGCTCCAGGTAGGCGACTTTTTCATTCCATCCAGTACGCAACGTTTCCAGCATCTCAGTGTCTGGCTTACGTGGCGTACCGTGTTTTGGAAGTGCGTTCAACAAGGCAAGAACAGTTGGACGAGCATGATTCGTTATACTAATAGTAGGTTCAGCAATGCAATTGTGGTCGTTGGCATCCACATTGATACTGATGATTTTCAATTCTTCATCACGCCCCCACTTCAACAACGGCATACGCATTCGGCTTCCGATGCCGATTACTACATCTGCTTCTTTCCACAAGTCGTAGGCTGCTGGAACAGGAAAACTTAAAGGATGCCGGCTGGATACAATGCCTTTTCCAGTGCGATACGAAAACACCGGCGCCTGAAGCCATTCGGCCAACTGCACCACTTCATTACTTGCTTCAATCGCGCCGCTACTCACAAAGATCAGTGGTCGCCTGGCTCCAGCAAGCAATTTTGCAGCTTGATTGACGGCGTCTTCGTCAAGCGTGATATGTGTTGGCTTGCGAAGAGTTACGTTTGTATCAACGTCCTCTTCTTTTTTCAGCACATCCATCGCCACTTCAAGGCCTACAGGGCGCGGCCGGCCTTCATGCAATTGCAAGAAGGCTTCCGCAACCAGGTCAGGTGCTTCTGAAGGCGACTTTACAATTTCGGCCCATTTTGTCAAGGATCGCATGATCCCAATCTGGTCCGGAATTTCGTGTAAGACTCCCCATCCCTTGCCCTGAGTCGATCGCGGAGTCTGCCCAACCAGGCATAGAACACGGGCATTGAGCCCGTAGGCTGTAGCCAGTGCAGCAGAACTATTCAGGAAACCAGGACCGGGCACAATATTGTACACGGCATCTCTTCCTGAAGCAAGGTGATAACCAAGGGCCATATACCCTGCTCCCTGCTCGTGACGAGGGTGGATAACGCGAATGGATTCTTTGTAATCGTAAAAAGCGTTGTAAAGCCAGTCGTTTTGAACGCCTGGCAACCCAAACACCGTATCTACACCATGGGCGATCAACGATTTTACAACGGCCTGCCCTCCGGTAAGTGACTCGGTTTCTATTGCTGGAGGTGATTGATTCATGGTTTCATCGATTAGTAGACGATATTCACCGATTTCGTCGTTGTGAATTGATACAGTCCTTGCCGGCCAAGCTCTCGGCCAATGCCAGACTGTTTATAGCCACCGAGGGGTAAATTCGGATCTGATCTTCCGGGTGCATTTACAAACACCCATCCGGCCTTGAGCCCATCGATCATTTGATGGGCCGTATTGATGTTTTGTGTCCATACGCTGGATGATAATCCGAACGGGGTATCGTTTGCTTTTTGCAAGGCATCCTCTATATCATCGAACGGCACCCCAACCAGTACAGGTCCAAAAATCTCTTCCTGAATAATCACCTTCTGATTGTCTTCCGAGCTGAAGACGGTAGGCTCTAAGAAATAGCCCGTTCGAGCTACCTGCTTCCCACCACTTTCCAGCACGGCGCCTTCTTCCACTCCCTTCCCGATGTACGACTTCACTCGCTCAAGGTGTTGCGAAGAGACGAGCGGTCCCAGGTCTGCATCTGGATCAAACCCATGCGAAATACGCATCTTTTTGCCGAGGTCACACACGTCCTGCAGCACACGGTCAAAGTGCTTTTTTTGGATGTATACCCGCGACCCGGCAACACATACCTGGCCTTGATTACGGAAGATACCCGCTGCAATTCCCTTTGCTGCCTCTTCAAAGTCGGCATCGTCGAATACCACTACGGGTGATTTCCCTCCTAGTTCAAGAGAGATCCCCGTAAGGTGATCCATCGCTGACTTCCCGATTTGTTTACCGGTAGCGGTTGAACCTGTAAAGGTCACTTTATCGATACCTGGATGGGCAACCAATGCTGCGCCTGTAGTTGCACCATCTCCTGTAAGCACATTGAGTACGCCAGCGGGCATTCCGGCTTCCAGCGCAAGCTCACCAAGCATAAGAGCAGAAAGCGGGGTCTCTTCTGAGGGCTTTAGTACAACGGTACATCCAGCAGCCAAAGCGGGAGCAATCTTCCACGCGGCAATTGAAACCGGGAAATTCCATGGGACAATGGCTGCCACTACCCCAACCGGTTCACGGCGGATGAATGCAAAATTTTGTTTGCCGGGTTTCTGTTTTAATGAAAGATCAAGCGTCGATCCTTCGATTTTTGTTGCCCATCCTGCATAGTACCGAAGTGTTTTTGACGCCCCGATTGCATCCGATGACCTTGCCTGCCCCACCAATTTGCCATTCTCAAGTGTAATGAGTTGTGCCAGTGAGTCTGCCTGTTCTTCTACCAGGTCTGCAAACCGGAGCAGGATGCGCTCCCTGTCCATGGGAGCCATAGTGCGCCAAGGCCCGTTATCAAAAGCAAGCCTTGCTGAAGAAACGGCTCGATCAACATCGCCGGCAGATGCCAGGCCAACATGAGCAATTACTTCTTCCGTTGCAGGATTTACAACTGCGATAGTCTGATCCGATGAAACCGCAATAGAGTCCCCATCAATAATCATTGAGTGGCTATTTCGATCTAAGAACCGCTGGAGACGAGGTGTCAATGTCGGCATCATGATCTATCTCCTTTTTTAGGTAGGTACGACTGAGCCAGCTTTTTAGTAGCCCTGGCGAGAATCAGTGTATCCAGCCCAACACCAACCATGTTTGCTCCTGCTTCCATGTATTGCTGGATCAAGATATCGGACACCGTCAGCATACCAGCAATTTTCCCTTTTTTTCGAATCGTTCGAAGGGCATCACATACCGCTTTTACAACTTCGGTGTGTCCTGGTTTACCGAGATACCCCATAGAGGCACCCAGATCTGCCGGCCCGATCAAGACACCGTCTACCCCTTCAACTGATGCAATTTCTTCTAGATTTTCAAGCCCCTTTACTGATTCTACTTGCACGATGAGGCACATCTCATCATCTGCCTTTTCAAAGTACCCTTTCACGCGATTCCATCGAGCTGCCCTGGACAGAGCCGTGCCAACACCACGAATTCCTTTTGGGGGATATTGAACTGCCCGAACAAGGAGTTGCGCTTCATCTACGGTTTCGACCATAGGTACAATCAGCGTCTGTACACCGGCATCAAGCAACTGCTTAATCAAGTTCGGATTGCCTTCAGGGACGCGTACAATTGGAGAGACGTCGTACCCACTCATCGCTTGCAGGTGGTGGAGGATAGTCCGGAGGTCAAAGGGAGCGTGCTCGCCGTCGATCACAATCCAATCAAACCCAGCGCCGGCACAAATTTCAGCCGCATAGGAATCAGGGATACCGTGAAAGATACCGAACTGGGTTTCTCCTTCTTGAGCGCGATGCTTAAACGTATTTTTTGGTATATCCATTTAGACAAATTGGCACGATATACTGCCCATAGGGCCATAATCGACGTGAATCGAGTCGCCAGCTTTTACTTTGACGGGGCGTGTGAAAGAGCCTGCAAGAATAATTTGTCCTGGTTCAAGGGCAATCCCATGAGGTGCATACTTTTTTGCTAACCAGGCAATCCCCTTTGCCGGGTGATTGAGTACCGCTGCAGAAACACCCGACTCCTCGATCACCCCATTGCTATACAGCAATGCACCTACCCATCGGAGATCAATGCTGTCAGGCTTCATCGGTCGACCGCCCATGATAATGCCTCCATTGGCTGCGTTATCAGAAATAGTGTCCTTAACCGTTCGCTTATAGCCTGTTTCAGGATGTATCCGAAACGTTCTTGCAGCTATCAATTCAACCGCAGGAACGACGTACTCTGTAGCTCTAAGCACATCAAATATAGATACCTGGCTCCCAATCAGAGGTTTTTTTAGAATGAAAGCGAGTTCTACTTCTACTCGAGGATCCAAGAACCGGGCAGCTTCAATGGATGACCCTTCTTCGAACACCATATCATCCAGCAAGGTGCCGTAATCCGGCTCGTCGATATTCATCGACTTTTGCATGGTACGGGACGTCAGGCCAATTTTATATCCAGCCACAGTGCGCCCTGACTCTTTTTTGAGGTCCATCCAGGCACTCTGTATAGCATAGGCATCCTCGACCGTCATATCAGGATGATGTACAGTGGTCGCTTCAACCTGGGTACGGGTGCGCTCGGCGGTATCCAGTCGTAGTGCTTCTGTTCGTATAGCTTCTTCAGTTAGCATCTTCTATTCACATTTCAGCTCAAGTTATTCAGCAATTATCGGCCGGGATTCCATTACCGGTTCAGACACCTCAGTGCCCTCAAACAGGCTCCCCTCTTCAAACCAGGATCTTGGTGCGGGCGCTCCCCAAAGAGTTTGCCGCTGAGGATCGCGCAGATCCCATCCTTTGGGCTCCAGATCAGGGTCAACGGTTAAGTAGTCGCAGGTATAAATCTCGATGCGGTGCCCATCAGGGTCTCTTACATATAAGAAGAAGGCATTAGATATACCATGCCGGCCTGGCCCGCGCTCGATATTTTCTACGTATCCGGTTGTCGACATGAGATCCAGCAAGTGAATGATATTCAGCGCCGTTGGAACCCAAACCGCAGAGTGATGCATGCGTGGCCCGATTCCGTTCGTTAGTGCCATGTCGTGCACGTTCCCTTTCCGCTGGATCCACGCTGCCCACATTTCTCCTTTCTCGGTTAAGGTATATTCCGTCAGGCGGAAGCCAAGCTCGCGAACAAAGAACTCATAAGTTGCCTGTGCATTGGGAGTGAAGCAGTTGAAGTGATCCAACCGTTGCGGGTGGCATCCACGGTATGCACCATATTCCCGCATCATTGTTGGCACACGATCAATCTGCGCATAAAATTCCATGGGAATGCCCTGTGGAGAGCGAGCCAATAAGGTTCTACCCTGTCCATGACGGGTAACCCAAGATGTGGGTAATCCGAGTCCTTTTAGATGGGCTTCCAGGGCATCTAATTCTTTATCGAATGCCACTTTAAACCCAACAGCAAACACCTTTGGATCAGCCGATTTACGGAGGATATAACTGTGATGATTTTGCTCTTCTAATCCACGCAAGTAGATAGTATCGGCGGTTCGCTCCGTTTCGATCAGGCCTAATGTATCGACATAAAAATGGCGGGACTTATCCAGATCAGTTACGCCATAATCAACATGGCTGCACCGCAGAATATTAAAGGGCAGATCAAAGTTGTGTGGAATGAGGCCAGAGTGCTTCATGGTGAAATTTGTTTGGTGTTTGGGGTTCGGGGTTTGTCGTTATTGTGGTGCTGATATCAAAAAAACGCAAAACACTAAACGCCAAACGACGAACACTTCGGCGATCAGTCGTTCCCTAGCTTCGGAATCGGATGATCGCCTAGGGCTATCGAAATATTTTTGGTTTCCATGTAAAAATCGAAGCTGTAATCGCCGCCATCTCGGCCGATGCCGCTATACTTTACTCCGCCAAATGGGGTTGGCAAGTGGCGAACGTTTTGTGAGTTCACCCAAACCATGCCTGACTCTACAGCTTGAGCCACGCGGTGTGCACGTCCAACGTCCTTCGTCCAGATATATGCGGTGAGTCCATACTTCACGCTGTTGGCTTTTTCAACGGCTTCTTCTTCCGTGTCAAAAGGAATGACTGTAAGAAAAGGACCAAAAATCTCTTCTTGTGCCAATCGCATTGAAGGATCTGCATCCGCCATAAGCGTGGGTGTGACATACGGATGATCTTCTTGTCCTTTCACCTTTGTCCCACCCGTCATTAACCGGGCCCCTTCCTCTTGTCCTATGCCCGCATAACTCAAGACCTTTTCCTGGTGGCTCCTATGAATAAGTGGGCCGACTTCCGTCTCCGGGTCGAGCGGATTGCCAACTCGGATCTTACTTACTCTCTCTGTCAGCCTGGCAAGGAATTCGTCGTAGATAGAACGATGAAGCAGCAGCCGACTGCTAGAGGTACATCGTTCTCCATTCAGGCTGTACTTCATAAAGATGGCTGCATCCAGAGCACGATCTAGGTCGGCGTCTTCAAATACAATAACAGGGTTCTTGCCGCCCAATTCGAGGTGCACGCGCTTCAGCGTCGGAGCACCTTGTTTCATGATGAGTGACCCCGTGGTGGTTTCTCCAATGAATGCGACGGCACGGATGGCAACATGTTCAGTGAGTGCTTTCCCAGCAGATTCTCCCAATCCATGAACCACATTCCACACTCCAGCAGGAAGTCCAGCTGCATGCGCGCATTCTGCAAGCCGATTTGCTGTCACAGGACTTAGCTCGGCCGGCTTGTGCACTACCGTGCATCCAGCAGCCAGAGCCGGCGCAATCTTCCAGGTACTGAGCATAAACGGCGTATTCCATGGCGTAATAATACCAACGGGTCCGATAGGCTGGCGAATGGTATAATTCACATGAGCCATATCAGGGGTAGAAAGTCCGTTCTTTGCATCAATCACTCGGTCGGCAAAGAATCGGAAGTTGGCAGCTCCGCGAATAGCCGCCTTCTTCATGAATCGAATTGGCTGCCCAGTGTCATAACTCTCCAATACCGCAATCTCTTCTGCCCGTTTTTCTACTTCATCAGCGATTGCATGTAGCATATCACGGCGATCCTTATGATGCATGTCTCTCCAAGCGGGAAACGCAGCGTGGGCAGCCCAGGCTGCTTTATCGATATCCTCAGCCTGCCCTGAAACAACGTGCCCTAACGAAGCACCATCTACCGGAGAAAAATTCTCAAAGGACGCCCCTCCTTCGCTCTCTACGTGCTGCCCGTTGATAATGTGCTTGATGCCGTTTGCCCTCAGCTCAGGGAGGATACTTTCTAAGGTCTGTAGGTTTTTTTTGAACATGGAGTTTGTAGTTCAATGTTCAAAGTTTAATGTTCAAAGTTTTTAGTTGTATTCCTTCAGACAACCTTGAACTTTGAACCTTGAACTTTGAACTTCTATTCAGCTATCAATGTGTTTTCCAACTGACCGATGCCTTCTACTTCGCAGACTACGGTGTCGCCAGGATAAATGTGGGAAATTCCTTCTGGGGTACCGGTCCACAGCATATCGCCGGGTTGAAGGGTCATGAATTCGGATACGTATTCGATCAACTCGGCTACGCTGTGCCGAAGGCCACTCGTATTCCCATGCTGACGCAGTTCACCATTTACATACGTCTTTAATTCAACATTGGTAGGATCAATTTCATCAGCAGATACCAACCAGGGGCCGCAGGGGCCAAAGGTATCGAACCCTTTTGCCTTTATAGGGGGCCGGAAATAGTTGGTCACAAAATCGCGCACGGTACATTCATTACCTACCGTATATCCCTTCACATAATTCAATGCTTCGCTTGCTTTAACCTTGCGGCAGCTTCGCCCTATTACGGCAACGAGTTCGCACTCATAATGCATATAGTCAAGCCCAGGGGGGACAATGATATTCGCTTTGTGACCGATCATCGTGTGGGGCATCTTGTGAAACAAGATTGGGTAATCCGGAATGTCTAGTTTCAACTCTTTGGCATGTTTTGCAAATCCAAGCGCTACCCCGATGGCCTTACCAACGTGGTCGACAGGGGGCAAAAACATGATATCATCAGGACTATAGTGGACAGATCCTTTTTTTATCACACCATCTTCGTATACACCTTCATGGATGGCACCATTCCAGGCAAAGCGGACAAACTTCATATCGTCGGTTTCGGTTTATTTCATCAGTCGCCACTAAGGGTGGCTCGTGTCGGGTTTCGGGTTAGTGCCACTCTTTAGAATGGCTTTATTTGAACTGCTCACTCCCAGGACGCGGAGGCGGTTTTGTTTGAACTTTTCAATCATGTCTCCAGCAGATTTTTGGGCGTCTTCCCCCATCAACAGGCTGGGCTCATCGCCTTCAAAGCGTTCACACACATACTTGTGGGAGTCGTACATGATGGCGAATGCCTGGCGAAACTTCTGAATAGCCGGTACTAACTCCTGGGGCGGGTCCTTGAAGATAGGCTTGAGTTCATTCAGAATTTTCTTGACCAGGTAATCATGATCATGTGCCCACATTCCGCTAAATCCCTCACTGGCCTCAAACATATTAGGGCGGACGTATCCATCATAGGCAGCCTGAGAAAAACTACCCGTGTATTTAAATACAACAGACACCCCCCACAACATATACGTGGCCCTGTCAATGTCTTCTCGGGCTTCATCTAGACGGCCAGTTTCAACATTTTTCAAAAGACGTGTGCAGATCACGATAAGCGACTGGATATAAGTAAAAAACAGATGATGACCAGCCTGCCAGCGCACACGTGCTACGTCAAGTTCTTTTAATTCAAACATTCAAAAACCCACTAACTGTTAATATTATAGATCGAGGGCGTGTAAGGTGGTCTCAAGAGCAATGCGCAGCATAGGCTTTTCCACTACGGTTAACGCATGGGCTTCCTCACTCATGTCGACCAAGACATTTTTATAAGCTTTCAGGATACCGGCAATGTACACTGCCGCAGCATTGCCTTCTGTCCGTTTCACATTGAAATAGCTGTCGTATACATCAAACTTGTGGACATCGGCCTTAACCAAATCATGAGGTATGCTTTCTTTTAAAGCATCAAGTGCTCCATCTATGGCAGCAAGTAAACTGTCCTCATCAGCATCCATCGGTACAGCAAGCAAGGTTTTAAGCCGTTCCTTTTGGGCGGCAGTCAACGATGTATCTCCAGCTATGACACCCAATTCGTCGGGAAGGGGTAAATGAAGTTCAGGGCCAGGGTCAGGCACCTTGGGATTGGCCGTAATGATTGCGTGCCAGTTCTCGACAGCTTCAATCAATTCATCTCGTGTGTACCTGCTTTCAACCTCATTGATGATTCGCTCAGCGTCTTCATCGCTCGCCATCTGCACGCTCTCAATGACGTCCATGTCATAAACCGATCCTGCCGGATTTAAGACGACATTCACCAGGACAGAAATGGCATTACGATGTTGAAGCAAGGCTTCATAGACTCCGCCGTAGATGTACGGATTATAGGGAGAGTCCGGCCGTGCTTTTGTTATTCCAATCTCACGAGCGAGAGTGTTTACTTCCTGCCAGAGAGCCCGTAGCACATTCGGAGGTGCATCAAGCTTTTCCTTCTCGTTAGAAGGATTGCTTATCGTTTTTTCTCTCGATTTCTCAATAACTTCCCGAACTTCCCAAGACGGAACGGGAGTAACAAATCGGACTTTTTCATCGCTTAAGAGTGCTTCTGCTTCATCGTCGTGCACTTCTGCCAACTCGATTAATCTATTGCCGATCAATGGCAATTCTCCGATTAGAATATGCTCGTCCTCTTTGTAGGTCTTATCCCATTGTACTACAGCATCTCGTGCCCACAAACCAGCTGCTTTACGAATAATGGGGTCTGTCACGCCATCTATTTCGGGGTAGCGTTCAAGGACCGCTGGCGTTTCAAATGCTTTGCGAGACACATCCCATTGAAGTAAATGCACTTTTCGCCCTAATTCATCGGCAATCAGGGCCATCTGCTGAATGAGCAAGCTTTTCCCGACACCTGGAAGCCCCGTGATAAATACAATACGTTGCGACGTTGCCAACTCCTTAAAGGTGTCGTATAACGCAGATGAGATTGGGATAACAAGCATAGTAGTGGTAGTGTCTAAAAGTAAGCGATTTTATCTTTGATAAACGTGTTCGAGGGCCTGTATAAATGCACGATTTTCTTCAGGTAAACCAATAGTAACACGAACTCCACCATCATACCCATTTCGATTTGTCGGCCTCACCATAACGCCACGTTTGAGTACCCCCTCAATCAGTTCGTCTGCTGGCATTTCGGGCTTAAACATGATAAAATTGGTATGAGAGGGCCAGTAAGGAATACCCATCCGGTCAAACTCTCCCATCAAATAGGTTTTTCCTTGTTGTACCATTGAAAGGGTATCTGAAACGTGCTGCTCATCATCAAGCGCAGCGTGCCCGGCTGCATTGGCCAAAGCATTCAAATGAAAAGGGCAGCGAAAATGGCGGACGGCTTTGACAAGATCTGGACGGGCAATTCCATATCCCAACCGTAACCCCGCCATCGAAAAGGTCTTCGAGAAGCTATGGACAACGATCAGATTGCGATTGTCCAGAACGGACTGGATAGAATCAGGATAATCCGAATCTTCTACAAACTGATAATAAACCTCATCAGCAACAACGATCACGCGCTCCGGCAGGCCATCTAATAGCGCTTCCATAGCCGGCTTTAATAAAAGTGTGGCCGTCGGGTTATTAGGATTGCAGACATACACCAACCGGGTTCGGTCCGTGACCTCATTCAGGATGGCTGGTATGTTGTACTCAAAAGTATCCGGATCAAGAGGCACATCAACCAGAGTCAGCCCCAGCTTGCCGGCTAGACGTTTATATAAACCGAAGGTCGGCGAACTGACAATCACCTCATCACCAGGTTGAGCGAACGCGCGATTCAGCAACTCAACGACTTCACTCCCACTATTCCCCGTATATATATGGTCTCTGGTAAGTCCTTTTCCATGATACGCCGCAATATGTTCTCTTAAACTATCATCCTCCCTGGGTGGATACAAGTGGAGCGTTGATGCCGTTTTCTGGATTGCTTCCAGTACTTTTGGTGAAGGACCGAGTGCATTTTCGTTTGAAGACAGCTTATATATATGGTCTGCTTCAACGCGATCTCGGACTTCTTCGATGGAAGGGCCTCCTTTATACTCCAGATCTTGCATATATTTATAGGGTTTACGGCGAAAAAAGCGTCAAGCACTCACAGTATATGGTAATTGAATTGAACCGGAAATTAATCGAACAGTTCAGGTCGCTTCTTGTATAAAAGTGTACCAACTATTGCACTTTCTGACATGTATCTAGACATCCCTTTCTACAGCATGAAAAAGGAAGATGAAAAAGCCTTCATCATCCGCCCCGTACTGCGTGAGATCAATTCGTCGTTGCTCAACGAAAAGCCTCACAGGCATCGATATCACGAAATATTGTGGATACGATCGGGCAGCGGAAAACATACCATTGATGACGAGTTGATTCTTATCGAGCCGAACACGTTTTATTGGATTAAACAGGGACAAATCCACAATTTCCATGAGGGAATCGACCTTGAAGGTTACCTGATCAGGTTTACCAACACCTTTCTTCCCTATGATCCTTACACCTCTTTAAGCACCTCGTTGATTAGCCAATTTAAGAATAGCACGTCCTTTCAGTTATCAGGAGAAGACATTGATTCTGCTGAAAGGATACTGGCCTGTATTTATGAAGAATACCAGCGAACACCCGGAATTACAGGCAGGCTTGGTGTGTTACAGCATTTGCTCATGGCGCTGCTTATCATGTTGGAGCGCAAGAGTCGTTCCCAATCAATCTCTGCCCTGGATGAGAGCGATAGCCCCGATAAAGAGGTTTATAGAAAGTTTCTTTTTCTCCTGGAGGATCAGTTTCGTAATCAACACAAAATAGGGTATTACGCCTCTGAATTAGGCGTCAGCAACCGGAAGTTGTCTTCTATAGCAAAACACTATGCCGGCCTCACAGCCAAGCAATTGATCTTAGAGTGCTTACTGCGAGAGGCCAAAAGATACCTGGCTTTCACCCAAAGCACGCTAGCAGAAATCACATACCACCTTGGATTTGAGGACACCGCTTATTTCTGCCGCATCTTCAAGAAACATACGGGAAAAACCCCGCAGCAGTATAAGAAGGAGTTAAAGCTCGAATGAGAGTCCGGAGACGAAAGCCCGGAGTCCGGAGACAATGGTCCGGAGCCTGAAGATGAGACTCCTAACCACTCCTCCAGACCCCAGACCATTATTCCGAACCCAGACACCACTCTGGAATCCGGATTCTTGTCACCGGATTCCTTTAACGGTTACGCTCAACACCTCCGTGCCTGAAGACTGAAAGGCTTCTACTTCTTCGTGAGAGAGGAATTTTTCCAGTTCGTCTTGAGGGATTGGAATCGTCCTTTGTTTTAGGGTGGCTATGTCCTGAAAATTGGCGGCAGCAATAGCGTTCATGTACTCGTCTTGCTGCATGGCTCCCGAAACACAACCCACGTACATTTCTGCTGCTTTCTGGATGGCTTCTGGGAGATCACCGCCACTCAAAACGATATCAGAGACCGTAAAATGACCTCCCGGTTTAAGCACCCGGTACATCTCAGCAAACGCTTTCTGTTTGTCAGGTACCAGATTGAGCACACAATTGCTGATGATTACATCCACCGTACCTGAATCTACAGGAAGGGCCTCGATATCTCCCAGAATAAACTCGGTGTTGCTAAAGCCGTGCTTTTTAGCATTTTTCTTCGCCTTCTCAATCATTTCAGGTGTCATATCAACACCAATCACGTGCCCCTTTTCCCCCACGATTTTTCGAGCGACAAAAACATCCAGGCCGGCGCCCGACCCAAGATCTAATACTGTTTGGCCCTCTTCAATCCCGGCAAGATCGGTAGGAATGCCGCAGCCAAGCCCTAGATCTGCATCAGCCACGTATCCATCCACTTTATTGTATTCATCACCAATCATCGAAAACTCGCTTGACGAAGGGCTGCATCCACATCCACAGCCTTTAGTTTCTGATGCCTGGCTGGCTATTTCACCGTACTTTTCTCGTACTTGTGTTTTTAATACTTCCATGTTAACAACAGGATTGTTTGTTAATGTCATCAAAGAACGCTTTGATAGCATCTCCCATCCTGGTGAACGCCTTCAGATCTATGCAATAACAGGACCGTGGCCCGTCGATAGTCCCTTCGACAAAACCGGCCTCTTTTAATGCTTTTAGATGCTGCGAAACCGTTGCCTGTGCAAGAGGAAGTACGTCTACAATCTCTCCACAAATACACGATTTCTTTTCGGCAAGCACCTTCAAAATGGCAATTCGAGCTGGATGCCCGAGCGCCTTGGCCCATTGAGCCAATTCGATGGCTGAATCATCAAAGCCTTGTTTTTTTGCAACTGCCATGAATTCACGCGTTTTATTGTATATCGTAAATATACGATAATGAAGATAAAAGTTTCCCGTAACTTGCAAGAACATCTTCTTGATTGTATTGTGTATACGACGTTAACAGGTGTACCTTGTTTTCCTTTCCCCGAAGGTTTACCTAAATTATTATCATAAAACTACGTACCGCAAAGCATTTCAAGTCTACATGGAATCTAAAAATAAAAATGCAGATCTCTCCGCATCTGACGGTATAAACCTACCCCAGTCAGCCAATGGCGAAAGTGGAGGGGGTGAATTAGAAAAGATTAGAAGTATCCTCTTTGGTGAACAGATCCGAAGCACTGAGGATCGGCTCGCCAAACTGGAAAAACAGTTATTGGCGAAAATGACCAAAGCTCACAAGGCAATTGAAGCTCGCCTGGATGCGCTCGAAGAAAGCCTAAGCGATCGTACAAAGGATCTGGCAGAGTTGCAGAATGACCTTAAAGAACAAAAGCAGGAAATAGAAGCAGACCTCAAAACGATGGATGCGTCTTTTAGGGAAGCGATCGATTCCACAGCAAGCACCGCTTCGGAGGACATGGAAGCAAAAACAGATGCCCTATCGCAAGCTCTTGAGAGTTCAATTGGAAAGATCGAGAAGGAAAAGGTTAACCGCGGGCAACTTTCAGAACTCCTTTCTCAATTGGCCCAGAGCCTGGAGAAGTAATGCCCCCTGCATGAAGAACGAATTAGAAACGAATCTACGGAGCCGGCATGTCTGACGAACCCACTCACTCTTCGTCATATACCGATAACGAAGGCTCGGAAGTCCCAGATATCATTTCATCTAATGGAGACGAGCCCCTTGATGAATTAAGGAGAATACTCCTTGGCGACAATTCTCAACAGGATGCAGCCATTTTTGAGAAAATTGACCAGGTTGCAAATTTACAAGCTGATGGTCAACTAGAAGAAATCAGTAAGGCCCTCCCTGAGGCGATTATCTGGCACAAGACCAACAAGAGCAACAGGCTGAACAATGCGCTTTCCCCAACTATTGAAGAAACCCTAACCCTCTCAGTACAGCGTAATCCGCAGCCAATCGCAGATGCTATCTTCCCTGTAATTGGTCCGGCTATCCGAAAAAGCATCCGCGAAGCGCTGAAGTCCATGATGGACTCAGTGAATAACGTACTGGAGCACAGCCTCTCCCCTCGCAGCTTGAGATGGCGGATGGAGGCGATGACCTCCGGTAAAAAGTTTTCAGAGGTCCTACTTGCTCACACCCTCGAATACCGTGTAGAGCAAATCTTTTTGATCGAACGGGATAGTGGCGTGTTGATCCAACATGTCTATGCAGACGGTGCCATGGTACGTGATGGGGATGTCGTATCCGGGATGCTTCGAGCGGTACAGGCGTTTGTAAAAGACACACTCGACGTCAGTCCAAGCTCGGTTCTAGACTCCGTTGATATAGACGGCGTAAAAATCATTGTTGAACCGGGTCCGCAGGCCATACTCGCAGCAGTAATCAGTGGCATCCACGGCCCTGAACTGGATGAGCATCTCAAAGAAATCATTGAGAACATTCATCTACTCCATGGCGATCTGCTAGAAGACTTTGACGGAGATGAGGGCGTCTGTGAGCCCATTGTGCCCATTCTTAAGTCAGGTTTGATCGCTCAATTCAAAGAAGAAGAAAAGAAGCCTCCCATTGCTGCGTTTGCCCTGCTTGGCATCTTTTCTCTCCTATTTATTACCTGGCTCGTATTAAGCATCATTAATTTTCAGCGGTGGAGCGGCTATCTTGACACCCTGCGAGAAGAACCAGGTATAGTAGTTACAGAAACGGGCTGGAAGAATGGAAAATGGATTGTACAAGGACTTCGAGATCCAAGTGCAGTGAACCCCGACTCATTACGCCCAGCAAATCTGCCGGCGGAACGCATCATCGGTACCTGGGAGCCTTATTTGGCTATGGATGATATCTCCAGTTTGCGGCGAATCAAAAATCAGTTGCAACCGCCCGAGGGCGTATCACTGAACTTTAGCGAAGGGATTCTGACAGCTACAGGCAATGCATCCACTCAGTGGATGCAGCAAGCGCGAGAGAGAGCCCTCTTTTTGATTGGTGTAAACCAATATGATGACAATGGCCTGGATTCAGATGAAAGTCAAACAATAGCCTATATAGAAGACACGAGCATTATTTTTTCGCTCGGTTCCAGCATCATAGAGCCAGAACAGGCACAAGTCCTCCGTGAGATCTCTAATGCAATTTTAAGCATCGATACGCAAAACCTCCGCGTCACCATAAACGGCTATACGAGCCCAGAAGGTACTGAAGCGACCAACCAACTCTTAAGCCAGGCCCGTGCTGATGCCGTGCGTGAGGCACTTGTTGCCTATGGCATTTCTAGAGACGTGCTCCTTTCACAAGGAACCGGTGGACCCCGATTCCCGCTATCTGCAGAAACAGAAGCATTTTTGTCGCAAAATCGGAGCGTAACCTTTTCAGTCGGGCAGCGAAGTTAATTTTAGTTGCAAAATTATACACTGCCCTGAAAACATTTTCAAAATCATACATATTTAAGTTATTATTTACTTATTATTGACTCATCTGCTCAAAGGCCGCATAGGGTGAATCTTTTTTTATTTCCCACCACGAGATTTAAAAAGGGCCTTATTAGTACAAAAAAGTCTCTTTGAGCGCCTTGACCCACAAGCACCAACTATAAAACCAAAGAATCATTGTGAAGGTACTGTGAACTGGCACAGGCTTCGCTAAGATATTAATTGTACCCGCAAAGGGATCATGGGTAGTCGATCCTCAGCGGACTGCATGGTTGAATTTGGGGTAGAGATATCCCAAGCGGGAGGGTGTGCGTGTTTCAGTGGGTCGGGCACGTGCACCCATTCTCGTATCTACAACTCTGGTTCTCTGCCAGCCCCTCGGTTGCCCCTTCTCTTACACCAGCTCCAATTCCCAGATCTGCTTGATCAACTCAGGTCCAAAATGCGAGTACGGCTCCTCGTGGATGATTCGATACCCTTCTGAACGATAAATACCATGTGCTGCTTCTAGAATATCGACAGTATCCAGGACAATCTTCTCATACCTGCACTTTCTTGCAAACCGTGTACACTCTTGAACCAATCGTTTTCCAATACCTAAGCCTCTCGCCGAAGGTTCTACCAGCAAAAGACGAAGCCGGCTAACAGATTCGCTCTCTTTAGCAAGCATCACACTCCCAATCCGCTCTCCATCCCGCTCTGCAATCCACACTCGTTCTCTAGCTGGATCATGATGTTTGACATAATTGGCAATGATATCGGCACACAAGGCCTCAAGATTGTCGTTCCAACCAAACTCCTGAGTATAGAAAACGCCATGCCGATGTACGATCCATCCCAAATCTCCTGGCTCGTGATCACGAAGGATATAGGCAACGGGTGGAGACTTCTCTGTACCCAAAAGTGATTGCACAGATTTCATGGCCTGCACAAGCTGAATCTGCTCCCCTGACGAGAGCATTCCTATCATGGATCCGATTTCATTCATCGATATCTGATCCAGTTGCTCGAAGGTTTTGTTGCCCTTTTTTGTTAACGACAACTCATACCTCCTTCCGTCCTCCTCTGAGGCTTTTTTGGAAATCAAGCCTTGCTCTGTCAACTTGCTGACAGTCCTACTTAGATATCCCCCATCAAGCCCAAGCTCTTGAATGAGCTGTTTCATCTCTGTGGTTCTCTTAAACCCAATCTCGTACAGGATACGAGCTTCCGTGAGCTTGAACCTCGTACTGAGCATCGTCTCGTCGAGTAAACCTATTTTTCGGGTATAAAAGCGATTAAAACGGCGAATGGTATGGATGTGCTCGCTGGACTCGTGCATTGGGGGAGTTAGATTCGTCAAGGATTACTTGACTAAAGTACCATATATAGTTGCTTTTGGCAAGTATATTAAAAACCTAATTGGATTCCCATATGTATTTTAGACTACATGAATCTACTAATCGGCAAGGTGGGTCGTGGGGTCGGGCACGTGCATTTTATTTTTCGACTATTTCAAATAAACCTTAACGGTCTTTCATACCACTCCAGGAATAAATCGGGCCGTTTGTTTTGCATATTCCCGGTAAGCCTCACCAAATGCTTCTTCTAACTTGGACTCTTCTATAGGAGTACGAAAACCTAATAAGATTAGAGCAATCAGTCCAGTGATACCAATAAACCAATTGGCGGTTAACAGGGCATACCCCATAAACATCAGAACACTAAATGAATACATAGGATGCCTGATATGCTTGTAAGGCCCCTTAGTAACCAACTGATGCTCCTTTCTAATCGCGACAGTATCTGTTACATTGTTTCCAAGGCTACGAAACATCCAGTGAACCAGGGGAATAGCAATAATAACCAGCACAGCGCCGGTCCATCGTAGCCAGACAGGTAGAGCAAGCGAGGACCAGGCCATCCAGCCTGGGTTAATTAAGTACGTAACCAAACCAAGCCACATAAAAAGCCCGCATACTCGCAGTATGACCATGATGGGTGCCCCCTCCTCTTTTCGGGAGACCGATCCCCCAGCTTTTGCAGCTTTGATCCGATGATACATACCTGTGCTGGCAAGAAGTGAGAAAGAAATAATGGCTATAAGCTGAAAGGGCATAGTTAAAGCTGGAAGTTTGTGCGCATAATTAAATATATTATTAGCCAAGGCTAAAAATCAAGTTTTATATACGAGAGGATTTGATTTATGATGCATAGTTCTGTCAGACGAGCCCTCCAGAAGAAACAGGCGCAATCGAATATTGACTCCGACCAACAAGCTGCTTCTAGTAACCAGGCACCCCAACGGTACCTCCCAAGGCTAGAACTTAGCAAGACAGGTCAAACTGAACCCGTGTGCCCCTACTGCCAAATGAACTTGGACCAAATGCCGAAGGAAACATGCAATTGCCCCACTTGCGGTGAAGAAATTATCGTCATGAAGCGGCCCAAAGACAGGGCCGTGGTTCTCGTAAATGACCAAGAAGCTAAACAGTTAAACAACGAGTGGGAAGCATACAACGAACGCCGAGACCCCTATCTCCGAGAAAAAGGCGCCCACGCCATCAACCTCGAATACTCTGAACTATGGGACAAACTAGGCAGAGAACCCACCTTAAAAGAAATCAAAGCGTCCTTCCTCAATAAAGACAACACGAAACCAGAAACACGACACGCAGATGGGTAATGCCCATCTAACTGATTGCGAAGCAATAAACCAGATACAGATCAAATGGTGATCATTTGATCGCTTGAATCAGCCGTATCACCTCCTCCTCCACCATATCCCGCCGGTTCCAAATCATAAAGTGATTCATGTCTTCGTATCGCATCATGTTAACGGGGGCATTTTCCAGCATGCGTTCAGCAAACTCGGCATTGCCGATAGGCACCAGATCATCCAGGTCCCCATGAATGACGGACACAGGAACGGTGATATCTTTCCAAAGAGGCATCATCTCCTCCAACTCGGGCTCCAGCGCTAGGATTTCCAGGTTGCACACCAGCAAGAACGAAGGAATTAACCAGGAGATGGGAGGTACTGCCGCTGGGTATTGATACCACTTCATCTTTTCAAGCGATGGGTCGATCGAAGCGCCGGCCAGAATAAGGGATGCTACGCTTTCAGGATCGTCCATTGCCATTTTAGCCACTACAGGGCCACCATAAGAATGACCGAAGAGCACCGCCGGCTTGCCTGGACTTCGCATTTCCAAAACTTTCAGAAAGGCACCGGCCTGCTTTTGAACCGAAGGCTCGTACTTCCCTTCTCCAGACTGCCCGTACCCCGGCCGGGTCACTGCAATTACGCGTGCGTGCTCAAGCAACGTAGGACTACCCAAATACCGGGCGAAGTTATCCCAACTTCCAGGAGACCCATGCACAAACAGCACAACAGGTTTTTCTGGATCTCCAGCTTCCATATAATGGATCGGCTGCCCTTCGTAATCAATTACGGTTGATTGCACCTCGTAATCGATCTGACTAAAAATAGAATCAATCTCCTCTTGCGACATATCGAAATTGATTCCGTTCACATAAATAACAGCACCGGTTGCAAAGACAAGGACAAGAATTCCCAATCCTATCCCAGTCCGACGAATCCATTTCATGGTTTTTATAGGGTGGCTCTAGTTACACGTGAAGCTTACGGAGCAACGAGGGAAAACGTTGCCCAAAACTTAGTTGGTGACGTCACTTCTAGCAAACTTCTATCTGTAGGAATTGGCCCCCCAACATCCGCCTGGCTTCCACCAAACCCACTTCCGCCAGCACCATACTGGCCATATCCTCCTCCCTGCGAAGAAGCCGATGGCTGTTCACGCAGTCGTTCCATCTCCTCGCGTTGAAAGCGAGGTGTTTCGAGACCGATCCCGATTTGTTGAACATTGGCTGCATCTAGCGAATAGCCAAGTTCTTCGTTATCCAGTGGGATTTTCATCTCATACACAAGCGTACCTTGTTTGCTTGAGGCGGCTAGCTCCAAGCCAGGAATTTCAGAACGCAGCCATCGCTTGGTATCCTCATCCCGCTCTCTCACAATTTCTAATTCCGTAAGGGATTCGTTGAATAATTGCTCCACAAATTCCGGCTGCTCTAGCATGGTAAAAGGGTCAAAAGGCAACCCAGCATCGATAATACCCAATGGAAAGCGAATACCCAGGGACTTCTCCGATCCACCCGATGGATCCAACCATAAGGTCATCCCCAAAGCCATAATTTTACTGCGCACCCGTACATCGGCCGTAACTAGAGAGACATACAAATTCTCATCGTCATTCAGGATTCCGATTGCAAAATTTTCTTCAGCAATGGGTTGTAAATCATTGAGCCATTCTACTTCCGAGCCATCGATAGCAATTTGCTGATCGACTGCCCCACTATTCAGCGTCAACGCGCTTTTACAGCTTACAAGAGTAAGGAGCAGCACACAACCCAGCAGCGTGTTTTTAAGCCTATTCATATGTCTAAACGTATTTGTTCAAGAAACGTACTGCGTACTCATTTGTACGCAAATCGTTGTTTTGGTAAGTTAGCACCCTTATAGGACTAATACACGGATTTACCATGCGCAATACATTCAATTCTATTATTATTCTGATTCTTGCAGCCATCCTTTCTCAAGCAGCATACGGTCAGGATAAAAAAGAAGATAAATGGGACGTCAATGCCCCATTTGGGCCTACCAAAGAGGTTTCTTTTACTACTGATGAAGGAACCTGGATGACTGTTGATGTCCATCCTAACGGTCATCCAGGTTTTTGATCTGATGGGGGATTTATATAC
>JAHQVL010000035.1 GCA_019634345.1 Rhodothermaceae bacterium
AGAACTTCATTATTGGATTCGGGCCCAACGGAAATACGGTACAGGCTCGTATCGGTGGACGCATGGGCGACATGTACGGACGTGTATTTCAGCGTGTAGAAGATCCATCAAGCCCGTTTTTCGGCGAGATTATTTTTGATAGTAACGGCCTCCCAGTGATCACCGAAGACGTTGAGCGAATCGGTAACTACAATCCTGATTGGATGGCCGGCTTGCACAATGGATTCCGACTCGGGGATTTCAGTCTTGACGTCCTGCTCGACTTCCGATACGGAGGACGCATTTACTCCTACACCCGAGCTACAGGAAGTGAAGGCGGTATTCTTGAGCATACCCTGGATGGCCGGCCTGGGTTTGGAGGGCTGGAATATACAGATTCACAAGGCAACACCCGCCAGGACGGAATCGTCGGTGAAGGTGTACTTCAGAACAGCGATGGTACATACAGAGAAAACGATATCATTGTTGATGTGAGAAGTTTTTACACCAACTATTACCGCCGAAACAACATCGAATCGAATAGCTTCGATGCCACGTACCTGAAGCTTCGCGAAGTCAAGTTTGGCTATCGGATTCCTCGCCGCCTCTTCGGCTCCAATACCGCCATTCGAAGCATGAAAATCTCTGCGATCGGTCGCAATTTGTTCTTATGGACCGATGTGCCAAACATCGACCCTGAATCTTTTGCTATGAACGGCGGCACGCTCGTCCCTGGTTTTGAAGTGACACAGTTGCCCTCAACACGCAGCTTTGGCCTCAACTTGAATGTCGAATTTTAGAACGCTTAACGTTTATATAAATCAATGCGAATACTTCTATCTTTAATTCTACTGGCTCTTATCTCTAGTGCTTGCGACAATGGGTTCGAAGCGCTTAATGAGAATGAAAATCAGCCAACCAGTGTAAGCCCTGCGGTACTCCTGCCTAATGTGATCTATGAAGTCTCTTACGACTATCTCTGGGAGAACTGGAGTGTCGGCAACCTCGTTGCTCAACATGGAGCGCGAATCACATACGGCGCTGTAGATCGCTACGAGTGGGACAGCGGCACCGGAAGCCTTTGGGGAGATTTTTATGGTGTCATGGCCGATGTCGTTGACATCGAAACCCGTGCTCAACAATTGGACGATCCCAACTATGAAGCCGTATCCCTCATCCTAAAGGCCTGGATGATCCATACGCTTTCCGACAGTTGGGTCGATGTCCCCTATACTGAAGCCGGTCGCGCCTCTGAGGGTATCTTTCAACCTAAGTACGACCGTCAAGAAGACATCTACTCAGGCCTTTTATCTGACCTCAATCGCGCCAACCAGATGATTGACCCTGCTCGCTCTATTGAAGGCGACCTGTTGTACAATGGCGACATGCAAAGCTGGCAAAAACTTGCCAACTCGCTCCGCTTGCGTATTCTCATGCGAGCTTCGTTCAAGCGTAATGATACAGGAACAGCCATACAGGCTATCCTTGATAACGCAAGCGCACCGATCTTCGAAAGCAATGCGGATAACGCCGTATACGACTTCACAGGCACCATTCCTAATGACTCTCCCATATCGCAACAACGCGATTGGGACTTCACACGGGTCGTACCAAGCATGTTGCTGATGAATTTCCTCCTTGACAATGGCGATACGCGTCTGTTGTCCTGGGCAGACCCAACAGATAACACGATAGGCACGGATAGTGAGACATGGGTTGGTCTTCCAAACGGACTATCAGAAGAAGGTATGGAAGCGTTTAATGGCGGAGAAGACAATGTTTCTGTATTCGACCGCCGTTTCCTCAGCGACCAGGGCGCTGCTGACGCAATCTTGATGACTTACGCAGAAGTTCAGTTTATCCTGGCGGAAGCGGCTCAACGAGGGCTCATCAGTGGAGACGCACAAACCTATTATGAGCAAGGAGTCACGGCTTCTTTCGAACAGTGGGGCGCAGAAATGCCGGCTGAATACCTGACTACTACCCAGGCATTCAATGGGTCGCTAGAGCGCATCCTTGAACAAAAATGGCTGTCTTCGTTCATGGTAGGCCTGGAGGCCTGGCATGACTTCAAGAGAACAGGGTATCCATCCCTCACTCCAGGACCGGCTAATGTCAACAACAACCTGGTACCTAGCCGATTCATTTACCCATCCACAGAGCAATCTCTAAACACCGCAAACTACGAAGAAGCCGTAGCACGCCTCGGTGGAGATAACATCAACATCAAAGGATGGTGGGAGGATTACTAAACTGCGCAGCTATTTAGAAAGTCTGTAGACAAGAGTCCGGAGTCGAGAGTGGTTTTCACTTTGGGCTTCGGACTAATTTTTGGGGCCGCCTTCGCTGGACACAGGACTCAAAAATCTATCTCAATCTCACTATCCCCCCTAACCATATAATACATCTTCTCCTCATCAGCAGGATAGTAGGTAATGCGGAGGATGTTTTGCTGATCCTCGAACACTTCCATCAAGACCTGGTTGTCGATTTCCAAACCCTCAATAGGTGCTGACGCTTCGTAGGTAAGAGAGAACCACCACACCGGGTATCCATAGAGTAAATCCTCACCGCTTGTGGCAACCACCCCGCTCAGCACTTCTCCACCATGTTTTATGACCAGCTTTTCGTTAACGTAGGCCGTAAATAGCGAATCAGTAGCCGTATCGACCTTCAGACGGATCTCCTCATCCTCATAATACCCTTGCAAACCCAGTTCGAGATCGTCCTGAAACATGCGCATTTGTAATACCACCTGGTTTCCTTCAACAGCCATCCGGCCCAAGGCCACGTGGAATTCATGGCTTTGATGTGTTGTTAACAAAAAAGGTAACAGTAAAAGTATGTACCACATTGTGATCGTGTATAGAGTTACGTCCTAAAGGGCCTCCAGGATCATCAGGCATGCAGCACCGGCTGTTGCGCCTGACAAAAGAAGCCCCCAGTCCCTTTGGGCAAGTCCGACAATCCGGATCATGACCGTTGATACAAGAAGAATGGCTAATAAAATCACGAGTTGGCCGGCTTCCAAACCAATATTAAAAGCGAGCAGGGGCATAAAAAGGTGATCCTCTCCACCCAGCATTGCTCTCAAAAAATTGGAAAAACCAAGCCCATGTATCAACCCAAATCCCAGAGCTAACGCGTACTTGGTATACCACTCTCCACGCTGCTCGGTTAGATTTTTTTTGTAGCGAACCAACGGGACAATATTCACAATACTCGTCAATAAGATGGTAACGGGAATTAGGAATTCTACGAGATCAGCATTGATCGTTACAAGATTTAGGGTAGCCAAAGCCAGTGTAATCGAATGCCCTATAGTAAAGGCAGTCACTAACACAAGCAATTGCTTCCACTGCTTGATGTAATAGATCGCACACAGAGCAGTAATAAACAGCATATGATCATATCCGCTAATGTCCGAAATATGATCAAAGCCAAGCCGAAGAAATACGAAGAATGGGGAGTCCAAATGGTTTCGGGTTTCGGGTTTCGGGTTTCGGGTTTCGGGTCCTCAAAGATATCGTTTTTTTTGATAACGCCAAAGCACAATGCGTATTCGTTTTACCTCAAGCCAGCATAATTCAACCAGACTGCAAACCCGGAACACGAAACACGAAACCGCTCAAAGGCATCGCCTTTGAGCGATTAATTCCCCATATTAAAGAAAATGTTATTCTTCACAACCTCCAAAAAAGTATGGAAACTACCGCTGAACCCACTACAAATAAAACGATGAACGTCGTTTTATGGGTAGCACAAGTTGCGCTGGCTGGCATGTTCGCCATGGCCGGCTTCACTAAAGTATCTATGTCCATCCCCGAAGTGATCGAAGCTGTCCCTGCTCTTGAGGGCATGGCCGGTGGATTGATTCGCTTCATCGGCACCGCAGAATTGCTTGGAGCAGTCGGTTTGATTGTACCCGCACTCACCCGTATACAACCAAAATTGACCGCCTATGCGGGCATCGGCCTCGCAACAATCATGGTTCTTGCTGCGATTGTGCACGGTACGAGAGGTGAATTCCCTATGATTGGCATGAACGTGGTACTTGGTGCTGTAGCGTTGTTCGTTGCATGGGGCCGATTGAAGAAAGCGCCGATTAATGCTAAGTGAGTCATTGAAGGCATTCAATGACTCGTTTCGCGTTTCGCGTTCCTGGTTTCGTGTTTTCGTTTGACAACTCGCTACAAACTCGAAACACCAAACACCAAACACGAAACACCAAACACCAAACACGAAACAGACCAGATGACAGACTCATCTGGTCTTCTTCATCTGGTCCTCTTCTTCATAGCGAATTGTTCTAACTCCTGGTTCAGATCTTTTTCATCCTCCAGGGTGAGGAATTTACCATCTTGAGTGTTGAGCGGAGTGCCCGGCACCTCAACGTCTTTCCTGCTTACTACCTTCTGCTTAGCGCGCTCACAAAGGCCTTCTATTTGTTCCTCTTTTTTCTTGGCCCATCCAGATCCAAAAATCATAGGATAGACAAACGACCCGATGCCTCCTGCTGCCAGTATTCCACTAAGAATAGAAGCTACCATAATGCCAGGATCAGCCGAAGACCCTAGCGCGATAAACATTAGTATAGCAAGAATCACATATAAAATACCGGAATAAAGCAGCCCCTTCGTATTCCCATTTTTAACTTCAATTCTTAACTCGTAGCCGTTTTCTGCAGGCTCAACGTAGGCGTGTGTAAATCCATGCGACCATTCTCTGAAGGAGCCATCTTGTTTTATGGTTCCCCGCTTTTTAAATGTTCTTCGGAGATCAACAACAAGCCGTTCCCAATCCTTCTCAGAAAACGTATCAGGCAGCTTGACAGACCGTGATAGGGCATATGGTACGCCCATGTGCTTCTGAACCGATAAACCCCGGGCTTCCTCATTCAACTCAGCGATAGCCTGCACAATATAGTCCGCATCAATACCTGTCGACGCTCCGATTTGCTTCAACTCTTCGAGTGAAAGACCTTCATTATTGTGATCATGATCCTTTGCAGCATTTTGCGCCCTGGTTGCTTTTTCGAAGATCCGCGCG
>JAHQVL010000036.1 GCA_019634345.1 Rhodothermaceae bacterium
CATATCAATGGGAAGTTTAGCCTCTCAGGTCCCTGAGAAGAAAAAGATATTCTCCTTCCTGTTTAAACAAGTATTTTATTGGAGACGCTGGTCTGATCGAGTTAGCAATGCCCGCCAGCTTGCTTCCCGAACAACATCTCGTGTCAAAGAGATAGGATTATGGAATACAACAAGGAAAGCAGTTAGATACCTTACTGTATCCATTTGGAACGTTGTCGTCAGCTTTGTAAAAACACTGCTGCTACCTTACGCCATTGCAGCAGGGATATCCATTACGCTGATCATTTCTGGCGGGTTCTGCATGATGATAGCGTTTGTAATAGGGGTCTTCATGTGATCCATAAGAGAAACACGAGCCGTTCTTAGCCAGCACTATCAAAAGCCTCTTCAATCCACCCCATTAGTTCATCGTTTACATCGGAGATCTCTGAAAGATAAATCCGATACTGGCACATTCGTCCTGGAGGCAGCGCTTCAAGCCTTGGGGTACCCTCAACGCCTTTCATGTTCAGGCCGATTTCCACTCTGCCTTTGGACCCTGGCCCTACTGTTGCAAATTGTTTTTTCCTTCGTAAACTTAGATAGGCCTTTTTGGGGGCAACTTCGAATTCACCAAGTTTCTCAATGTGATCCATGACATGATTGTGCAAAGGAATGAGTGCTTCCTTTTTGCCTGTATAGATGCCCTCTACAATTTCTGCAGGCGACTTCTCTTCTTCATCTTCTGCGGCCATTTGCTTAGCTAAATGGACAAGTGTGTTTGCATCCCCATAACCAAGTCCGAATTTCTCCTTCACCATATCCCTTAGTTCACCGTGTTTTGTAAGCGAACTCTCCATAATAGACGTTGCCAGTTCAGCTAAAGACATTCCGGTTTTGGTTTCAATATTTTTTATTTGTGTCTCCAGTGCTTTGTTAACGTTGCTCATAACATACTTTCTTGCTTTAAACCTTTGGATACCAAAAGATCAGGAGATCTTATGACAACCATATGTCACAAGCCACCCGCTCATGTTTTACCTATTCATAATAATCTGGTGCTTTCTTAAGCGTATCGAACGCAGCTAGCTCATGCCCAATCCAAAGTTCAGCACCCAACTCCTCAATTAAACGTTCAATCTTAATCATTGAAGCAATTGATTGAGCAGAGTCAGCATTATATGGAGAAATACGTCTTTGCTCTCGGCCTTCCCGTAGGACATGAAGGTCTCCAGAAAGGATAACAGGCCCAGAATCCTCTAGATCTACAAAAAGCGATTGATGGCCGGCAGTATGGCCAGGGGTAGAAATCAAAGGGAATAAATAATATCAACTCAAGAAAAAGTGAATAAATCCACAATTGCAGGCCCCCAATATCGCAGCGTAAAAAAATAGGTAGCCAGTACCAAAAAGGCTGTAGCGGCATACAGTCCGGCTATAGCTAGCCATTTAGCCAACGTGGATTGCAATAGTTCTTTCCGGCGAATAAATAGTTCTGCAACCAGCAAATTGGGCAGATAAAAGAAGAAACTCATAAAATAGTCAAACGGACCATTGAAGCTGTCCGTGTGACCAATCCCATCTGTAAATAAAAACCAAAAACCATAGTCCATTCTGTACAACCACGAACCTATGGCCAGAGCAAAGAGCCGAATTGCCCATGCTCGGTGCTTTTTAAACCGCCTTGCTCTTGCATGACGAAAGGTCTCAATAGCGGCCCAAAACATAAGTAGGCCATATCCAGAAAAACCAATATCCATTACCAGGCCGCCAATAGTGCCTTTTATAAAAATGAATGCCAGGCCACCAACAGCCGTCAACAGAGAAGCAAAAACATAAATCCGCCCTAACCATCGATGCACGCCTGGATAAGCAGTTCGCAACGGCTCTATCAATTGAATGCATCCTAAGATTAAGATGATGCCACCAGCAGCAAAATGGACTCCAATGCCTAAGGTAGCAGATTTTGTACTGCTGTCATACAAACCGGGAAGGACTTCATTCCACTGTGCGGTATTGCCTTCCAACAAAGCAACAAAATAAAATGAGAGAATAAACAGCCCAAAAAGAAGGGCACTGCACCAGACTGTTACTACCAACAGGTACATACCCACCTTAATTGCTCTATCTACATTTGTCGATGGCATCGTTATAAAGAACATAGGGTTACTTATAGTGCTTGCCCGTAACGATCAACTGCCCCTTGCCTATAGGGAGAACAACGTGATCCAGTTCTGGCTGAGAACGAATTAGGCTTACAAAAGAATGCATTTCATCTTTATGAGACAACGCATTGTCAACGACCAGAATTCCCCAATCCATTATACGCCTAAGATCTCGCCACCAATGTACATAATCGCTTCGGGATGCATCCAGAAAAACAAAGTCAAAAGATTGATTGTCAGCTTCTTTCAAGTAGGCGCCCGCATCCATGGTGAATAACGTTACAGAATCTATCAACCCAACCTTTGTTAGATTACTCTTTGCAAGTTTAGTCTTCTCAGCAAGCGCATCTACAGACACTACATTGGATGCGAATGATGCACGTGCACGTGCAAGCCAAATGGTCGAATACCCGTTTGAGGTCCCAATCTCTAGAATACTGCGAGGCTTAGCTTCTTGCAGTAGGAGGGCCAAAAAAGCACCTGTTTCTGGAGTAATATTGAGTACCTTTGAAGACCGATCAGTCTGCACGGAGTCGTGGTCCACTCCTGTCTCATACAATGTTTTTAAAAAAGCGTCTATCACAATTTGTATTTGGGCATTACACGTATCTGCGGCTACCTATGCCTCGATGAGAAGCTCTCAATATAACTCCATGATACCGAAATACACCTTTTATTGCTTAGCAGAAAGGGTCATTTTATACCTCAAAAACGAAACATTCATTTGCTTCTCATCTGCGCTTATACCATTGCCTATGAGGACGTTTGACTTACCAAGACCGGTGATAAGATACGCTGGCACATCCGTTTATTCAATCCTTCCGCTCAATATGAACATCCCTGAACATAAAGGGATTATCGCTGAGCCGCAATGCCTTGCCACTGGCAGTAGTTACATTCCTAAGCGTGACCGTTTTTGTTGTGATATAGGGAAATGCTTCTTTGTAGGTTGTGTCCGTCATCTCTGGATTAAAATCAGCAAAGAGTGCAGGCCCGTCATACCCTTCTGGATGATTCGAGTCATCAATATGAAGAGACTCAATGGTAATCTGCTCTGGCATATAGCAGGTGTAGCCAAAGTCATGACTCCCCGTGTTGCGCCCCCCGATGAGGCTTGCGCTAACAGATCTACCTCCAGCCGGCACAAAAACGCTATTTCGGATTACGACTTCCCCTTCCCAGGTACTTCCGTAATCACTTCGAAGATTAATGAAACTCCTGCCATAAACCGTAGAATTCTCGATGACCAAAACTCCGGAGCCAATGGCATTGATGCCCATGTGCCCCAGGGTCGAGTTACGGATAGTTGCATTCGCGACTCCCTGATGGGCATCAAATCGAGACAATCGGCACTTATCATACAAAAGATTCTTGCTATAGTTGGACCCCATGATACCCCAGTAGGTGCGGTCATTGATATCGTTCGTTTGGCTGCAATTGATAAACGAAACGTTCACCGCTCGGCCAACAGAAATGTCGTATGACCCCATTGAAACCGGCCTCCCAGCCGAACCAATGGTGCGGTACGTCTTATGCCCCGTCAAGATCGTGTTCTGTACAGTTACGTTTGCACAGTCGCTTATATGGAGAAAGCCCCTATAGGGAGCCCCTTGATCCCCTTCACCGATGACGCGATGTTCAAGCCCATCTACAATAACGTTGGATCGCTGAATCTGGATATTTCGGCTATAATAGGTGTACTGGGATTCAGCTTGATTGGCAATCGTCGTGAAACGCCCACCGGTGATCTTCAATGTTGTCTCATCTATGGGAATCGCAGTCATGCTCGTAATCTGCTCAAAGTCCCATATGATCGGTGCTTCCATATCAACATTCCCTTCCCGATCGACCACAAAAATATCCGTTTGCGGTGCTCCATTGTTTTGATTCGGCCCAAAACGGATAAAACGTCTTACACGATCGTTAGTAACGGTTATCAGGCTGGGTCCTGGGAGGGACACACCTATCTTTGCCTGATTTCTTTTAAGTGTAGATATCCCAGAAATATCGAATGGTTCTAGGCGGGAAGTCACCTTGAAGACCGATGCACTCCGGTTTTCGACGTCTCTATCGTCAATAATAAACGCCGCCGATCCAAAATGGGTATCCGTCTGAATAATAGCCGTCCTCTCCACTCCACTGATGTAATAAGTTGCCCCATCATCGGCCTCTACGGCGAGATCCTGTTCATTAGCGAAAGCGTGTGCTGCTGCTATCGCGTTAATATCATCTGCTTTGCCATCACCCCTGGCTCCAAATTCACTATAGCGAACAGACCCCCTAACGTTGAATCGACCAGCATCTTCCGGGGACACATTTACATAGAGTACGCCCTTCTCATCTACTCGCACCTCAGTTCTGCCTCTTTCAAGAGTGATATGAACATCTTCAGGCAAACCAGAGACTTGCCCATGCACCGCAGTGCTACAAAAGAACAAACAGGCGAAGAGGCAGATGCATTTCATTTCAACGTTCGTCTTAGTGTGGTCAGTAAATTGAAAAGAAGACAACGAATACATTCGTGCGGCCTATGATCAAGTGCCAGGCCAGGCTGCACTATTAAGCCCCTGGCTCCTCACCTAGCTCACAGAGCGGATCTTCACCACCCTCAGCAGTGAACATAAAGGACATGAAATCGATCATTGCGTCGAGGCCACCAGCGTTTACGATACCAAGGACCATCGTTCGCATCATGTCACCATCAAAGTCCTCTAAGGCCTTGCTGGGGTCTCTGCATGGATTTGCAGAAAGAGCGATCGATTCGGTGGTGCCACCAGCATCCAAGAGGGCTTTCAGTTTTTCCTGGGTAACGGCAGGGTCATTCCAATAGGCATAGTGGGCAACTATCCCATCCGTCCCAACGATATATACTGAATTGGGACCGCTGCCCATTTGAGCATGCAGCGTCCCCTCATGGGCATCAACGACGACGGGCTGGGTCAACGAGGCTTTCATTTTTCTGGCTTGCTTCAGCTTGGCCTTGAAGTCGCGATGAGCTGGAGCCAATACCCCAGGATGAGCTTCGCGGGTGTAAAGAACAAGAACATGGGCGTCCTCTTTGTAATCTGTTACAATATCAGCCATGCTGACTTCACTCTCCCAGAAGATCGGACAGCTATTACTCGCTGTTTCAATGACGAGCGGTTTGTCTTGCCATAACGAATTCATCGGGACAGGCGTGCCGTCGGGCAAATACACGAATAGATCTCCAGGAAAGGGGTCTCCGGCTGCGATGTAATTGCGGTTGCTGTCAATATTGCGATACGTGTAATAGTTATACCCGTCATACTCAGGAGCGGTGAATGCCCAATAGGCCAGTGGCACTATGGTGAGCATGAGAAGAAAGAAACCAAAGAGGATGCTCAAGTACTTGAGCAGTACAAGCATCGGACGAATACGGCTTTTCTTCTGGTGTACCGGGGAGGGCTGGAGCGGCATAAGTCTGCAAAGATTATGTTTAACAAATACGCTCCCTACGAAATAGACTGGCCGGCCGGGAGTCTAAAAAAGAAGGTTCTAATATACAAAAGCCGCCCCCTTTATTCTACATGTATAAACGACCCTGTTTTTACCAGCCCCTTCGATTGATAAATCAAAATAAAACTCTGCAAACCCTCTGAACTTTTCTTCTAGAACCAACTCGCACGCCTCTTCAAGGTCTTGCGTAAACCATATCCCAGTGTTACTCGTTCCGAAGCGCATCCGCAGGATTGGTGTGTGCAGCACGGGTTGCTAACATGCTTACGCTGCCACCTGCAATCGTTATGACAATGAATGCCGTGAGTAAAAACGTCCATCCGCTCATAGTAGTTTGGAATGCGAATTCTTCAAGCCATTGTTGCATCGCCCAGTAGGCGATCGGCATCCCGATGGCGAGTGCAACAGCCAAAAGCGCAGCGAACTCTTTAGACAGAAGACTGATGATATTTGCCAACGATGCCCCCATTACTTTACGAACCCCGATCTCCTTCGTTCGTCTTTGTGCAGCATAAGCAGCTAGCCCTAATAAGCCCAGGCACGAGATAAAAATAGCGATACCTGCAAATGCGGTAAATATCTGACTTAGCCGCTCTTCACTGCGATACATTGCGTCAAACGTCTCGTCGAGGAATTGATAGTCCAGCACAGCGCCCGGCGCCAGGGATCCCAACACCAGACGAACATGATCCATACCCTCCTGGATACCATCTGCAGCCAACTTGGCCGCAATCCACTCCTGATTATTTTGATCACTGATCGAAATGACAACGGGCCTAATCGCTTCCCGAAGCGATGCGTGATGGAAATTGCTCACGACGCCAACAACGATCCCTTCACCGCCTTGCTCAAGCCAAAAAGGTTTTCCAATGGCCTCTGCAGGCAACCAGCCCAGTTCGCGAGAAGCTAACTCGTTGATCAGAACTTCTGCACTACTACCAGCTTGAGATCCAAAGGAACGGCCGGCGACAAGTTGAAGGCCAAGCGTCTCCACAAATGCGGAGTCGGTATGAATCGGCACCCATGAGAACAACTCTTGGGTGGAAATCGCCTCTGAAGAGACCTCTTCTGGAGGCATGCCAAGCAGCATTCCCCCATGCCCCGGCATCAAGCCAGCCATAGAGACCTTCTCAACCGCAGGATGCCGGAGCAACTCATCTTTCACTGTTACAGCGTTGAGCGCCACTTCCGACTGGGAAAGCCCCACAACCACCACCTGCTCATCATCAAAGCCCAGGTTTTTCTCCTGCATGTAACCAAGTTGCTGATGCACTACTATAGTGCCGACAATAATCGCCGCTGAAAGCGCAAATTGGACCACGACGAGCCCACGTTGCAACCAACCACCTCGCCCTGCCGCTGCTGAAGCGGTGCCACGAAGCACATTGGCCGGCTGAAATCGTGAAAGCACAAACGCAGGATATCCACCTGCTATTATACCAGTAACCAATAAGGACGCTGTTAATCCAGCAATTAGCACTGCGTGCCCCCCACTAAATAGTCTTAATTCCGTTCCAAAACTTGCATTAAATACAGGCAATGCAAGCACCATTAACCCTAGAGCCATTACCAGCGCGGCAACGACAAGCAACAACGACTCGCTGAGAAACTGACCAGCCAGTTGGCCTCTGCGCCCTCCCATCGTTTTACGAACCCCAACCTCTTTAGCACGCCGTTGCGATTGAGCAGTGACCAGGTTCACATAGTTTATTGCTGCAATCAGAAGGATAAAAAGTGCTACAGATCCGAAAATATATAGGTAGCGCTGTTGCCCGCGAAAGCCTTCCGTATTGTATTGATCAGAGAGATACAACTGGGGTAGCGGAACAGAAAAGAAGGACTGTGACTGGCTACTGGCCTCACCCCGTATTGCTTCAACAGCGCCCTCCGCCTGTGCAGCCAATGTATCTGGAGGGAGGGGCTGGTTCAAAAGCGCGTATGTCGAGAACATTCTCCTTCCCCATGCCTCTGAATCCAACAGATCTCCACCCAGCAGGCTCAGTGGCACTAAAACATCAAACTGGATGGTTGAGTTGCCTGGAATGTCTTTCACTACACCTCGCACCATAAGCGAATGCGTTGAGTCGCGAAGCTCCACTTGAAGCACGTTACCGATGGGGTCGGCCCCGCCAAAAAAGTCCAATGCCATCGCCTCAGTGATCACAGCGGCGCCTGGCCCGTTGAGTGCAACATCACGGTGCCCCTGAACGAGCGGAAAATCAAATACTTGCAATAAGGACGCATCGGCTAACAGCAGCTTACGCCTCGCTTCCACTGCGTAACCTGGACGACGAATCATGATATTTTCCCGCTCGATAGTTCGGACAGCGCGCTCAACCGTAGGTATGCTTTCCTCCAATACCGATGCAAGTGGATACGAGGTGGCTCTACTGCGCCCAAAGAAATTATTATCGACACCTAGGACGTGAATGCGTTCAGCCCTGGTGTGAAAATCATCGTAGCTCAGTTCATCACCCACGTAAAGGCCGATAAGCAGGCAAGCGGCCATACCTACAGCCAGCCCGAGTGCACTAATAGCCGTGTAGCCACTATGCCGGCGCAGGTTTCTAAATGCGATTGTTACGTAATTTTTTACCATAGATATTCTCAAGAATAGCTCATCGTTCAACCTACGCTCTCGCTTTACCTTGCCCCAGTATACTTTTTTGTATTCGTCCTCTGCTGAACTAATCGATCCTATGCGCCCAACCGCAATGCGAAAAGCATCTTCCGTGGACTTACCCTCCTCTATGAGATCATCGATGCGATCACGCAGACTATTTTCCAGCTCTTCAAGGTCTTCACCAGAAAATGTTGAGTTAACCTCGTAAGGACGCCGCCACGCAGCAATGGATTTTTCTACATCAAAAGCCATATCGAAGAAGAGGGTCAAGATTGCAGCTCCCCCTCAATGAGTAAGGAGAATTCAGTGCACACATATACCTGGATGATCCAGACAACATACAAAACTATACCTTGATCATCAAGATAAAGTTACACCGATGGTTGAACGATGTCGGCAATAGTTCATTATGCAATTCGACTTATCGTATTATGAAGTACTCAAAAGACAAACCATTGGCAGGCATTGTCAAAATTTTGTCAGGAGATGTCGAGAAATAGTACGCTGATAGTGGTATTTTTTGCTTGTAATCCAATAACCAAAATGAGGTTCAAGCAAAAGAATACTCAGAATGCCTAATCTCAACTGGACCGGAATAGGTAGACAATCTGAAACGAACGAATCTCAATGGCAAAACAATCAGCAAACAATTTTGGGATGACGGCGAATAACCACAGTCTTCACTTACACATGTATAAAAGAGTACTCTTGAGCCTGAAAACACTCTCGTTGTTATTACTCACTCTCATGGGCCATGTATTCTTTTCTAGCAATTTTGTGTGGGCACAGGAGATGCAAGAGCGTCCAATGGAAGCTGATCGTGTATATCAAATTTTCCTTGTAGGAAATACGGGTACACCTGAAGCTGGTGAAGGTGCTCCTATACTTACACTGCTTCGTCATCAACTAGAAGAGGCCAATAAACAATCATCTATTTTATTTCTTGGCGACCAGCTAACTGCGCCCCGGCATGGGCTTGATATTGAACAGGCTGAAGCGCAGCTAAAGCCATTAATAGATGTTGTCCAGGGATATTCTGGCAGCGTTTATTTCATTCCTGGGGATCAGGATTACATCGAAACAGACAGTCAAACCCATAACTGGCTTCTTTGGCAAGAAACGTATCTCGAAGAAGCGCTAGGTAATCAAGGCGCATTTCTACCAGACAGTGGAAAGGCAGACGTTGTTGATGTAAAATTGAAGGATGATTTACGTCTAGTCGTATTAAACACTCCGTTCCTACTTGGTGCGGATCTCGCAGGTAATAAAGGCGAACTGCAAGGATCTGAAACCCTGCAGCTATATCAACAGCTTCAAGACGTTATTCGTCGCCGACATGGAGACGACCTGATCATTGTTGGGCACCATCCGATTTACTCCAATGGCCGCTATGGAGGTCATTTTTCAACCTGGCCCAACCTGGTCATCCCAGGCTTGCAGACATTTCGCAATCTAGCCGGTAATGAACAGTATTTTGCGCATGAACTCAATGAGTGGATGCGTCATTCACTTGCTGAAGTGTTAGACGGCCATGAGGACTTTGTTTATGCTTCTGCGCATGATTATAACCTACAATACTTCCACCACGTTAGAAAAGCCAATCAAGTCAGGTCCCATGTAGTGAGCGGATCAGCAAGCCGATCTGAATTTGTCGCCAAAGGACACGATCCACCATTTTATGACACACGGTTTGTTTCGAAAGAAAAGGGATTTGTGTCGTTGCACTACTATCGAGATGGCTCGATTTGGATGGATGCATGGGGTCTAGATAAGAACAAGAACGGCCGCCAACTCTATTCTACACGCATAAAAAAACCAGAGTTAGCCTTGGATAATCAACGTTCATCCCCAGGCATTAGCAACGAGATAAGCTATGCAGACAGTATGAAACGTGTAGTACCAGGTCCTCGCTACAAAGCAGGCTTATTCCGAAAGGCTATGCTGGGGAGAAATCACAGAAACCTATGGACACGAGAGGTAACAGCTCCTTACCTCGATATGGGTCAAGCTGCAGGAGGGTTGCACGTGATTAAGCGTGGAGGCAGCGGCCAGACAACGTCTATTCGATTACAAGGGAACGACGATCGCCAATACACACTACGCTCAGTAAACAAAAATGCAAGCAGTCTACTGTCGGAGGTCTGGACCAATACCCTCGTCATTCCAATACTCCAGGATGCGTTGTCCTATACGCATCCTTACAATGCGCTTGCTGTTCCTAAGATAGCTGATGCGATTGGGGTATACCACACAAACCCTCGGCTTGTCTATGTGCCTTCTGATCCGCGTATGGGAGAATTTCGAGATCTTGTAAGCGGGTTGTTAATGTTTTATGAGGATCGCCCTAATGGTGATATGTCAAACGTCCCTCACTTCGGGTACTCGGAGGATGTAATGGGCTACAGTGATATGTATAGAATTATTACTGACGACAACGATGACCGCGTGGATGCACGGTCTTATGCAAGAGCTAGTTTATTAGATATGTGGTTGAGTGATTGGGACCGCCATGAGGATCAATGGCGCTGGGCAACATTTGAAGACCCCGATGGCAAAGGGTCGCTCTTTCGCCCCATTCCGCGTGATCGGGATCAGGCCTTTAACCGAGTTACTCAATTTATGGCCCCCCTCGTTCGTCCGTTCTTTCCGTTGCAAGATTTTCGAAAATACTATGGAAGCAAAGGAAATATCAAAGGGTTAGCCAGCCAAACGCGCCATCAATCCCACCGTTTTTTGAGCGAACTCACGAAAGCCGATTGGCTTGAAATCGCGGATTCTGTACAACAAAACATGACGGACGAGGTGATCGACGCTGCGTTTCGCGATTGGCCAGCATCGATCTATGAAGAGAACGGGGAAAAGATGGTAGAGATTGGCAAAATCCGACGCGACAAACTGCCTTCTGTGGCGGAAAAAGTGTACCTGATTCATGCGAGAAGCGTGGATGTCGTAGGCTCAAACAAGCGTGAGCGCTTTGAAGTTGACCGGATAGACAACCATTCAACCCACGTCAAAGTCTATAAAATCACAAGAGAAGGCAACATAGGCCAGGAGCTCTACAACAGGGTACTTCACCACAATGAAACGCGTGAAGTCAACCTGTACGGACTTGGTGGATCAGACGAGTTTATTGTAACGGGCCACGTCAATAAAGGGATCAGGATTAATGCTGTAGGCGGGGCAGCGGTTGACAGCTTCGTTGATTCTTCCCACGTATCTGGACTAGGGAGAAAAACGCACTTCTATGATACAACCGATGAGAATAACGTGATACCAGGTAGCGAAACCAAGATTAATCGCTCAAACGATCCAAACTACAATCGCTACTCGGGTATGTATGATTTTGAGCGGGCATTCCCGGTATTTGATGGGATCTACAATACGGACGACGGGACGGTGTTGTTTGCCGGATTTAAACTTCGCAGGCATGCTTTCAAGAAGATCCCTTTCGCCAGAGAACAGAGCTTTTCTCTCGCGTATGAAACGAAGGCCTCTTCCTTTGCTTTCAAATATACGGGTACCTACCGTGAAGCCATTGGGAAATGGGACTTGGGATTGCTTGCAGAGGTGCGTGACCCAAACAGCATTTATAACTTTTTCGGTCTCGGTAATGAGACACTCTTAAAAGACGGAGAAATAGAGGAGTTTGAAACGCGGCTCGCGCAAACGTTTATCGAAATTCCGATTCGGAGGGCCTATGAGTTCGGGTTGTCAGTTGGGATAACACCCACTTTCGAAAGGGCCAGTCTTGATGAAGAACGAACTGATCTTGTTGGCATCAAACAACCAGGACTATCTATTATCATCGGAGATGCCCAGTGGTACACGGGTGTCAGAACAGAGGCTGATCTGACGTACCTGGATGACTTGGACAATCCAAGACGAGGGTATCTGTGGGCAAATGAGATGGATATGAATTTTGGCATCGTCAACGCTTCCAATTCCTACATTCATCTCGCCTCAACATTGACCTATTATCTTTCCCTTCGAACCAACAGGCAATACACCCTCGCTCTACGCACTGGCGGAGAACACAATATCGGATCATTTCCTTATTATCGGGCCAATACGCTGGGTGGCAAAACAAACGTAAGGGGTTTTCGAGAAACGCGCTTTTCTGGTCGCAGCAGTTTCTATGCTAATGCCGAGTTGCGTCTAGAGCTCTTTAACGTTCAGTCGCACCTATTACCAGGCCGCCTGGGCGTGCTGGGATTTATAGACAACGGCCGGGTCTGGACCGACGATGAAGAGTCTAACACGTGGCACAAGGGATACGGCGCGGGTGCGTGGTACAATATCGCCAATGAGATCTTGTTGAATTACACATACAGTTGGTCGGACGAGAATACGTTTATTTCCTTTGGCTTGGGTTTCTTCTTCTAAGATCACGACAAGTATTAGCCTAGAATTGTTAACCGTACTAGCAACAACCGGGGTTTGGGGTTTGCTCAGCCTACACGAGGGTATTGCAGACCAATCGCATATACCAGCTTCATGGAGCAGACGTACGTATTTCGCTTTTAATCGCTGAAGCAGGTACAAATACGGGACCTCCATCGAACGTAGGCTGGCTGGTCAACCGAGTTACCTCCAGGCTCTCAATATCCACTATCCATAAATCCCAGTTACCAGCGTTGTTTGGTTCGCCGCCAAAAGCTATTTGATTCCCATCGGGAGACCACGCAGGTATCAGATCATTTCCTGCCCGATTAGTCAGTCTCGTTACTTCGCTGCTTCCTAGCTCAATCATCATGATCTCAGCCTGATCATCAATCAGTGTGTCATAGGCGATGCGGGTGCCATCGGGAGACCACGCAGGGTGCCCTACGTAAACGCCATCATAGGTCAGCCGTTTTACCGGCATGCCTTCCTCATACGGCTTCATGATATGTAAATCCCAACCGGTTTCTAATCGCTTTGCATATACAATCTCTGAACCATCAGGAGACCACGCAGGATACCCTTCAGCAAAGTCATCGTCTGTTAGGCGCTGCTCATCCTCTCCAGTAGCAGCGGCCATATAAAGATCCACGTGTCCATTCTTTGAGGCTGCATACACAATGCGCCCTTCACGGGGAGACCATGACGGGGCCACATCACCATTGGGGTCTACAAAAAGATCTTCTTCTTCACTAACAAGCATCGCCCGGGCAGGCTCTTCCTGGTACCGATGATACACAATACGATCCAGATGGGCATCGTACCGAACCGTCCCTTCGGGAAAATCGGTTCCTGCAACCTGGACAATTTCACTGGTTTCTAGATTAATCGCATAGATGTCTCCATCACCGCTTCGCCCAGAAGAGAAAACGATCCAGACATCCGTGCTGGATGAATCGGCAGTTTCTAATGCATCAGGTTGATCAGCTGTACAACCAAAGATTCCTGTAACAAACAGGCACATCAATAGATAGGTAGAACCTTTATTCATCACGATATAAGGACAATTAGATAGTACGGTGTTGCCAAGAAGAAAAGAAAAATGGCGACCAATGTATGTGTTTATTCGACAAAAGGCTTGTTTTGCCTTTTATGTTGCCTGCTTGGTACGATAGATGACCCGTGAATATATTAGCACAGCAGAACGCACTCGGGCGGAAGAGGGAATAAAGTGCAGGCAATTCTTGTCAAATGGGCAATGCTAACATTCTAATAGATCCCTCTTATGAATAGATTCGCGACTCTTCTCGCTTTAGTTTTGTTTACGCTTGGCTGTAATGATTCGGTATCTGAAAACGATCCCACCTTCGATTTCAATGTAGGGCAGATTGTGGCGTTCGAATCTATAAAATCCAGTTTTGTAACCCTTGAGCAATCAGATATCGGCAACGACCGTTTCACAGAGCGTGAAAATCGCTTGTTCACTGACCAACAAGCATTCCAGGCTTTCTGGGATGATTTACACGGAAACGTTGAACCGAAGCCGGCGCTGCCGCAAATAGACTTTGAATCAGAAGTCGTACTAGCGGCCCTATTAGGATTACGAAACTCTGGTGGATATGCTGTAAGCATCGAACGGGTTGTTCAGCAAAACGACGCAGTGGGGGTAGAAGTCAAAGAAGAAATACCCGGAGCCACATGCAGTACGGCAACGGTTATGTCTTCGCCCTATCATATCATCAAGCTTCGGCGATTAAGCGGCGAATTCATCTACGTGAATGATCAGCAGGAAACAACTTGCTAATGCTCAGTCATGAGTGCTGCTCAATAAGGAGTATTGCGTATCCGCCCACCAGAGCGTACTTAGTCTTCTATGCCGTACTTATTTAAAAAGTCTTCAGGGAGTTCGGCTGTTTTTTGTACTACCAGGGCGAAATAATACAGGGGCACCCCCTCCATGGAAAGCCGGTGCCTGTAGCGTTCGAGATGATGGATGTCGAGGTATTCTGAGAAAATCAACTCTCGGATTAAACGCGAAAATCCTGATTCATCCGAATTATCCAAAAACGTCTCCTTGATATTGAAGGCTATCCATCCCCTTGGCTGCACAAATTGCATAGCCTGAAAAAAGGCACTGGGCGGAATATCCCCGAATCCCAGGGCTGCAACCGTTGTCAGGCAGTTAATCGACCAATCAGCAAGCTCCTCAGATACATCTTCATTAAGGGAAGTGAAATCGGATACGTAATAGGCATCATAGACACCTGGCCGGTCACGATATGTACTATCCCTCGCTTCTGGTATGATGTCCGCTCCAATCAAGCGAGCAACACCCTGCTCTTTGAGTACCTCCCCCACGATACCATTTCCGGCTCCAAAATCGAGCACACGCAGTTCTGTAAAATTATGCTCACTTGCAGCAACGGCATGTTTTAGAATTTCAACGACCTTTTGGGGGGAATTACATTTGAGGCGATCATAAAAGAGTTGCTCGTATAAGCCAGGGCTTTGGTAGATTGTATCGTAGTCGTGAAAGCGGACTTGTTTTTTATGTCCGTTTTCAATCAGGTAGAAAGAGATTTCATCTTGATCTATATCGTGGGTTTCTGTTCGTGGGAATTGGATACGGTAGCGTTTTCTTTTTGTAAAGGGCATTCTAATGGGAGTGCATGAAAAAAGACTCGACCCTTTCAATATAAGAAAAGGTATTACTTAACCATTAAGAGAGCCACCTTACCTAGCACTTCGCTTTGTGCCACCCGGGTAAAAGTTCGCTTTCCGTCACAAAAAATGGTAGTAATTGTGGGGCAATATGAACCTTTATCATCATAAAGTGTTCATAGCCTCAACCTGATTCAATATCGCTTCGCTGGCACTACATTTCAGTACCTCTTAGGGCTCAGGATTTTTCAGGTCTCTCCTGTATGACGCGCTCAGTGAATAAAGTAAACATACGACACTAAATGTCACAAGGTAAAGTTAAGTGGTTCAATGCAAAAAAAGGCTTTGGCTTCATTGAACCAACCGATGGAAGCAAAGATGTATTTGTACATCGCGATCAAGTAAACGGATTAGATTGGGATGACGGGTTACGCGAAGGAGAGGAATTGGAGTATGAAATCGAGCGTACCCCCAAAGGACTGAGTGCGATCAATGTACAGCGTTTGAACTAACGCGAATTCAATAGGAACGGAAGCCCTCAATGGTTGAGGGCATGGAAAAGCCTGGCTGTTTCAGCCCGGCTTTTTTCAGTGGTGCGCCAGAGATGGTTTTGTTCACCAGCGAGGTAATCTACGAATTCTGGATTTCGCAGAACG
>JAHQVL010000344.1 GCA_019634345.1 Rhodothermaceae bacterium
GATTTCGACCTTCAGCTCCTTGCCGCTCGTATCCACCTTCATTACTTGTGCGCCTGTAAGGATCTTAATCTTTGCTTTTTTGAAGGCGCGCTTGAGTTCTTTTGAAACGTCTTCATCTTCAACGGGGACGAGACGGTCCAACAATTCAACAATTGTTACTTCAGTGCCCATCTGGTTGTAGAAATAGGCGAATTCAACACCGATGGCACCAGCACCTGCAATCACCAGTCGCTTTGGCTGTTTTTTCTGCGTCATCGCTTCTTTGTACGTGATGATTTTTTCTCCGTCTATGGGAAGAGGAGGAATCTCACGCGCTCTAGCACCCGTTGCGATGATGATGTGCTTTCCTTGAACGGTTTTTGCTTCACCGACTTTGTTGCCGTCCATATCCACTGAGGGGACCACTTCAAGTTTGCCTGGAGCAGTCAAGGTAGCGTGCCCCATGATGACATCAATTTTGTTCTTCTTCATTAAGAACTGTACGCCTTTGCTCATCTTGCCAGCTACGCCCCGGCTTCTTTCGACAACTTTTCCAAAGTCGTGCGCGATACTACCGTTTACAGAAATGCCGAAGTCGCCCAAATGCTTTGCATACTCCATCATTTCAGCACTTTTCAACAGTGCCTTGGTTGGGATACATCCAATGTTCAAGCAGACTCCACCAAGTTTATTTTTCTCGATCACTGCCGTTTTGAAACCTAGCTGGGACGCTCGTATAGCCGTCTCGTAACCACCGGGGCCGGTACCGACAACAACAACGTCATAAGCAGAATTAGCCATAATTCCTCTATGTCAACAATTATATAATTGATTAATACGGACGGAAAATAAGGGAACTGCTATGCAGTTCAACGTCCAGGGATTAACTCTTGAAGAAAGCCCTATTTATTACACGATATCCAGGTAATAAATTAGCCGTGAAGTGTTCCGGGAAATGCGTGAATTATGGAGAAAGTCAGGGAAGGATTAGTTGGGGCGCAACCAGGTTGTAGGGTTGACCTCAGAGCCATTTTGGAAGATAGCGAAGAACACCGCATTTCCTTTAGGTTCTGATTCAGTACCCGCTCTACCAATAAGCTGCCCGGGTTCAACGCGAGCTCCTGCCTGGCCATACATCACAGATAGATTCCCGTAAAGGCTGGTGTATTCCCCGTGGCTGATTGTAATAACTCGGCCAAACTCAGGCATGGTGTACACTGCATTTACTTCCCCTTGGAAGACCGCAGATACAGCTGCCGATGGCGTAGTAGAGATCAGAATGCCAGGGTTGTAAGACTGGGTGCTATATACAGGGTTAATGATGGTGCCAAACGCTTCTATCACGGCGCCTTCAGCTGGCCAGGGTAAGGTGCCTTTGTTTGCAAAAAACGCGCTCGATATCTCAGCGTTTGCTGCATCCGTGACAGGGTTGGTCGGCACATTTGCTCGGCGATTGCCTTCATTACTGATGATCTGCCGGATTAGCGTCTCAAGACGTTGTGCTTCGAGTTGCTTTTCTTCCAGGTCGGTTTGAAGAGCGCCTCTTTGCTGCTTCAACTGATTGACCATCTGGTTTCTTTGCGTACGAAGCTGCTTAAGGTTGCTTTGTTCTCCAGAGGCTTGCTGTATGAGTTCTTGAGCCTGGGCGGCATTTTCGTCGATCTGGGTACGGCGATCTCTAATTGCAGAGGTCGATGCCAGGATTTGCCCAAGGCGAGATTCTCTCTGTTCAGAGAACTGATTCAAATACCGAATACGAATCAGCATCTGGTTGATTGAGCGGGCTGCCAGGATTAGTGCTACGTCATGCAGACGGCCGTACTTATAGGCATGGATCGCTCGTTTTTGATATTGCTGTCTATGATAATCAAGTTCTTCTTCAAGCTCTCCCAATGAGGAGGCCAGGGAATCTCTACTCTGTTCAATCTGGGCGAGCAGCCGCTGGTTGGTGTCGATGAGGTTTTCTCGAACAGCTATTTCGCGCTCTAAATCTTCAAGTGCTTTCAGCGAAGCCTGTTCAAGTTCTTCTGTTTCTGAGATCTTTACTACATCCAACGTGATCTGATCTTGGAGAACGCGAAGACGTTGTTCGGTTTCCTCTTTCGATTGAGCTTGAGCTGCGTCAGGAGCCAGGAATAGAAGAGATACAAGGCCGAATAGGAGAATTATGAAAGAGCGAATCATAGTCAACTAAGGAATGATGATGCGTTGAACCGATGGGTTGACTTTAAAATCAAATGAGATTTTTCTCGGATTAATATTTATATCTCTATAATATATCGAGGCAGACATGTCATCGCCCGGACGTCTAAACGTAAGGCGGCGTGGTAAGTATACCCCTTCTATATCGTCAAATTCCGAAAAGGTTCTTTCTTCTATGAGAGAACCATCCTCTGAGCGTTCTTCGTAGCGAACCACTCTCCAGAACGCGGGATCGATCATAAACTTCTTATTTTCATCTGGAAGCAGAAGTGTATAATACCGGGAATCAGCACTTAGTTCAAGCTCTTTCATGCTTTCAGGTTGAAGAAGCCCAAGCATGGAGGAATAGAGGGTTTCAGAAGTAACGGGTAAAGGCAATACTTTCTGAAGAGATTCAATTCCCCCTATAGTCAGTTCTTTGTTTATGCGGTCATGAACGTAGAAGCTATCAGGAGTGACGAGTGTTTTAACGCCTTGAATGCCCAGCATGCTGATGGTAATCAGAAGCGAATCGTTCTTTCGATGCGAAATGGATGCACTGAAAGACCCTGATCGAGCAGGCGTCTTCACCGAGAGTGACGATTCGGCGATGTAAGCGTCTACAGGTACGGTCAGCATGTTTAAGCTGGACTGGATGTCTTCCAACGTATGGTTTGGGAATCCTTCAGGAACCTCAGCATCGGTATTAAATGTGGGGCGGCTGCCTGAGCAAGCATTGAAAATCAATGCAAAAAATAAGAGGAATGATAGTTTGCTCAATGTATCGGAAGTATTGGGATGAAGTTTAGAGCTTGCCGTGCGTTCTTCAAGCTCAGTTGCTGTGGGTCCTTAACTTTTCAAGTATAATTGGGTTATCGGGGTAAAGTTCGATAGATTTTTTCCAGGAAGCAATAGCTTCGGTAGGTTTGCCTGCTTCTAGGAGGAGATCACCCAGATATTCGAAGGTTGTGGGTGATGACATACGGGACTGAACAACTTTTTGCAGCCACTGCTCTGATTCTTGCAAGTTTTGCATCTTGAAATAAACGCGGCCTACAATTTCCATAATGCCAGGATCTTCTGGTGCAATCGTATTTGCTTGCAGCACATATTTTAGGGCCTCATCCAATTTTTTGCCCTGTTCAGCCATGCTAAGTGCAGTTGTGCTTAGGACGTGCTCATTGTCTGGATGTAAGGCCAGTGCTGCAGCATGCAGGCTATCCGAAGCAACTGATTGACTAAGCGCGCCTTGTGCGAGCCCCGAATAAGCAAGCGCGGTGGCCTTTAAGACGCTAGATTCTGTGTCCGGAAGGGGTGAATTTCTGCTCAGGATGTCAAGGTACTCTTCAAACTGCGTTAAAGCAGTCTCATGGTTGTGGGTTTTTAAATGGGCCAATGCGGATAATTCGAGGAGAGGGAGTTGACCTGGAAAGAGTAACAGAGACTCTTCTGCCATTAGCAGCGCTTGCGGATAGTCGTAGGATTTATAAAATGCATCCGTTGCCATTAACCACGTATCCTGAGCCCTTGGGTTCATCTCTACTGCCTTCTTCAGAAAGGGACTTGCTTCTTTAAACGCTCCCTCCTCATACAAAAGCGTACCTAAAAGGGTGTTAGCTTCAACATGGTCAGGATAGCCGTCCAATACCCGTCGCAGCAGTTGTTTAGCCGATGATGGGGCGTCGTTTTCTTCCGTAACTAATCGCAGCGCTCTTTGATAAGCGACATCAGGATCGGTGATCGTTGTTTCGTCCTGGGCTTCGAATAATGCTTGGGCCTCTGCATGATTGCCTGCTTTCTCATATTGACGTGATAGGAGGGAGGTGAGTGCTGGATCCGAAGGGGCAATTTCTAGTGCTTCTTTAAGCTTTTGAATGGCGTCTTCTGGCCGGTTTTGCGAAATAAAAAAGAGAGCCAATTCTTGTTTATACGCTATGTTTTGAGGGGACAGGGTTTCGAGGTTCAGTAAGGTACTTTCGTATTGATTCCACTCCTGCAATACTTTCAGAATATGCAACTTGACTTCTAAGTTATTACGCTGTGAACCTTCAATCTCGATTAATTGGTTTTGTGTAACTAACGCAGCCCTTGTTTTACCCAGTAAGCTTTGGATTTCTACAAGGTCTTCTAGAGAAGCGATGTCTCTCGGGAATCGATCCAGTAGACCTGTTAGAAGTGTTTCTGCGCGCTCTATATCATCGGATTGAATGTGGAGATGGATTAAGTGCCTGTGGAAATGGATTTCATCTTGATCCAATTGCAATGCCTGGTTGGCATAAAAAATGGCAGAAGAAAAATCACCGAGATGCTCATGAGATTCGGCAAGGGCTGAATTGATGGTTGCTGAAGAGGGGGTTTCTTTTAGTGCCTCCTCAAAAATGGGTATTGCCCTGTCGTGGTATCCAAGAAAACTCTGCGTCATCGCTTGAACCATGAGCTGTTGCGCTCGAAGTTCTTTTTCTTGCTGAGTGGGCGTATTGGCTTGCCCGTAAAGTGAAGAAACCAGTGAAAGGTGAAGAATAAATATGAAAAGCAGTGAGGAGGATGTTCTTACAATACAGGAGGAGAATAGAGTGCGCACGTTCGGGAAATAGAAAAGTAATACATGAAAAAAGAACGATAGGATGAGGCTGGGGTTTCTTGCTTATTTGCGTACAGATTTATTGGCCGTTGCTAAGGCCGAGATTATTGATGGAGTAACGTCTGTCAAAGAACGCGCTTCTCTAAAAAGATGAGCGCCCTTGCCATACGCAATCAGCGGGACACGATTGAAGGTATGCGTCTTGACCGATAGATCTTCGATGTTGCCGTGGTCGCTGGTAATGAGAAGAAGCGTCTGTTCAATATCGATGACCCGGAGCAATTCTCCGAACAAAGCATCCAGTGCTGATAGGACTCGATGCGCTTTGGGAAACGACTGGCTGTGGCCGGCTTTATCTGTTAAATAATACTCATATAGCGTGAATGGGTGGGAAGCACTTATCTGATGCAAGTGATTAGCGGCCGTTTGCTCTGTGATAGGATCAACAGGGATGGAGAGGCGGGTACGCCATGCCTTTCGGGTGATTTCGGCGGTCAGTGCCTTGTTTACTTTAAGGTCATCTAGCGTTCTTATTTTAATCTCTGCTTCGATGCAGGAGAGCGTTGTGACAGTCCATCTGTTCCTTGCTTTGGCAGCCTCAAAAAATTGAGGAGGATAGGCATTCGCGAAAGCGGCGGGCTCGGGATGATCGAGTTGTAATTGATTAACTTGCTGAAAAATACTAGACTCAGCTATTATTGGTTTTGTTTTTGAATGAGGATAAGGACCAAAATGCTTGCCTGCGGTCTCGGCGCAATTCGTTCCAGTGAAGAGCGTTGCTTGCCCGGTGCCGCTCTGCGGCAGGCCGGGAATTCCAAGGGTAGCGTCTATACTGGTGAATACATGGCTTTCTGAGTCGACGGGACGAAAAGAGTCTGACCAGGGTTGATTGCCGGCAAGGATATTAAAATGAGGAAGATCAAACTTGATCAAAGGGTTTGTTTCCTGGTTTTTTTCGCCCAGGCCTATACCATCAAGAAAAACGAAAAGAATATGCAGGGGTAATTGAGCTCCGTTTAATGGCATAATGGCAGAAGAAAATTCATGCGAAAACTAATACAGAGTAAGCTTAAAGAATTATTTGAGCAGAAAGAACAACGAGAAGATACTGCAGCCATTGTGCTAAGTGGAGGCGGTGCACGGGCTGCTTATCAGGTGGGTGTTTTGAAGTACATCTCTGACGCATTCCCAGAAGCCAAGTTCTCCATTATGGCCGGGCTATCTGCTGGAGCCATCAATATCGGGCAACTTGCGAACAATACGGAATCGTTAAAGTCGGCCGCTGAGGAACTGCTAGTAAACTGGAGGGACTTGCATATTGACAATGTCTTCTCACCCGAGTCTACGTTTAATTTCTTTCGCAAGCTTCTGTTGAATGGTACCGGCCTAAGCAAGGAAGAACGGATTACGACCTCCATGGCGCATCAGCGAGGGCTTGCTGATACAACTCCGCTTCGGGAATACCTGACGGAGCATCTGGGTGTAGAAAAAGATGGCATATTACGCGGCATTTCCGAAAATATTGAAAAGAATCGGTTAAAGGCAGTAGCGTTTATAGCGACGAATTATTCCACGGGCCAAACGACGACTTTTGTAGATGGGTTCGATGTATCGAGTTGGAAGCGCCCAAACCGTATGGGCGTTAAGGCAACACTCACCATCGATCATATCATGGCTTCGGCAGCGCTGCCTCTTATTTTTCCGGCAGTGAATATTGGCGGGGCCTGGTATGGGGATGGGGGGATTCGCCTCACTTCACCACTGAGCCCTCCCATTAACATGGGGGCGGACCGGATATTTATCATTTCAACGAGATACAACAGGTCGCGCGATGAAGCAAACCGGCCTTCCATTCATGGGTATCCGCCCGCGGCCCAAGTGATCGGGATATTGATGAATGCCATATTTTTGGACGTACTCGATCACGATGCCCTTCGCATGGAGCGCATCAATGAATTGATTAAAGAAATACCCAAAGACAAACGGAAAGACTTACGTCCTATAAAACTCCTTCTTATTCGCCCTTCAAGAGATATTGGCCACCTGGCCAAAGATATAAAACCTGATTTTTCCGGCGCGTTAAAATTGTTCACATCTGGAATAGGTTCCGACGAAACCGATAGCCCGGACTGGTTGAGTATGCTCTTGTTTCAGGCAGATTATATCGAGCGGTTAATAGAGGTAGGGTATGAGGACGGTGCGAGTCACCATGACGAGATCGCTTCGTTTTTCGAGAGCGAAATCCTGGTTTAGTTGGATGCAGTCACTTCCAATTCACAGCCTGCGTCTTCCAGGGCCGACGATACATTAGGAAACGCCACGTCAAAATATTTCATCGCTTCCGTCTGAATTAGCTGCCTGCTGATGGCGCTTTCGGAGAATGAACCTTTCGTCAAGGCAACGCATGATTTCCACAAAGCAGCACGTAGTCCCCATTTACTCACCGAGTACCGGGTGCTGGTTCGTTTTCCGTTTCGTTGTACGGACACCTGAAGGTGGGCAAGGCACCCTTGCGCTCCAGGGATTAAACTAAGGCAGAGACCAGGGACGCCTGTCTTGACATTTTTTGACGAGGATTCAATCGTCCTGGAAAGCTGTTTAGGCGAAATACTGAGTTTTTCATCGCGCCATTCGACAGCCGCCTCCAGTGCTTTTTGTTTGCATCCGTACACACCGTCTGAGAATAGTTTTGAGCAGGGGTTCGATTTTCTGCGGATTCGGACCCACCATCCGTGGGTCTTCTGATGGTCCAGTCGTGTAATGTGCTTATGAGACATAGAAATTGCTGCGGCGATGCATGTTGGGGTAGACATCATCGCCGAAAATTGGGGTCGTAAAAAATGGAGGGTTACTGTAAGTAAGGTAGTACTAAAATGCTCAAAAAAAAATACCTTTGAGCGCCTTTCTACGATCTAATTAGATGTTTATTTATTTCCTTAACATCAGGCTCCAGTTCAGGGATGTGCACAAGCTGGATTCCGGCGTTAGAAAAGCGATCTAAGTTTGCTGGGTAAACAAAGATATGAGGTTCATGTAGAGCAAAAACGACCTTAATAATGCCCGATTCAATGATTCGTACTGTGCATGTCTTGTCGCTGGAAGAGCGTTCTCCACACGGCTCCATCGAGCTATACATGATGCCACCTTCTACATTTATCCCCTTTTGTTGCGCTCGGTTCAGGGCTACTTCTTCAGCGTGAGATCGGTCGCCTTCTTCTCGACTATATCCCGTTGACACCATATCGCCTGCTGCATCGAATATAACAGCTCCAACTGAAAACGCATTTTTGACAGGGATACATTGCTTTGATAATTGAATGGCATGTAGAAGGCGCTTTTTATCTTCATACTCTATGTTATTCACTTCGAGAGCACGGTTAGGATTCAGATTCATAATGTGGAGTCTGAAGTTTATAGGTAAGCACAGCCATATCTCCCACCATCTTCGTATCCAGAAGATCCATGCGATTGTTCTTGTTGTGATGAAAAATGCCTGAACGAACGAATTTTGGTGCTAGAGAATCACCTACAAAAAAAGGGGCGATAGCAATCTGTAATTCGTTAATCAATCCCGCAGTTAAAAAGGCAGTCGCAATCTGTTCTCCACCCTCAATAAGGAGGCGGTGAATCTTCCGTTTTTTTAGATCCATCAAAAGAGAACGGGGATTAACTTCAGCTTCATCCAGTGAGATGATTTGAGCGGGCGTATCCTTAAGACGTTGATCTAGATTTATGGCGATGTTTGAAGGGCAGTATACAAATATAGCTGAGCCATTCTCATCGAAAAACGTATGGGAGGGGGGAAGAGTACCGCTTGATGTAAGCGTGATCCTTGCTGGATGTTGAGGGTTGCCTGCTTCTACCCTTTGCTGAATCAAGCTGTGCGAACGGATTTGCAGGCTCGGATTATCGACTCGCAACGTATGCGCACCTACAAGAATCCCATCACAAGCCGCCCGAACGGAGTCAATCCGCTCGAAATCTTTGGGGTGCGATAATAGAAGCCGCTCTTCTGAGGTGTCGTTTAAATACCCATCTAGGGAGATGGCACTGCTTAGAATGGTATAGGGAAGAAGACTCATGAATAGGGGACTGGGCGGCCGTCTCGGTGAATGTAGTGACACGGTGACAACGAATTATCCCCTCGTTCGTTCTCTGTTGAACGCCAGGCAGCAAGCAATTTAAGAAGCAACCGGGCTGGGCGTCATTAAATATTCGGAAATCTTGACTTGATCTTCTTCTCGGATAAGCGGCTCAAAGGCACCCATCAAATGGCTAATCATGGCGCCTTTGTAGTGAATATCTAAATCGATCGCTCCCTTTTGGAAGAGTTGATAATTCATCTGTGTGTTAAGCATTAGCCAATGGCTTTTGAGTTCGATAAACCATAAGGCAAATGCCAGGTTAGCGTCATCGTCATTATGTACGTCCTTGATGGACGAGAGTAGCTGTTCTTTTCTTGTGTTTACCCACTCTCTCGCCGTGGTAACACGATCCTGAACTCTAGCCACTTCGTCTTTTTCCCAGGAATCAAGGGCTTCATTCCAATGGGCGTCCAGGTTGTTGTCGTGTAGCATTTCTTGAATTTTGTTAACCATCGTTACTACCTCTTCTAATGAAAACGTTACATCCACTTTGCTGAGAATATCCTGGTACCCACTAGCGACAAACGTTGGGCCAAGGTCTTATGTGTTAGTGATTTTTGTAGTAGGGGGAAAACGAGCGCCGTTCATGAATGAGGAATGGGAAAAGGATGCACAATCTGGGGGCAATGATTGCCCAGGATGCAGTTGAATAAATAAGTAAGGTGAAATCGTCGCTCTATACTGAAACTGTAATTGGATCGCTATAAAGCCAGGAGGTGATGGTGCGAACGGATTTCTGGAAGAAGGCCAGGTAGTCAATATGTATAGGAGGTTCCGGCGCGTCTAATCCATGAATCGCATACAATAATAGGTTTATCCGCAAGATTTTGTCCGCATACTGCACGGTTGTCTGGGGCAGTTCATTCTCGTTTATTGCTTTATCTGTAAAGTGGAATACCTGGTAGAGAAACGCATAGATATGCACCCAGCTTAACCAAACGTGCATGTCATTCTGGTTACCTGCTTGCTTCAAGAGTGAAGACACGATCGTTTGATTTGCCCTGAACGTCGTACCTGCCTCTGAAAGACTTCGTTTTATAAACCGCGATAACACCATTGCATCTAACTTTCTCCAAATTCGTTCAGGATTGATATCCGTTAGCTCTGCAATTCGATCTGCCGTTAGTTCTTTGCTATTGCCAATCAGGCAGGATAAAATGTCAGTTTCTACTGATGTGCCAAAGCACGAACGAAGACGAAGGATCAGGGCTTGATTTGATGAGAAATCAGGTTCATTATTAAACTTCAGCGAGTGAGAGGCTCCAACTGAAGAAGAACTCCGTTCTGGATGCTGCCGGTTCTTTTCAGCCCATTCTATATGTGTATAGGGGCCTAGCCTGGCATACACTGTAGGGGGGAAGAAACGAGCAAGTTTTCGTAGTCTCTGGAAGTTAATGAGATGCGAACAATGTGATGTAAACCACTTTAACTCTTTTTCGAATCGGCGGTCAATGTGCTGCAGGCCAAGGGAAATCAGGAATAACGCTTCAGGATCTATAAATGAATGAGATCCAATGTTTGAAACAGGTTGGTATTCACCGCGAAGTAGTTCCCATTGCCGGGATGCAAAAGCACGTATTATTGTAATTGGGCTATATCCTGAATCACTCAGGGATAACTCCGTTTCAGTGGGTGTAGGCATATATGAGGAAAAATAATGTGGCGAAATAAATGAATCGGAAGGGGGTAGTTTTTTCCTGCCTTAGAAATTGTTGCCGGATTAAAAAAGCTGCCAGATTCAATTAGTGCATTATATTTTCTTGGAATTATTCTGAAATGGCATGCTGTGGCATGAACTATGGCCTTGAAAAGGGATTCCATTCGTTTCCTTGGCAAGGGGGTATACATTGAGTTAGTCTTAGGACAAAAACCTTACCTTCTCTACTATTCTTTGTATATCAATCCCTCTATGAAGCAAGTAGCATTGTTAGTCCACGGTATTTTTGACAAGGGTAAAATATTTGAGTCTCTAGCAGAATACCTTCTACAATTTGGTATAGAGTCCATTTATCCGGATATCGAACCCAATGATGGGAGTGAGTCGTTGGATGTGTTGGCGCGTCAGGTTAGCAGGCATGTTGAGGCTATACGTGAGCAAGAATGCCGTCTTTATCTCGTTGGATACAGTATGGGGGGGTTGATATGCCGGTACTACATGCAAGCACTTGGTGGTATGCATAAAATAGACCGATGGGTAACTATTTCTTCTCCCCATCACGGAACGTTAACGGCGTCGATCTTTTGGGGAAAGGGAGTAAAGCAAATGCGTGTAGGGAGTACTTTTCTAGAACGGCTTAATAAATCAGTAGATTCACTTAAAAACGTCCCTTTGCTTTCATTGTGGACACCTTACGATCTTATGATTGTGCCGGCCCATAGTTCTCGATTACCGATTGGAGAGAATATTGCGGTAGATTGCCTTGCACATCCTTTGATGTATACGAACAAGTTTGTCTTGAAGCGTATCGGTGATTTTCTTCAAGAAAGAAGTGAAAACTAAAATTAGGCCCTTCACTGTGGGGTCATTCCCCTTTTTAGTAGCATAAACTTCCATAGTCGATGAGCCAATGGTTCGTGTCCGTTGAGCCAGAAAGCCAGGGATTATGCAACAGCAAACTTGCAAATTTTAATCGGTGTAAATGTACTTTGGGCATTGGCCCGAGTAGTGCAATCTGCAATGATAATTTTCTACGTTAGATTTAGATAACCAATTCTACGTTTATGCTCCTTGGCTCCACACCAAGAACTCATGTCCACCTTCTCGCACAAGATGATGTATCAATTCTGATAGAGAGTTCATTGATGTTGGAGCTACCATATTCCCTTATCTCATACATGCAAGTGGTGAGTCAACCATGAAAAAAGCCCTTACTAACTTTGGGATGTCATCATCTCAACTCTATATATTTTATGTACTCCTATTTGCGTCTGCATTGATTACAATGGATATGCAAGCACAGGTGGTTGCATATCGCGTTAATGCAGGCGGCCGAGTTACGGCAGCAGGCGATAATTCATTCCCTGCATGGGGAGAGGATCAGCAACTTGCGCTTGAACCTGAACCTATTCAAGCAGCCAGGAATGGTACTCCGTCTCCTTTTGTAAATGAAGACATAGCCGGTGATCAAACTGCTGGTAAAAATCAAGACATTAACCTAACAGGTATCCTCGAGCCCGGTGGTATCGTTAATGACCTGTTTCAGACTCAGCGTTGGGATGTAGCGCCGCCAGATGACAATTTAGTTTATTCCTTTCCCATAACAACCGGGCGAACGTACCTGGTTAAACTCTATTTTACAGAGATTTTTGGTGAAGGCACTGGTACAAGGCAATTTGACATTACCATTGATGGTGAGCTTGTTGCAGATAACTTCGACATTCTGAACCTGACAGGAAATGACGAAAAAGTTGGTTTAGTACTGGAACACGAAGCAATTGTAGAAGGGCAAACCCTGGATATCGAGTTTGGCAATGAAACCGAGCTTCCTGCGGTTATTAGTGCTATTGAAATCGTAGACATGTCTTCTACCAACGAAGCTCCTGTAGTCACTAATCCAGATCGTCAGTCTAATTTAGAAGAGGAAGCCGTTTCGCTGCAACTTGTAGCTAATGATCCAGATGGCGACAATCTGACGTATGAAGCAGAAGGGCTGCCAGGTGGGCTTCTTTTAGATTCTTCAACGGGATTGATTTCTGGTACATTGGAAGAAGGCGTTCAGGGTCTTTTCACGGTAACGCTAACCGTTTTTGATGACGGTGATCCATCAGCAGGTACGATCACTTCATTCTTGTGGAGTGTAGCCAATGACCCGCTTGCTATAGCACCGATAGACGACATCGTTGTTGAAGTGGGCGCGGAAACTGATGTAATCTTGCTTGACGAGGTCTTTGAAGATCCGAATGAGCTAGAGCTGACGTATTCAATCACAAGCAATACGGATGAAACGGTCGTTGCTGCTACCATAAATGGAGAAGGAAATGGCATCGTCCTGAATTATTCCAACTCCAACACAGGGGTATCCGAGATTACCGTCCGAGCCACGAATACAGTGGATGCATTTGGTGAGGATACATTTACTGTTGAAGTGATTCAAACAGCCATTCCTTCAGCTGTACTGCAAATTACACCGAATAGCACCCTTGGAGGCAGTACCTTTGATGGAAACAGTATTCTAATTGAGAATACATCCCTCGGAAATATTACTATCCGAAAAGTGACCATCAATGTCGCTAATACGCTGTTCCCTGATATGGTCTTTGATCCAACGGGTGTTGCTGGTGACAGCGGGGCTAAGTGTGTAACGCCGGACTTGAATGCAGAAGAGACAGGCTTTAATGCAACAACTAATCCTTGTGTAGATCCATTTAGCGTTGCGAGTGAAGGCGGGTTCTTGGAGATGGAATTGGACTTTACCGACTTCGATCCCGGAGAAACGTTTGGGATGTCGGTTGACGTTGATCCGACCAGTATCAAAGGAAATCCAGGTGTAGGTGATGCAGGTTCAGTAGGTGGAATTGAAATGGTTGGTACTGTTGTAACTGTTGAGTTTTCCACTGAAGAAGTGATCACCAATGACGTGTTTTATCTGGCAGGCAGCGCTGGCGGTGGCCAGGCAGTCATTCAGAATCGAAGCGAAGTGCAGCTAGGAACACCAGCTGTTGCTCCTTCACTTGCTATCCAGGGATCAGGTGGTGTTGAAGACATCACAGTCTCTGAGATTGATCAAGTTATTGATGTGTCTGGTGCGCCGAATGCAGCAGTTACGTTGTTGCAAGTGGATGGCCGATTGAACCTGGAAGGAACTCCGAATGGTGGCTTTGATATCGATGACTTTGAAGCCAATGAAGCGATTGGTGTAATCGAAACGTATAGTGCTACTCTTGATGGAAATGGGAATGCATCGATCCCGGTTGAATTAAAGCGTTCTTTCTTTGACGACGCCTTTACAGGGGGTATCAATCACTTCATTGCCGTAGTAGAAGATGAATTCGCTGGGCGAACGTCAAATCGCGTTCGATTCAGCCTTGAAGAGCTGGCTTTTGCTAGTTTCAACGAAGGATGGAACTTGATCGGCTTATCGTTTGGTGTTGAAGATGGAAATTACCTTACCTTGTATGCCAGCATTTCTCCTGAACTAGCTCCCTTCGGTTGGGATGACGGCTACGTTCAGGTACAGGAGATTGGTAATGGGGCTGCCTATTGGTTAGATGCAGCTACAGCAGGAGACGTGCCCATCTTTGGGACCGATATCAATCAATTGCAGATTGCTTTGACAGAAGGCTGGAATATGATTGCTGGGCCTTCCTGTACGATTGATCTCTTGGACTTCCAAGATCCTGGTAACGTGGTTGTAGCGGGTACGCTCTTCGAATACGATGATGGGTATATGAACACATCGTCTGTTCAACCAAACAAAGGATACTGGATCAATGCCTCAGCAGATGGTACAATCACGCTTGATTGTTTGGCTATTGAAGATGCTGCCGCTAAGCATACTGTTGTGCAGAATGACAAAGCGTCTTTCGGCTCTCTGATGATTAGCGATCAGGCAGGTAATGACCAGGTTCTTTATTTCGGTGGCGCCTTAGAAGGGGCTGGCCAGGACGAAAGCTTCATCATGCCACCTTTCGGACCAAATGGCTTCGACGCCCGATTCTCATCCGGTGTCCGATTGGTTGAGGAAAACGAAGCGTACATCTCACTTCGAAGTGAAGCGTTTCCTGTAGAAGTACTGTATCAGGATGCTCCTACGTCCTACGGAGGTGTTTATACACTTGAAGCACTCGTAGGAACTGAAGTGGTAGGTACCTATTCTCTCATCGAAGGAGAAAGCATCTTAATCGCAAATGCGGATGTGACTTCGTTGAAGATATCAGATACCATTGCTGATGCAGACGTATTGCCTGAGCAATTTACTCTCAACGGCAACTATCCAAACCCATTCAATCCGACAACCAATATCGTCTTCGATATACCTGAAAACGCATTGATGCGCGTTGAAGTGTATGATCTCCTTGGGCGAAGGGTAATGGAGCTGAGCGGACTGGAAATGCAAGCTGGTGCTGGACGACAAATTCAACTTGATGCGTCAAGCCTGGCTTCTGGATCCTACATCTACCGCGTCCATGCGACGATGGAAACCGGTGAACTGGTTCAGACAGGCAGAATGACCTTGCTGAAGTAGGTTCTAAAGAACATCAAGACTGTTCAAGTAAAAAGGGGCACCCTGATTTGGGTGCCCCTTTTTGCTTAACTTAAGGTTCACACAACCTGGATTCTCGATGTTAAGGAACGCCTTCCGAACTGCCTTCCGGAATCTCAAGCGGCATGCAGTCAATAATCTGATTAGTGTAATGGGGCTTGCTGTTGGTATGGTGAGTTGCATGCTTCTTGTCTTGTATATTAGTGACGAAGCAGGCTATGATCGATTTCATGAACACGCTGATCGTGTATTTCGCGTTGTCACTGATGTAATAAATAATAAGGAAACTACAGATCGAAGCGCCTATTCATTCACTGCTTTTGGCCCATCGGCAGTTAGCGGCTTACCAGGTGTGGAAGCGTCCACTCGCATTGGCGTTTCCTGGGCATCGTCGTTTATTCGTGCTGGAGATAAGCAGTTTGATGGGGAGCGATTATTGGTAGCTGATTCAACCATCTTTGACCTGTTTACTTACAGGTTTATTGAAGGGACACCAAAAGCAGCACTCAACCGCCCAAATACGATTGTACTCACAGCTTCTGCAGCAAAACGCTACTTTGGTGAAGAATACCCTGTCGGCCAGACGATTAACCGAGAAGGTAGTCAGGATTTTGAAGTTACAGCTATTGTTGAGGACCCTCCTTCGAACTCGCATATCCAATTCGATGCTTTGGCCTCCTTCGAGACGCTTAATGCGCAACGGGGTGATTTCTTTGAAACCAATTGGCGCATTCTTTACGGTTATACTTATATCAAACTTACAGGTGAGGGCGTCGCTGAGCAGGTAGAGGCTCGGTTCCCGTCCCTGGTTGCTCCGCATCTTCAGGCTACCCAGGAAAGATGGGGAAGCTCTTTTCAGTTTAGGCTTCAACCTCTAGCGGGCATTCATCTTACTTCAAATAGAGATAATGAAATAGAGCCAGGTGGGAGCATTAGCCGATTGTATTTATTGGGTGCTATAGCTGCCTTGATGATGTTGATTGCCTGTATAAACTTCATAAGTTTATCAACTGCACAAGGTGCAGAGCGAGCCAGTGAGGTCGGTGTTCGGAAAGTTTTAGGCGCCTCTCGTACTCAGTTGATTCAGCAGTTTATGACTGAATCAGTCCTAATCGCTTTCCTGGCATTCAGTGTAGCAATACTGCTTCTAATAGTGTGTCTACCTTCATTTAATCAATTGGCGGGCAAGGACTTCGGGTGGAGTGTTATGTGGCGTCATTTTGCCCCGGTCTTATTCATATTAATAGCCTGTTTAACAGGCTTGCTAGGAGGGGGGTATGTAGCTGTAGTGTTGTCTGGGCTTCGCCCAGCATCTGCCTTGAAAGGTCCAGGTCGTCATGGAAAGGGCTCGGTTTTCGTAAGAAAGTGCCTTGTTGTTGCACAGTTTGGTGCTGTCATAGTTCTGATGATCGGTGCTATCGTCATTCAGAAACAGTTGAGTTACATGGAGAATGCGGAGTTAGGTTTTGAAGACGATCAGGTGATCGTGTTGGGTGAGATCTTCGCTGGTTCACCAGTAAGTCGTTGGGATGAAATGAGAAGCATCAAGCAGGAGTTGCTCCGTAACTCTCTTGTAGAGGGGGTTAGTCTTGCCTCGGAGTGGCCTACCCGCCCAGTTCAAGGAGAAATCTCGCTTCGCTCAAGCGTGAATGCCGTTAGAGAAGGCACTCAAATAGCATGGTATCAAATTGAGGAAGACTACCTTGAGATGCTTGGTATGGAGCTTCTATATGGGCGGAATTTCTCCTCCGAGATGGCATCTGATTCAGCATCTGTACTAATCAATCAGGAAGCAGCGAAGCGGCTTGGATTGGCTGAACATGAAGCTGTTGGCACACAAATACTTGGGCCAGATAGCGAACGAGAAATAGCTACAATTATCGGGGTAGTGAAGGATTTCCATACGAAATCGTTGCAATACGCCGTAGAGCCTGTCTCATTTTTTAATACGTGGGCCAGGCCAAGAAACATACTAGTGAAGATTAGTGGCCAGGATGTGGCTGGCGCGCTAAGTCAGATAGAGGACACCTGGGCACGACAAATGCCAGGCAATCCATTGAGATATGACTTTCTTGATCAGGAGTATGCTGCACTGTATCAATCCGACGTTCGTCTAAGCCGGCTGGCAGGCATCTTTGCAGGGCTTGCGGTCATCATTGCATGTATGGGGCTCTGGAGCCTGGCTTCGTTTTCTACGATTCAACGAACGAAAGAGGTTGGGGTGCGGAAAGTGCTTGGGGCTTCGGTGTCCAGTATCGTCGTACTGCTGTCAAAAGATTATGTACACCTTGTTGGGCTTTCCTTTTTGTTATCGGTTCCGATCGCATATTTCGCAATGTATCGCTGGCTTCAAGGATATGCGTATCGCATCGATTTGTCTATTTGGATGTTGGTTGCTGTAGGAGTGGCTGTCCTGGTGTTGACTGTAGCGACAGTGAGCTACCAATCGATTAAGGCAAGCCTGGCTGATCCTATTAAGTGCATTCGATATGAGTAGAGAAAGAAGGGGATACACAACAAAAAGGGACGCTACCATAAAGCAGCGCCCCTTTTGTACGTAGGAAATCTTTAGAGATAAATGTTACTTCACAACAATCATCTGCTTAGTCTGAACCTCTCCGTTACTTTCAAGCCTGTAGAAGTACGTGCCTGATCGGAGGTGGCCTGCGTCTAGGGTGACCGTAAAGGTGCCGGCAGGCAGTAGGCGATCAATAAGCCGAGTCACTTCTCGCCCAGCAATGTCGTAGACAATGAGCTTGGTGTCATTCGCCTTCTCGAGAGAGAAGGTAATTGACGTACTGTTCGAGAATGGATTCGGGAAGTTTTGGTCTGCATGAATCGTAGACGGCACTTCACCATCAGATGAAACCGTAAACGTGACTTCTAACGAGATACCTTGCGCCCCTGTGGCATTGAAGTCGGTGAACGGACGAGCTACCAGAGTGTGATCACCTACGGTAGGTGCCCATGCATTATACGCGTCGCCTATGTCACCAGCCATTGCGTAGGGTACAGAGTTTTCCAGGTGGAAGTTGGAGTTCTGGTTCAATGAGAACTGAACGCTACCAACTTGCTCAGGAATCGTGTTCGCGCGGATATTGATAAATTGAGAGGGTAATGAACTCAATACAATCGTTTCTCCGTTTTCGATATCGCGAATTTCTTCGCCGGTTGTGGCATCGATCAATGTGAAGCTGACGACCTGGATGCTGTTTGTTTCAGCATCACCACCGCCGTCGCCTCCGCCGCCATCACCGCCTCCATTGCCACCACCGCCATCTCCACCGCCACCATCACCACCGCCGTTTCCGCCTCCACCATCACCGCCGCCGTTACCACCGCCGCCCGTATTGGTCTGCAAGGTACCTTGCAAGGCAATATTCATAACAGAACGAGCCGGGTCGTTACTGTTTATGCGAAGCGTAGCGTTTTTGGTGCTTGTTTCGCCACTCCCTGGTGCGAAAACAATATTAGCAATGACAGATTGCCCTGGTGACAGGGTAGAAGGAGATGGGTTGCTTGCTATCTCGAAGAAGATAGACTCCGTCCCATCAATCGCCATGGAGTTGAGTATCAAGTCGCCACCGCCATTGTTTGAAATAGTCAAAGGAAGTGTTCTCGTCGCACCGGCTTGTACCGCACCGAACGCTAGCGTTGTCTGAGAGACGGCCAGATCGGGTTCAGCCATGGTGCCGCTATCGCTTTTTATAAGAGCGACCCAGTCGGCTGATTGATCAAAAGGAGGCGAACCAATTGAACGAACACCCCCACCTGATACCGTGGTTGTCCCTCCATCGAGCAACGCACCACCTTGGCGAGGATTATACCATTGTACCGTGTAGTCACCCTCAGCAAGATCAATGTCTACACCACCGCCATCGGGTAGATATACCGCATAAGCGGTCCCCGGAGTGGCAAACACATAATCATTTGTGTTCGATGTGAGCTGATCAGCGGGTTGCATTGTCGGGAAAGGGAGATAATTCTGGAAGAATTCCAGCGCGTAGCGGGTGAAATCCCACATGGCATCACGGGTACGCCAGTTTTCGGTATTCAAGTCATGACTTACCGTTTCATAACCGAAGTACCATTCTACACCTGCACCACCGGCCATCAGGTTGGCCCAGAGCGCATATTTTCTGACGGTGTCGTGATTGTTGCCGGCTCCATCTCCAGTAACACCGGTTTGCCAGGGCCCCAGTTCATCTAAAGAGACAATCCATGGACGCCCGTTTTGCGCAGAGCGTTCTCTCCATTTGAGTGTTTCGCTGTGTGTGATGCCGATTTCAAATATTTGAAGGGAAGTGCCTTCGTAATCAGGATATCCCAAAAGCGGGTTGTATACCTGGTCGTATTGATTCGGATACGTATGAATCACGATGTGGTGATCATATGGATCCAGGGCGCGAATGTACGATGCAAACTCTTTGCGTTGCGCATCCGAGTTTTCATCGTTTTCTTCACCAAGGTTCCAGGTAAGTGCATGGTGATACGCAAATCGTGCTACCAATTCTCTGAAATAAACCTGTCGTTCCCGTCCAAGACCACCTCCGTCAAGTAGAAGCTCATTCTCCGTCTCTTGTGTCAGGAGGTGAAGCATGATACCCTGGCGATCCATGTGGTCAAAGACAATATTCCACTGGTCGAGTTTAGAGACGTCAAATCGATACCGCTCATTAGGGTTTGTCCACGGCCAGACATCTTCGCCATCACCTATAATGTTGTTGGTGATGAAGTAGATGGAGTTCATGCCTTTAGAGGCCAGGTAGTTGACAGCGCCAATGATTCCTTTCCCTTTGCCTTGTTGCCAGGTTGGGTCACTGGTGCGCCAGTCGCCAATATGCGGGGTGTACGACTTGATGTAGTCTGCGCCATTTTGATTGTACGTGCCGTCAAAATCCTGGTAGGCCAGGAAGTTTTCCGGGCTGTCAGCTCCACCCTTTATATAGTAGTCTCCATTGTCGAAGCGAAGGTAGTGTTCACCAACATACCGAAGGGTTCCTTTTGCGCGATGGTCTGCCCCTGTTTTGTCTGTTTCAGAAACAGAAATGGATCCGGCAAGCCCATTTTCTGCAGTAGGGGTGCCCGCATTAGGGTCCAGGTTGATGGCTACATCTGTTCCTGAACGGAAAGACACGTCATAATTCCATATACCGGTTCTGTCGGGTACAAAATGGACGCGCCATTTATTACCGCCGGTTGCACTCGTTTCAGCAGCATTACCATCTGCGGCAAAGTAGCCTGGAACCACGTATTGATGACTCCCTTGTGAAAACGTAACCATTAATCGGTAGTCAAGAAATGGATTGGGTGAACTGTTTTCGTCAGCTTGAGGGCCATCGATAGTTAGCGTAATAGGGTGCCATTTCTTTTGTTCACCTGAAACGGTCACATTAGCAGGTGTATCATTGCTATCACCGTTATCGCCACCGCCACCGCCGCCTGTGCTAGGGACTCGATTGGATTCGGCGAGCGAAGTGTTTAGAGGATCTTGGACGCTATCCTTGTAAAAGTGGATGCGATCCATCTTAAAGTTGTTTGATCGCCCAGATATATAAAAGGTATGCTCGCCAGCATCCAGCGTATAGCGCATGCTTGCAAACTCGCCGCCGGAAGGTTATAGGATAGAGTTGAAGGTAAATCCGTCATTTTGATTTGCGCTAGGGTGTAGGGTTTTGACCCATGTCCCCGTTTCATCCATTCTGGACCAGCAATCATTCCACTGATCCCCGGCTGGGGCCCCCAGGTGAGACATGCGAATGCGCACATTGTATTCACCTGGATCACTGATTACGACTTTGTATTCGAGTGTGCCTCTTCCTGGGTCATTTAAAAAGTCCTGGCCACTCCAGCGCAAGTAGCCGGAGCCGGTGTAACCCGCTTCAGAGGACTCTATTACCCAATCACCAATGGGTTCAAGGGATTCCGTTTCAATGACCACCAGGCCATTTTCTTCCACAAACGCATCGTTTTGCGCCTGGGCAATTAATGGGTTAGAAAAAAACAGTACAAATAGGAGCAGGTACTGTAACCGTTTATGTAAAATCGAAGAGCTATTATGTAGCTCCGAAGACCGATTTGATCTCATGTGTTTAGTAAAAACTATCTTTACGTTGATGAGAGAAAGTTTGGGGGGGCTTCGGAAAGAATTAGATGGGAGTTATCTGAATGGTATAGCATCCAGGTACTTCCTGGGTTAGTGGCAGTGACAACACCCATTTGACAAACTGCGTGCCATAAAGCTTAAAATGGCTTCTTTAGATTGATAAAGCACAGTGACAAACAATTCTTTAGCAGAAAGATCATTACAGATGCTCCTACTGGAAGATGCAACTGTAGGGATATTCTACTATATCTTTTGTTTTTGCCGAGGATACAGCGCGAAATCACATAAAATGGTGGATTGTGCATTTGGAGTAACCCAATTACCTGGTTCTGCTCCAAAGGCTCACAGGCGAATGCGCCATAATTGGGTCTCAATTAGAGACAGTGATCGGGGGGAAGTGTCCGCAATATAACGTGAAGAACACAAGAGTTAGTATGCTTTATAGATATTTATGGACCATTCATCATACTCTAACGTGAAAGAGAACATAGATAAATGACCAAAAAAGCGCTCCGTTACCGCCTCCTTACTTAATAGTCTATACCACCTCAGTCGTGCGAAATTTACACCTGGACCGTTTACTGAAAGATGTCAAAGAGGTTAAGCAAGCCTCCGAAGCGCTCTTTTCCAGCTTAACTCCCGAGCAGATCACCTGGAAGCCGAATAAGAAGTCGTGGAGCGTATTAGAGTGTTATGACCATCTTCTCGTTACTAACGGACAATATATTCCACGAATAGAAGGAGCGTTGAAGAAAGCCGAGCAATCTGTTGAGAAGAGCGTTCGTCCTTTTAAACCTTCTTACTTTGGGCGCCTGTTTATTAAGTCACTTAAGCCGCAGTCCCGCCTGAAGATAAAAACCTTTCGTATATTTAAGCCTAAAAATGGCCCTCAAAACTTAAATATACCAGCCCAATTTCTAGCGCAGCAAGATGAATTGATCGAGCTTATTAAACGGGCGGATCAGTGTGACGTAAACTCGGTTAAGTTTTCATCGCCCGTTAGTAGGCTCATTCGTTTTTCACTCGGAGAAGGGCTCAGCGTCATTGTGGTTCATGAACAGAGGCATTTGTTGCAGGCACAAAATTTACAGCTCTTCCCTGAATTTCCCGAGTTTCAACAGGTAAAAAGAATATGATGGTTCACATGTCTGATACAATGGAGGCTCCAGAAGAAGTCGCTGTTGAAGAGGAGATAGCCATTCTAATTCCCCGGTACCATGTGGTTTTGCTGGATGATAACGATCATACCTATGAATACGTTATTGAGATGTTAATGAAGGTATTTGGCCATTCTAAAGAGCTGGCATACAGCATGGCATGTGAAGTCGATAGGGCGGGGCGTGTGATTGTGGACACAACAACTAAAGAACGAGCTGAATTAAAGCGGGATCAAATCCACAGCTATGGGGCTGATTGGAGGATTGAGCACTGTCGTGGCTCTATGTCAGCGATCATTGAACCTGCTGAATAAGCATGATGTGGGGAAATACCCTGAGAAGGGATGCGTCTCTGACACATATTCGTTTTTTTAGTAAATATCACGTATTTACGTGATAGCGTACCTTAGCCAAATGATGTATAATTAGTTCGTGATCTATTAATCCCGGTCACATCTCAAAACAACCGGGATAAAAAATAGGGCAGGAACCGTAGGGGTAGGGTTCCTGCCCAGTCTTTTTTTGTACAGTGCCAACTATCTCTTAATTGGGTGCCGCTTTAGGCAAGCAGACCACAATACACTTGTAAGGAGTAAATTCCTCGGCCACTTTGATTGCACCGCTCAGGCCGAGTTCACTTCGTTGGTACTTGGTTCGATAAGCTCGGACTTCGTCGGACATTCGTGAGGATGTAAAGAGCTCTTCCAGAACGTCTTCTAAATGACGTATTTCATTCAGGTCGATATCTGGTGTCTCGTCGTACACCATGTTGTCCCTGGTAATGCTGGTCTGGACCCATTTCTCCAACTGAGACAAGAGGTATTCATTCGAATCCCCTTGAATGATTTGTACTCGGTATGAGGCCCCCCCAGCAACGACATTCCCGGTTTTATCATCTCTTCGAATGATGGCCTTAAATATACCGTTGTCTATTCTGAATATATACCGGCCATCATAGGTAGGGATGTGCTTTTGGTAGGGTGTGTTTACTGCATAATACAGATTAGCGCCTTCTATCTCTCCCTCAAACATATCAGTAGCAGCCTCAATTAAGGTCTCCTGCGTAAAGTGTTCACCCTCATACGTAATAAGTATAAGGACACTGTTTTCGACAACAGTGCCCACGTCGATCTCTGGCCCCCCATACATGCGGTGCATTTTTGCAAATTTTACCAGGCGATTTTTAATCTCCTCGCTTACTGGTAGCAATTCAACATTCTTCATAAGCCTCTGCTGACACTAGGCGGCAATATTTTCAATCTTTCAGTCAAGAGACAGGAAAAATTACGATCAGCATTTTGATTTGGATGCCAGAAAAAACAGCTAAAGAATACAATTAAAGGTACATAATTGATCAAAAAGGCCTTTTTCCTTTCATTGAGAAATGCTTACCTCTCCTAAAGCAAATTCTTATCCAAGAACCAAGAGGAAACGAATATTTGTAAGCTGCGTACTTGCAAACCTCCTGAAAAGGGATGTATTAGGTAATGCGTTGATTATCCAATCCGGGAATCGTATTATCCGTGCATATCTGTCAAGTGCAAATAACACTTCGTCAATAACGATCCCTCTACCCAATCAGGGGATGTATCAATAACTAAAATACTCTTCTTGGAGTGCAGTCACAATGATAAAAAAGGCTACAAAATTACTTCTTGTTGGAATACTCACCTGTTTGTTTGTGCCGGCTACGATGGCTCAGCAAACGGAGTACTCCCTAACGCTTTCTACAGATGTGGACGCCGGATATACCACTGGTCTTCAATCGGGAGCCCGTGATATAGCTGGACCATTCGATTTGGATGGAGACGGTTTGTCTGAAATACTCGTCGCCGATTATACAGCAGGCGGACGCGTACACGTTATTGAAAATGTAGGTGCTGATACATGGGAATTGGTGTACTCAACACCTTTCCTCGATTCTACAGGTACAACAAATAATATCCGTGCAATTGCTGGTGGGGACCTTGATGGGGATCAGAATGGAGAGATCATGTTTCTCGCAGGGCGAGGATATAGTGATACCAACCCAAATATAGGCGATCTGCCTGTTGGTCTGTATGTGTTTGAAGCACAGGGAAATAATGACTTTGGAACAGCTGCTGCTTCTATCTACGAGTTTCCAGAAGGTGTACCCGACAGGTGGCGTGCAGAGCAGATTGACGTGATGGATGTTGATGGCGATAATCAACAAGAATTGTTCTTTGGAAATAATGGGTCAAATAATATTTATGACAACTGGTATGTACTGTCAGTTAATGGAGATATCGGGAGTAATTTTGAGACGTGGGTAGAGGAACTGCGTTTGACCTCAAGAAGTGATTCCGTTGATGCTGTTGCTCGAGGAGGCGGTAGCGCGTATGCTATTCATCCTGCCGATCTTGATGGTGACGGCGACTATGAATTGTCATTGCATTCCTGGAATAACTTCAACATCTCTGTCTATGATACTGATGGCTCTGGCGGATATGCAGAGCCTAATACAACAGGTGATATGCATTTCCTAAATGCTGCTCCAGCTGATCAGGTATCTTTCTTTGGCGGTGTGGTTGTTGATATTGACGACAATGGGGATCATGAAGTGTTCTATCCAAATCTTCAGACCGGTAATATTGCCATCGTTAACTACGAAAATGGCGAAGATCCTCTCTCCGTTACAGCGGACAATGTAATTCTAGATGTAATTCCAGGACTTTCCTCACTTGGGATTACTGCTGCTGACTTGGATGGGGATGGGCAATACGAGTTGATAGGGACAGGGCCTGGATACGCCGGGTCTGACTTTGAAGCAGGATCACCTGCAGAGTGGATTAACCTAGTGGAGTTTAATGGAGGGGACCCTGAAGATCCATCCAGCTACTCAACGGTAACAGCTGTTGCATCTCCAATGGATACATACAACGGATTTCATACTGTAAACTGGTTGGATGGAACAGTCCAAAATATAGACAATGCGTTGGACGTGAGTATTCGAGATACGGTGGTAATTAATGACGATAATCCTGAGTTCGCCTCTAAGCTTACGTTTCTTGGAGATCCTGACCTGGATGGCGTTTATGAAATTGCTTTCGGTATCCAGGGAGTACGTGATTCCCTTTATACATTGACTCAGCAAGCACCAGACAGCAATTTTGTGATTGACTCTGTTGTGCCAAACGAGAATCGTACATTTCTCCGTGTTATGTCCACGGGTGGAAATGCTGTGAGTATCGATGACGAACGGATTGTACTGCCTAACGATTATCAACTCCATGCAAACTACCCGAATCCGTTTAATCCAACAACGACAATCAGCTTTACGCTGCCACTGGAGAGGTCGATTAGCGTAAAGGTATTTGACATCACTGGCCGCTTGATTAAAACGCTCGTGAACAACGAGATCTATCCACAGGGTACATTTGAGGTTACCTGGGATGGGACATCAGCGGGAGGCGGTAGTGTTGCTAGTGGTACATATCTGTACACGTTGGAGTATGGCAACTTCCGTCAAACAAGAAAAATGACCCTGATTAAGTAGACGGGTTTTTTTTATCAGTGTCCTTATAGCCGAGTGAATCCTCAGCTATAACTACGAGATTGTCATTCCGAGCTTGTCGAGGAATCTGGTTGAGATGAACCTTCTGGGCTTCTCGAAGAGGCTTGGAGCAGACCAGGTCCGCCGACAGGGTCGGAATGACTTTTTTTCGTATAATAGAAGGCATTAGATAGATCGCATTTGGTGCCTTCCTGGTGCCCCACCAACAACGCATGTCATTTCAGTATAATTTTCTGACAATTGGCATTGGAATTCAGGAATAGGTTTCTGTTTTTTGCGACCTTACACCTTCGTAGAAACATCGATTCTGACTTGAAGCAGTGATAATAGCCTATGGCCGGGTTTAATAGATATCCGTTTGTATTTGTACTGTTTTTCTTATTACTAGCACCTCTCGACGTATTTGCACAAGGAAAAATTGCAGGCCGAATAACGGATCGGCAGACTGGTGAGTCGTTGATTGGAGTAAATGTGGTGCTTGACGGGACTTCCCAGGGGGCAGTAACGGATGGTGATGGGAACTACATCATTGTGAATGTCCGCCCGGGTACGTACACGCTGGTATTCTCCTATGTAGGGTATCAAACACAGCGTATTCAAGGGGTACGAGTAAGCACAGGGCAAACAACGCGATATGATATTTCGATGACTGAGACGGTGATAGAGGGGGAAGAGATTCTGGTCCAGGCAGAAAGACCTCTTATTCAAAAGGACCTCACTGCATCGAAGAAGACCGTAGTTGCAGAAGATATTGACGCACTGCCCGTCGAGAGCTTTTTTGGAGTGCTGGTAACACAGGCTGGAGTAAACCAGGGGCCGAGTGGAGAGATACATATTCGGGGAGGACGAAGCAACGAGATTTCTTACTTAGTTGATGGGATTTCCGTAGGTGACCCTTTTGATACCAATGGGCTTGCTACAACAGTTGCAGCAGATGCCATTCAGGAAATGACCGTCATCTCAGGCGCCTTCAACGCCGAGTACGGAAAGGCAATGTCTGGTATCGTTAACCTTGTTACAAAGGAAGGAGGGACCAATTTCGAAGGATCCTTTAGCCTGCACGGCGGAGATATCTTTACCTCCAATGATGACATCTTCTTTACTCCTTCAACTCCAAGCATTGATATCTATACGCTGGAAGGTACCCTGGGTGGACCACTTACCTTTTTGCCGCGCGGTAATTTCTTTATCTCCGCACGTCATGATGTTGATGATGGGTATACATATGGGATACGCCGGCATGCACCTGATGACTCCGCTAACTTTAACGTATCTCCTATTTACTATGAAATCCAGGGGCGGCCGTGGTGGGAGTATCTGACCCCAGAGCAGTCTGACGTAGGCCAAGGGCTTCCTTTGCCTGATGAAAGAGTACCCTTGCACCCGAGCCAGGCTTCGAATTTCATCGGAAAGCTTACTTTTCGACCTGCTCAAAGCATCAAGGTAGAATACAGCTTTATCTATGATTACAGTAAGGCAAAGCCGCTTAGCGGCACAAGTTTTTTGTATCGCTATAACCCCGACGGATTAGCTACGAACAGGGAGGATGGGTTTAGTCATCGCCTGGGATACACGCACACCCTGGACAACTCGACCTTCTATAAGTTATTCGTCTCCTATGCTTCGAATCGCTTTCGTCGATTCCTTTACGAGGACCCCACAAACCCATTGTATGTTCGAGACATCGATGAAATAGGTGAAGGTACTGTGGTTGGATTTCCTGGGATCAATTTCTTGATGGGAGGGAATCAGAAAACGCACCTCAAAGAACAGTCTGAATCCATCCGAGCTAAATTGGATTTCACCAAACAATTTGGAGTGGTTCACGAGGCTAAATTTGGAGTAGAAGCCCAATTACATAGCCTGGATCGCCGCATATTTTCTGTGTTGTTCAATGATAATGTGTTGTATCGAGATGGGCCGACTGTGCCCGATGAGTCAACACCTGCTCACGATGTGTACAAGGACCAACGTGTTCTAGAAGTAAGTGCTTTTGCCCAGGATAAATTGGAATTCGATAATTTTATTATCAATGCAGGCATACGGTACGAGTACTTCGATCCGAATGGAGAATTTATCCCCAATCTGTTGAATCCCTTTGAGGAACTACAAGACGCTGATGTGAAGCATTTATTTCTTCCTCGTGTTGGGGTCTCTTTTCCTATTACGACGACAGGAATTATCCATTTCTCCTACGGTCATTTTGCACAGATGCCCCCTTTACGCAGGTTGTATCTGAATCCGGAATTCGAATTTCCTGTAGGAAATGCGCCGACTTATGGGAATACCAATATGCGTCCCGAGCGAACGGTTCAGTATGAGATAGGGCTTCAGCAGCAAATTGGGGAGCATCTGGCTTTTGACGTAACCGGTTTCTTTAAGGACATTCGTGATTACCTTGCTCTTCAGCGCGTTCGCTTTAGCACAGTGGCTGGGGAAGATGTGTATAATATTTACTTGAATAAGGATTATGCCAATGTGCGAGGTGTGACATTTGCCTTGACCAGGCGTAGGGAGCGGAATGGGCTGCTTTCGGCGAACATAGATTATACCTTTCAGGTAGCCGAAGGAAATAATGATGATCCAGATGCCTTCTTCTTTAATTTCCTGTCTGGGCGAGAAGATGAATTTGAAATTGTGCCCCTGGATTTTGATCAAAGGCATATCCTTTCTTCTACCGTTACGCTAACAAAGCCTGGCAATTGGGGCGCTTCCTTTATCGGGCAGTTTTCTACTGGGTATCCATACACACCGTTGCTGATAGATCAAAAGATCGATCAACTACCAAATAGTGGAAGAAAACCAACACAATTAAAACTAGATGCCCATCTGTACAAAGAGTTTAATGTAGGCGGTACCTACCTGCGCGTATTTGCCAAAGTGTTTAACATTCTAGATCGTCTGAATGAACGTTTTGTCTTTGATGACACGGGGCGTGCTACCTACTCTTTGAATGGTCAACGAGGTGTTCATGAAGCCTGGGAGCCCTTTTATGATCTTCCTGGAATCAATGACCTGGATAACTACAACACCCGACCGCACTTCTATAGTGCGCCTCGTGAAATTCGTGTTGGTGTGACGCTAAATTTCTGATAGCATTACTTGAAGCCTGATTGCATGATACATCGATTTCTATGTTTATCTGTTTTGCTCTGCATGTGTGTAGGTATTGCAGATGCACAAAAAAGACGAGAGTTAGAGAAGGGGCGGCAGAGAGGGTGGACGCCTCAGCAAGTACAACGATGGGTTGATCACGTTGCTAATAAGCCAATGGCATCCAGGGCGCGGTTAGAATGTGAAGAAGATTTTACTCGCCGTCGTGACGTAATCATGAATGGGAATCGTATAACGGCCCAGATTCTGAACTTTGGCTCTATTTCTTCTCCCGGAAATACGATAACTGATATCGTATGGAATGGATTGGGGTACGGGTTTGAGTTTGGTCCTTTTGTGGCAGCCGAAATCGTTGATGAAAACAGGGAGGACCCTCAGAGCGTCCCTCTTTTTGATGATGAAGGCCGGCCAGTGCTCAACGATTCAGGTGAGCAGGTATATGTTACCCATATTGTCTCAGACGGTCTGGTATCTAATGGGGGCGAAGTGTCTCCAGATGGAACTGAGTTTTGGGGATGGCAACCTATAGCCTGTGCAGAGCCTGTAGGTTCTTTTGAAGGGCTTGAAGTGGTTGATCCCAATTCACCTTTTATACCGACCAACGACGCAAGGGATGAGGATCTCGATGGTAAACCTGATTCATGGCCAGAGTCCTGGTTTAACGAAAATCTAGGCGAATACGTATGGCCCGGAGCCCTTCAGCAGGGGGCTTCCAATGCAGATAAAGAAGCATTGTATTTCATGAATGATTATAACAATGCTGAATTCCTGTATCGCCCGTTTGATTCAGACCCTTCTATATCTGGCTTAGGCCTCGAGGTGGAGACACGCATTTATCAGTGGGCGAATCCGCTCGCTGAGGACGCTATGTTTCTGATTTACAAAATCACAAACAAAAGTGAAAAAGACCTCGATAAAGTCATCTTTGGAATGTGGGGCGATCCTCATGTCGGTGGGCCTGGCGATTGGCCAGATGACCTTGCTAATTTTGATAGAGAGCTCAATATGGTCTTTGCTTCTGATGCTGATGGGCGATCAGATATTCCTGGGCGTCCACCCGGCGTCTTTGGGTATAAGTTCTTGGAAAGCCCTGGGATTGGAAATGAGATCATTAACGGGCAGTTTTTCCCAGGAGATGGTATTGATAACGATGGAGACGGAATGATTGATGAGTCCTGGACAGACGGTGTAGATAACGACGGGGATTGGGATCCATTCCGCGATGATATTGGCATTGATGGTATCGATGGTACGGGGGATGAAGGAGAAGGAGATGGTATACCGACTGCAGGCAGCCAGTTTGACATTACGAAGCCTGGAGAGCCAAACTTTGAATTCACCGATATTGACGAAAGCGATCAGATTGGGCTGACCTCTTTTGCTTCTCCAGCGTTTGCAGGTAACAGAATTTCAAATGATGATCGGGTTTGGGCATTGGTGCAGCCAGGCCGATTTGAAGATATTCCTGCTGAACCGGGCGATTACGTGTTCATTTACGGGTCTGGTTCATTTCCCCTCCGAGCAGGTGAGACTAAGCGATTTTCAATCGCTTTGATTGTAGGGGAGAAGCCAGAAGACCTTGAATTGAATGCCAATACCGTGCAGGAAATTTTTGATGCAGGGTATCGCTTTGCAAAGCCGCCAGATAAACCAGTGGTAAAGGCTGTTGCTGGAGATCGAAAAGTGACGCTCTACTGGGATGACGGTGCCGAGAAAGCGGTAGATCCCATTTCAGGCCAGGAGGATTTTGAGGGGTATGTTATTTATCGATCGACGGACCATGAGTTTAGTGACCAGCAAACGATTACCGATATCAATGGATCTAAATTTCTGTTCTCTCCTCTAGTAGATGAAAATGGGGTCGAGGCCAAGTTTGATTTAATTAATGGGCAGACAGGTCCTTCGCCGTTTGTGTATCCACGACGAGGGATTGCTTATGATTTAGGGGATGATACCGGAGTCTTCCACACGTATGTGGATAGCAACAATGTAATCAATGGTCAAACGTATTATTACACCGTAGTTGCTTATGACCGGGGGTGGGATGGGATGAACGAAGATGGCGAAACCAGTAGTGATGAATTGGCAGCGAACGGTATCCCCCCGAGCGAAACCAGCAAAACGATTACGTTCAATCCCAATACCAATGATTTTATTTTTGATGTGAATACTGTTGCCGTAACACCTGGGCCAAGAGTGGCTGGTTTTCGCGCACCCATCATCAATAATGAAGAGGGTAATCTGACAAGAGTACAAGGGAGTGGAACGGGTAATATCCTCATTGATGTAATCGATGAGTTTGCTGTACCAGACAATGGACAGTACACCTTTGTTTTTGATGAGGTTGACGATGAAGTGATGTATTCGATCCGTGATGATATTCCTAAACAGGTCACGGTGAATGCTGAGCCTGGTAAAACGAACGGATTGGGTTTTCAGAATATAGATCCTTCCTCTGTACAGGTTGTATCTGAGACCGGTGCAACACTGGTTTCTGGTCAGGATTATCAGTTAACGCCAGAGAGTGGCTCTTTGCAGATCACAGCTGATCTAACTGGGCGAGTAAACGCTTCGTTTAATTATTTCCCCCTCTACCAAAGTAGGTTGTTGGATAATGAAGAAGCGAATACGGTGTTTGATGGTTTCCACGTATTTGTTCAGGATGTCCCTCTTGCGATCGATGATGAGCAAACTGGGTGGGCTCAAGGAGGTGAAGGATTGGTGTATGAAGTTAGAGTTGCTACATCTGGCCCAGGGCGAGAGCCTCAACCTTCGGACTATGAGGTGGTGTTTTCCGATCAAACTCAGTCTAACTCAGTGAGTTCGAACATACCCTTGCCGTTCACCATTACAAATATTACTCAAGCTAATCAGCCTATCCAGGCTTTTTACTCCAGATATCAATGGGAATGGAGTATGGGACCTCAGTGAGTCTATCATTTTTGTAGAAACGATTGATGGTGACTTAACGGCAACCTGGGAAGTTCGTCTTCGGGATTCGTCGAGGCAACCCACAACTGGAGATGTGCTATTTGTTGGGACTTCTAAGCCATTTACTGGTGAGGATCAATTCTCCTTTACAACAACTGCTGCGACAACTGACCCTGAAGAGGTTGCAGAGTCTCTGAGAGACATCTATGTGGTGCCTAATCCATACGTTGCAACCAATGTGTTTGAACCCCGGAATCCCGTTAATCGAGCTGAACGCGGAGACCGGCGGCTCTACTTTGCCAATGTGCCTCAGCAGTGTACCATACGTATTTACACCCTCTCTGGGGAGTTGGTAGATACGATTGAGCATAATGGCGGCCTGGATGAAGGAAAGGCGTTTTGGGACCTGCGGTCTTCAGATAATCTGAATATTGCTTACGGCTTGTATCTCTTCCATGTAGAGTCAGAGGAAGGGTCGTTCACAGGGAAATTTGCCATCATCAAATAGGACCGAATCACTCTAATGGATACTCCGATAAAAATAAGACTATTTATAGGGTTGTGGGTCTTGATGGCGTTCGCCCTGGTAGAGAACGCCGCTGCACAAGTGGATAACTCTCCTGATCGAAATACGATTACAAAGAAAGGAACAACAGCTGCTCAGTTTTTGAAGATCGGCGTAGGCTCACGAGCGATATCATTAGGAGGCAGCTATGTTGCTTTAGCCAATGACCTTTCTGCGCTATACTGGAATCCGTCTGGTTTGGCCGGGATGCAGGGCAGTGCCGTTCAACTGGCTCGTACAGACTACCTGGCCGGCATTAACTATAATTTCGCTGCTTTTGGTACAAACCTGGGGGCGAGTGGTACTATCGCTGCATCGCTGATATTTCTGGATTCTGGAAGCATGCAAGTCCGAACTGCTCAGCAGCCAGAGGGCACAGGGGAGGAGTTCGATGTTCAAAATTTAGCCCTCCAAGTCTCATACGGACGTGCTTTGACCGACAAGTTTAAGATTGGGGGCACGCTCAAATTTATCCAAGAAACCATCTGGCACAGTAGTGCTTCTGCCATTGCATTTGATATTGGGCTCTTGTTTACCACTCCATACGATCGATTGAGGCTCGGTGCTGTAATGGCTAATTTTGGTCCTAAAATGCAGATTTCTGGGAGGGATATTCTGTTCAGCGAGGATCCGTCTCCGACAGCAGAAGGGAATGTCGAGATTGTAAACGCTGAGTATTTGACGGAAGAGCACCCCTTGCCTCTCATATTCCGCCTGGGCCTTTCGTGGGATGCAATATCTACAGCAGATCACACCATTATTCTCATGACCGATGCTGCTCATCCCAATGATAATAGTGAGTATGTAAACTTCGGAGCGGAATATGATTTCAGAAACCTGCTGGCCCTTCGGATAGGTTATAGAAACCTCTTTGAAAAAGATGGTGAAGAGGGATTAACCTTTGGAGCTGGTCTAAACTTGACGATTGATCGTACCCTGAAGATTGGGTTTGACTACGCGTATGCAGATTTTGGCCGCCTTGATGAAACGCATTGGCTCACTCTGAATCTAACGTTCTAAGGCACAAGGATAAATGTGCTCGTAGGTCCGACTTGTGAAGTTTTCCTGCATTCCATGCAGGATCCAAGCAACATTGATATTTGCACATGAATCACTTAATACTGCTAATCTGTGTTATCACCTTTCTCATGCCTGTCACAACCCTTCAAGGGCAGTCGATATCGGACTTTGATCTAGATCGTGTTTCGGTTGCTGAGGGAGTAGCTTCAGAAGCCAATAAAATAGCTTACGTAACCTATGCTTTTGAGGCCCCTTCTCATGCTTATAACGGGGTAATTATAAGTGGCACTTCAGCCATTCCATCTCCTGAAGGCTGGATAAAATGGGATGATGCTAATGAGGATGAATGGCAACCGCTCACTTTTTTGAAATCAGAAAGAGATGCTGCGTTCTATGCTGGATACCGAAGCGATACCTTTAGAGAAGGCGTAGGCTTTACGTTGAGGTTTCGAGGCGTTTCTCCTGGTGAATTATCAGTCAGTGAAGCAGGTGTTTTTGACAACCGGAAGGATGATGATGCGTTAGTTGATACCAAACTGATCGATCAGGAGGCCGCACCTCTTTTCTCTTCTAGAACCATTATTCCGCCTGCATTGATTAACAGGGCGGAGTGGAATGCGGATCCATTTATTAGGGGGAATCCTGTGCCGTTGGCACAGCCGGATTACGGGCGGATGACATTTCATCATGCAGCTTGTTGTTCTGCCTATACGTATGAGGAAGGGCTTGCCCAGGTCAAGGCAATTCAGAATTTCCATCAAGACGTGAGAGGGTGGAGTGATATCGGATACCATTTTATTCTAGACCAGGAAGGAAGGGTTTATCAGGGCCGGCCATTTTTGGATAACAGGCGAACTCTTAGCACGCCACCTAGATTGGCTCAGGGCGCCCATGTGGGTGGTTTTAATGTGGGCAACATTGGTGTTGCAATGCTTGGGTGTTACCATCCTCCAGAGGGTGGGAGTTGTGTAGATGTACTGTCTTCGGCCACCAAAGATAGCCTGATCACCATGTTCAGCTATTTGAAGGAGAATTATGGGGTAGATACCTCAAACCTGTTTGGGCACCGTGATCAAGGTGCGACTTCGTGCCCCGGTGATAATAACTACAGTCTTCTTCCCCAATTGCGGATAGACATCGACACCCTTGTTGCACGGGGTAACCAGGCGCTTGCTCAAGGAGATCTTGTGGCAACCCTGAAGGAAAATGGCGTTGTGGTACTAGAAGGTGGGTTGTCGGCTATACGAGATGTAGAGAGTGTAACAATAGAGCGTGAACTGAATGATGTCGCAACAATTGTTTATACAAGTGCAGAGACATCGTCCCCGATATTCTCAATTGATAATGAAGTGTCCAGCGAGGGCGCGGTGAAGTATTCGTTGATAGCTACAAGTTCCTCGGGGCAATCTCAGATCTTGGCTGAATCTACAGTATTGGTTTTCAACCCTACGTCATTTACGCTGGCGCAAAGTTTTCCAAACCCCGCGTCTGGTCCAGCTACAATCAGGTATTACGTCGAACGGTCTGGGATAGTCACGATCAAGTTATTTAACCTGAACGGTGTGGAGGTAGATGAACTGGTAGATGGGTTTCATGATGAAGAACAATGGTACACAGTGAGTGTGCCAAGCGATAATCTTGCGAGTGGTGTATATTATTACCGGATGATCGTGACCAGCTTTCCTGGAGTCGTCTTTGACGATACCAAGACGTTGCACGTCGTTCGTTAAAACCTCGCCCCCTTAATTTTCTACCCTCGGTTATGGCTCGTCAAAGGTCGACTGTCCGAACTGGACTCTTCGCGTTGCTACTAGTTGCCGCATCCTTGTATGCACGGTATCAGATATTGAGTATGCAAAAGCAAAATGACCATTCTGCATGGGAATTTGATAGAAGTTGGGAGATGCGATCTGAGCGCACATCATGGTTAAGTCTCGCCGGATTGTTTTGGCTTGAGGAAGGGGAGTCAACCATGGGTTTGAGTGAGGAGAATGATTTCTTTATTAAGGATCGTGAAGGTCCAGAGTATCTGGGGCAATTCACACGAGAAAGAGACACTGTTTATTTTGAACCCCAAGAGTCCCTTCCAATTCTAACGAATGGTCAACCCGTTGATGGGCGCATACTTATGGTTAATGACATGGAAGGAGAAGACGAAGCAACCAGGCTTCATTTTCAGAACCTAACATGGTGGGTCATTGCACGGGACGGGCAGTTGGGGGTACGGGTCTGGGATTCTGAAAGTCCTGAGAGAAAAGCCTTTAAAGGTATCAGTGCATTTGAGTTTGATTTGGACTGGCAACTCGAAGCACGATTCGTTCCTTACAAGGAGACTCAGGAGTTTACGTATCCAACGGTGATAGGTACTATGCGTACCGAACGGTCTCCAGGCTTGCTCGTGTTTCAATACCAGAATAAGCAGTATGAAATGGTCCCGTTTGAACGCAATGAAGGAAGTCGGCTTTTTCTCGTGTTCGGGGATCAAACAAACGGTACAGAAACCTACGGAGGCGGCCGTTTTGTCTATGTACCCTTACCTGATGACACTGGCCATACCGTCATTGATTTTAATAAAGCCTATAATCCGCCGTGCGCTTTTTCTGAATACTCTACCTGCCCACAGCCGCTTGATCAAAACCGCCTGCCTTTCTCAGTTGAAGCAGGAGAGAAAAAATACAAGGAAAGTGCTTTCTAGAAATAGATCAGGTACCAGTGGGTCTCTGAGGGCATTCTAGATACAGCGTGTCCGGATCAAAAAGCACAGGCTCTTTGCTGAGCATCATGGTAATGGCGATGAATTCCTCGGTAGAATCAACCGGGAGTCGTACGGCCTGTCCATCCGAAAATACGGTCCGAACTTCTCCTTTATTGTCTACAGGATGCCACTTAATACTGTAGTTAACGACTTCTAATTTTGCCATAAAATCGTGTATATGTGGGATCGTTATTGGTAAGTTTCTGTGCGAATGAAGCTACAACATCTGGATGAGTTAAACCTGATTATTTTCTCCAATAACTATTTACGCGTGTAGGTGGATTTGAGTACATTATGTGCACAACGCTTCGCTTGACATCGCGGAGAGTACCAATCGCTTGGGGGGCCGAATGGTACATTCCGATTTTGTTGAGTGAAGCGTTTTTTATTGTTGTGCAATTGCTGCTTTTAATGCATCGGTCGTGTTCCATGCATTATTAATCACACCTACAGATCCAAAAAAGCCGAGTCCATTCTCCACATTAGAAGGTACGGTTGAAAATGCAGGCAGTTCTGCTCCCGGCTCAGCATTTGAGAGGTCCCATTCCGTATCAGGGACACGGACATCTAACCCGATAGAACATAGAGTAAGGTCTAGGGCCATGTTTTCCCCGATATCGATACCACGCAAATCTGAGGTGACATTGGCTTCAAAACGCCATCCTTCGCCATCAAACGATCCCGGGCGGCCATATGCTACGTTAATAGGAGTTGTAGTAAAGCATCCAGATCCTGAAATGTAATAGGTGAGATCAATATTCCATAAGTTACTCACATTAGGAATGAGGATGCCTTGATGGATTTCATTTGTTGCCGTGTCAATACGGGGTTGTGGGTCTTGGATAATGTTAATCGTCGAAACGGCAGGTACAAGTGTTTCTGCTGAGGTAACAATACCATCCGATCTGCGGACTTCTATACGATAGAGTGTGTTCTGTGCAATAGGCATGTTAGACCTGTATACGTGCCCATACTCTGTCTCTGAGAATCGTTGCAGGGTGTGCCGCCATTCCGTTTCTTGTCCGTTAAATACGTTGATAACAAAAACACGGGCATCGATGTTTGCCTGAGGATCAGCCGGTGAGGTAATGGCCTCAGCCCGGCGTGTAATAGGGACAACCCTTACAGCATGTGCTCTAGTGCCTGGTAAGTTATTTGCTTCATCAAGGAAGCCATAGATCGTAAAAAAATTGGTGTCATTGGCGAAGGGGTCAACAAACGTGGTATCGCATCCACTCAGTACGAACAGATAGGCACTGATCAAGAGTGCCAGGAACTTAGGTCTCAATGCTTGAAAGGGTAATGGGAAAGGTATTCTGTTCATAGTCATATCCTCCTTACCTCAGCTCTACTTTTAATCCTACAGAAGGAGTGAAGGGCAACTGGTCGACTCTGCGAAGTTCAAATAAGTCGAAATAAAATAAGTTTTCTCTGTTGAAAATATTTATTGCGCCCGCACGAAGTGTGACTACGGTTCGGCCTCGTTCAATACGGCGTTCAATCCATGCATCCATGCGTTCATAATCGGGTTGCCTTCCCTCGAACGGGGCGCCATACGCAACCCTCGGGTCTCCTGGAGTGGCTGTAACATCCACATCAGGAGTAACAGGAATCGCAATATCAAAGCCAGAAGATTGAGTAAAAGGAAACCCAGTTCCTACCTGCCACTGAAGGATAAAACTGAGTTCATCCTTTTCTGCTTCGATAATTGCATTGATCTGCTGCCGGCGGTCGTGGGCAGGGTTATAGGATACATTTCCCGTCGTGTAAGTAACCTCTGAAAGAGAATAACTGATATACCCGTTTATGAGTGATTCTGAAATAAACGGACGATTTTGAAACTCAAGCCTGAGATCAATACCCCTGGCCTCACCGTCTGCTGGTTGGAGTGCCGTGGTGAAACTGGGCGATCCGTTAAAGACAGGCACAGAAAGATTGTCATATGTTTTTTGGAATCCTTCTGCAGCAATCGATACCCACTGGCTTAACTCGATATTCAGGCCAACAATCGTATGTATACTGGACGTAAGAGGAGAGTCGTCAGGAATTATGGTCCATGCAGTAAAGAGGTTGCCGACATCCCGCTCGTCGTTAAGACCTGCAATAGCCTGGTGGTAGCGGCCTGCTGCAGCATTGATGCGCACTTTGCTTTTGAAAATGGGTGGCATCCATGAAATTCTAGCACGCGGATCTATTTTCTGTTCGCTACGATCTGGCAACATATAAAGGTGGACCCCTGGTTCAAATACCAAAAGTCCATTTTGGAGCTTGATGGATGTTTCGAGATACCCCGTATACTCAAGAAGATCATTGCTTGCCAGTTCAGGTATCCCCTGGAATTGTCCTCCAAGCTCGTAATCCAGTGTTGAGCTTCTTCGTAAAGCGCCTAGTCTGAAGTCGATGAGGTCCGAGTGGAAGTATGTTACGTCAAGCCCAATATCCATGCTCTCGATACCAGATGATCGTTCCCTGGCATCACGAGGGCCCATCTCGATTAACATATCAGATCGATTGGCTGATATCTCGGCGATCAAAGGAATACCTTCAGGGAGAAAGGTGTACGTTCCGCCATAAACCGTGTTTTCCCAGGCGACCTCACTGGAGTCTACTGGAGGAGTTGAAAGAGCTTCTCCATCGAATGTCTTGAATGTGCCGGCAATATCCCCTCTGTCATACGTGTGCAGTCCGGTTACAGATAAGCTGTGGTTCGGCGAAATAAAAGCGTGAACTTTTCCAAACAGATCGCCAAACTGGTACGGCAATTCCTGTCCAAGAATAGAGGGAAAGATATCTTCGATAAGAGAGTGCCTGCCTGATGCAATTACTGAGACCCTGTCCTTGATAAGTGGCCCTTCAATACGAGCTGTACTTAAGAACGGAGCGACTGAAAAGGAACCAGCCAGGTTTTGTTTATTGCCATTTCTTGTTGTAACGTCGAGGATCGAAGATGCCCTGGTGCCATACTTGGCTCCAAATCCTCCTGTGTAAAAGGCGGCATTATCCATCGTTTCCTCAGGAAATGCAGAATAAAAGCTCAGAACATGAAACGGCATGTAAACCGGCATGCCATCCAGCATAACAAGATTCTGGTCAACAGCACCGCCGCGGACAAAAAACTGCCCGCCACGGTCACCTTGAACGGCAACGCCAGGGATGGTTTGTAAGTAGCTAGCCAGGTCTCCAGTGACTCCCAGCATTGGGACGCGCTGTACTTGCGCAGGAACCATTGTTTCCAGGCCAGCAACAACTGTACTTATTCCTGTTTCCTCTTCCGCTTCAACAACGACTTCTTCCAGGGATTGTTGAGAAGGGGAAAGGATGATGATTTTATTGGTGTTTTCAGGCAGTGGGAGATCAAGTGTTTCTTCGTGGGTGTTGAATCCAATGAATGAGACCCGAAGCGTATAACGTCCATCTGGAACACGGCGAATAATAAAGTATCCGTCCCCATCGGTAACTGCACCAGCAAGAAAATCATTTTCTCCTTCGAGCACGACAGATGCCAACTGGAGGGGACCTTCTGTTACTTCATCTGAAACAAACCCTCGTAGGGATGATTGCTGAGAAAATGCAGGTACGGTATAAACCAATAAGAGCAAGAAGCTAATGGTCCATCTCATAGACAAAGAAAAGATAGGTGTTAAAGGTGGCTTAGGTGGAAGTAAGTAAGCAAGATCTATTAATGCAATTCCAACCTGTCCAATCGTGAAAATGGTGTGCTGAGTGGGGGCGTTTGAGGCGCGTACTACGCAGGTCAATTCCGACTGATAGCTCATTTCAGCTGAATTCTTTTCGCAGTTTCCCTTTTTCTGTATGAGTATTAGATAGTACTCAGTACAACACTTCTCATTGAAAAGCTCATCTCTTGAATTAATAACAAATCAACCTGTCCATGAGAAAACAAGTTTTGATCATTGTAGGGCTTTGTATACTCGGTATTTTTTTCGCCTCTTTTGATTTTCGAAATAGTGATGCCGGTGTTCAACTCTATTTACAGCGCGTGGAAAGCTACATCGGTGCATCACTTCCTGAGATTGAAGCCGATTTGGGTAGCCCAGATTCGGAGACCAGTGATGCATTGGTAACCTATTATATCACCGATAAATCAGGGGAGATAACCGGTTTTCGTCAATTTGGGTATCAGGAGGGCGTCGTTGGTTGTTTTAGTGAGAAGAACGTTATCGATGAAGTACAGGCTATGTCACTCTACAAGCGGGTGCTAGGGTTTATGAGGGAGGACATACGTACAGTAGGGATGGTCTCTATGCCTGAACATGTCTACGACTTTACCGATAATCATCGTTTATCTCGTCGGTTGGATAATATGTGGGAAGTTGATATGTTACTGCGAGATCGGGATTCCCAGATTTCCTTATTTGTATATGATCACGATAAAAGAGCATGCCACCTTGAGCTGCTCGGTGAGGCGAGTAAGATTGAGGAACGATTGGGATTGTAATGCCAACGCTTGTTTCTAGTAAATGGATGAATTTTATACAGCCCTCTCGCCTTTTTATCACTTGATCTTTGCTGACTGGAATGAGAGCATGGAGCGGCAGGGAGAACAACTGTCTGCTATCGTTAAAAAGAAGTGGCCGCAAGCTTGTACGGTATTAGATGCATCTTGTGGAATTGGCACCCAATCCATAGCCCTTTCACAGCAAGGTTTCGAGTTAACTGGATCTGATCTTTCAAAAGATGCTGTCGAGAGAGCAAAACAAGAAGCTGAAAGGAGGGCAGTTGATATTCGTTTTTCCGTGTGTGATATGCTTGATTTATCTGGTCATCATCGAGAGAAATACGATATAGTTCTGTCGGCAGATAACTCAGTCCCGCACTTGCTGAATGATCAAGATATATTAAGGGCACTGAAGCAAATGTATGCGTGCCTATCGGCAGGAGGTGGGTGTGTTATTACAGTGAGAGATTATGACCAGGAGAAGCGCGGGCAACATATTCTAAAGCCCTACGGCACTCGAATTGAAGACGGCAAGCGCTATGTGGTATTCCAGGTGTGGGATTTTATTGGAGAACTGTATGATGTGACCCTTTTCTTGATTGAAGAAGATTTAAGTTCCAGGGAAGTGGTAACCAATACCATGAGAACCCAGTATTATGCAGTATCAACAGACACGTTAATCGAACTTATGATAGTAGCTGGTTTTGAGGATGTGAGGCGTATTGATGACGCATTTTATCAACCTGTGCTTACC